>NZ_CP102486.1:3600000-3900000 GCF_026261605.1 Dechloromonas sp. A34
CCGAATCGACCACAATTCCGATACGCATGGTCAGCCCGCCGTTTCGACCAGCATGGCGCCGCCCAGGCCGCCACCGATACAGATAGTCGCGATGCCGCGTTTGGCTTGCTGCCGGCGCAGCACGTGCAGAGCGTGCAACACGATGCGGGCACCGGAGGCACCGACCGGATGGCCGATCGCCACCGCCCCGCCATCGACGTTGAGCTTGGCGTCGTCCAAGGCGCCCAGAGCGCCCGGCAAGCCGAGCTGCTCGCGACAGTATTCATCCGATTGCCAGGCGGCCTGGCAGGCCAGGACCTGCGCCGCGAAGGCTTCATTGAGTTCCCAGGTATCGATGTCGTCGAGGCCCAGGCCATGCCGTTGCAGGATCGGCGTCGCCGCGTGCACCGGGCCAAGGCCCATCAGCGCCGGATCGAGGCCGGCCCACTGGCTGTCGACAATCTTGCCCAGCGGCTTGAGATTCCATTTGTGCACCGCTTCTTCCGAAGCCAGGATCAGCCAGGCGGCGCCATCGGTGATCTGCGAGCTATTGGCGGCGGTGATGTTGCCGTACTTCTTGTCGAAGAAGGGCTTGAGCTTGGCCATGCCGGCCAGGCTGGCATCGGCGCGTACGCCGTCGTCTTCGGCATAGACTTTGCCCTCGCCATCGACCAACGGCACGATCTCGCCGAAATGGCCGGCGGCTTGCCCGGCCAGCGCTCGCTGGTGGCTGCGCACGGCGAACTCGTCCATCTGCTGCCGACTGATGCCGAACTTCCAGGCCAGGTTCTCGGCCGTCTGGCCCATCAGGAGACCGACCACGGGGTCGGTCAGGCCCTTCATCAGGCCGATCACCGGGTTGAACAGCGCCGCCGGTTTGAGTTTCAGGAAATGCCCGAGCTTTTGCCCCGTGGTCTTCATCGCCATCATGCCGGCGAACCAGCGCACCATCGTGTCGGTGTACAACAGCGGCGCCCTTGACAGCGCATCGACGCCGCCGGCCAGCACCAGTTCGGAACGCCCGCACTGGATGTTGGCGATGGCCGAATCGAGCGCCTGCATGCCGGAGGCGCAGTTGCGCATCACCGTCCAGCCCGGCACCTTCTCGCCGCAACCGAGGCGCAGGGCGACCATGCGGCCGATATTGGTTTCATCGGGCGACGGTGCGGCGCAGCCGAGAATCACCTCGTCCAGATCGCTGGGCAGGAAGGGTTGGCGCAGCAACAGCGCCCGGCCCGCCTGGGTCGCCAGATCGGAAGCCGCGAACGGCCCCGGTCCCTTCTGCGCCTTGAGGAACGGCGTACGGGCGCCGTCGACTACATAAATCGGTTTCATCAGGCGGCCATCCGGCTTTCGGCCGGCTTGTTGGCCGTCGCCACGCCGTAGTCGAAGGGGAAATCATCGACATGGACGACGATGTCGCGCAGATGGTTGCGGCGCTTCATGACTTCGTACTCGGCCGCCGTGATGACCCCGCTCTCGACGGCGACGATGGCGATGTCGCGGACATTGGCCAGCGGATTGTCGTCGAAACGTCCATCCTTCTCGGCGGCGCGAATCTTGGCTTCGATGGCCTCGGCCTCGAGGGTTGCCATCAGCGCCAGTTCGATGGCACCGACCGGCTCGTTCTCGGTCAGCGGCAGGTAGCACTCGGCAGTCAGTCGGTCGCGGGTGGCCGACGGCGAGATCAGCGCCTTGGCGACCTGATGGCCGACCTCGTCGGAGGGCACGACATACGGATGCCCCCACGGGAAGATCGAGCGGTGCAGGAAGGCAGCGATGAAGCGCACCGGGAAGTTGGCGATCACGCCGTCGAAAGCCTGCTGCGCCTTGTACATTGCATCCCAGATCGCCCAGTGGGCGAGCGGCGCGTCTTCCGCCTTGCGGCCTTCGGCCTCGTAGCGCTTCAGCGTGCAGGAGATCAGGTACATCTGGGCCAGGATGTCGCCGAGACGGGCCGACAGCTTTTCGCGGCGTTTGACGCTGCCACCGAGCACGAGCAGCGAGATGTCGGCCATGAAGGCGAAGGCGGCCGAGAAGCGGCTCAACTGCTGGTAGTAGCGCTTCATCTCCGGCGCCGTATCGACATTGACGGCCGCGAAGTGCGAACCGGTCATGCCCATCCAGAGGGCGCGACAACCGTTCTTGATGGTGAAGCCAATATGGCCGAACAGCGCCTTGTCGAAATCGACCAGGCCTTTCCTGGTGTCCGGGTTCTGCGCCGCCTGCATTTCGGGCAGCAAATACGGATGGCAGCGGATCGCGCCCTGGCCGAAGATGATCAGCGAACGGGTCAGGATGTTGGCGCCTTCGACCGTGATGCCGATCGGCACCTGCTGGTAGGCACGGCCGAGGAAATTGGAGGGGCCGAGGCAGATGCCTTTCCCGCCGATGACATCCATGCCGTCATTGACCACCTGGCGGGCACGTTCGGTGACGTGGTATTTGGCGATAGCCGAGACCACCGAGGGCTTCTCGCCGAGATCGACGGCACCGGCCGTCATCTTGCGCACGGCATCCATCATGTAGGTGTAGGCGCCGATCCGGGTCAGCGCCTCCTCTACGCCCTCGAAGCGGCCGACCGCCATCTTGAACTGGCTGCGCACCCGGGCATAGCCGCCGACGGCGCGCGCCGTCATCTGCGCCATGCCGGTGTTCGACGAAGGCAGCGAGATCGAGCGCCCCGCCGCCAGGCACTCCATCAGCATGCGCCAGCCGTGGCCCGCCTTTTCCGGGCCGCCGATGATGAAGTCGAGCGGCATAAAAACATCCTTGCCGCGCGTCGGGCCGTTCATGAACATGGCGTTGAGCGGGAAGTGACGGCGGCCGGTATCGACGCCCGGATGGTCGTAGGGAACCAGGGCGCAGGTGATGCCGATATGCTTCTTCTTGCCGAGCAGGCCGTCGGGATCGTAGAGGTGGAAGGCCAGGCCGAACACCGTGCACACCGGGGCCAGCGTGATGTAGCGCTTGTCCCAACTGACCCGCATGCCGATGACTTCCTTGCCCTGCCACATACCCTTGCAGATGACCCCGCTATCCGGAATTGAGGCCGCATCGGAACCGGCCCACGGGCTGGTCAGCGCGAAGGCCGGCACCTCGATGCCCTTCGCCAGACGCGGCAGGTAGTGGTTCTTCTGGGCTTCGGTGCCGTAGTGCAGCAGCAGTTCGGCTGGGCCCAGCGAGTTGGGCACCATGACCGACACCGCCAGCGCCGAAGAACGCGTCGACAACCGGGTCACCACCTGCGAATGGGCATAGGCCGAGAATTCCAGACCGCCGTACTTCTTGGGGATGATCATGCCGAGGAAGCCTTTGTCCTTGATGTAGCGCCAGGCTTCATTCGGCAGGTCGTAGAGTTCGTGTGTGACTTTCCAGTCGTCGACCAAGCGACAGGCTTCCGCGCACTCGTGGTCGAGGAAGGACTGCTCTTCCGGCGTCAGCTTGGGCACCGGGTAGCCGTGCAGCTTCTGCCAGTCCGGCTTGCCGCGGAACAGTTCGCCTTCCCACCAGACGCTGCCGGCTTCGAGCGCATCGCGCTCGGTGTCCGACATCTGCGGCAGCACCTTACGGTAGGTGGAAAAAATGGGCCGGGTGATCAGGCTCCGGCGCAGCGGCCGGATCAGGACCAGCCCGGCCAAAGCCGCCAGAGCGGCAATACCCAGCAGAGGGATGAGGCTGTTGAACATGCTGTTGTCTCCTTTTATGTCTTTTTTGCTTTTGGTCGTTCATTTGCTACTGACTGCGCCCGGCACAACCATCCTTCAGGGCGCAGCATCCGAAAACTGGGGCAACGGCGCGCGCAGGCCGCCGAGCAGGAAGGACATCAGGCGCGGCACCAGGCGGTCGAGGCGATCCGTCGAATCCGCGTCCTCGATCTGCCAGTCGGTAACCAGGCGCAGCGCGTCGGTGCCGGCAATGGCGTAGGAGGTGGCGCCGAGCATGAAATGGAAGCGCCAGACGATCTCGGCCTTGGGCACCTCGGGCAGCGCGCGGAACAGCGCTTCCTTGTAGCGATCCATCACCGCCTGATATTCGTGGGCCAGAAAAGCGCGGATGAATTCCGAGGGCTCGGTCAGCGTCCGGCCGAGCAGGCGCAGGAAGGTGACCCCGCCGCGCTTTTCGTCGCCCGCCATGCGCAACAGCGTGCCGAAGAAGCCGTCGACGATCTGCGAAGGTTTCAGGGGCTTGTCGGCCGCCTCGGCTTCCATCTCGTTCAACACCCGCATCCGCTCCTCATTCAGCCAGTCCAGACGACGGCGGAACACCTCCTGCATCAGTGATTCCTTGGAACCGAAGTGATAATTCACGGCCGCCAGATTGACCCCGGCGTCACCGGTGATCTGGCGCATCGACGTCCCTTCGTAGCCGTGCGCCATGAACAGGTGCTCGGCAGCATCAAGAATGCGCTCGCGGGTATCGACAGATCGGACTTCAGCCATGATTGCTCCCTTGTAATTCATACGTTCGTTTTAATCATAGAAAAAAGCTTGGGGCAATGCAAGCGTTTTCTATCTTTGTGGAAATAACTGAATGAAAACCTGAGCGGAGGCGCTTGAGCCTGAATTCGACAAACTCGACCACTGGCTTCGCTCAGGCAATCGCGGTTCGCAATGCTCAAGCAGCCCGGGGGTGCTCGACCATTCGCGAAGGACGCGGCCTCCGGAAACAGGAGGACTTAAAGCGGTGGGCGAAGGATAGTTCGGCGGAGTCGGCTACTCGATCCACCGGAAAGGCGGTCGGCGACTATTCCAGAACGGAGATCAGTGGTGCCAGAAATGCCTGTTCATCCAGCGCCAAGGCATCGGCCCGCAACTGCAGGGTACGGGAGATATTGCGCAGCCGCCAACCGGTTTCATGGACGATGTGATAGACCTCGCCACAGAACGCGCCCTCGTCGCCAGGGGTGTAAGTTTGCAGCAGGGAATCCACTCCGGTGGCTCGTAGCGCCTTGCGCACGTTGTGGCAGACGTTACCGGCCATTTGCAGGAGGTCGTGCACCTTGCCCGAGGCACTCTGCAGGAGTTCAAGCACCTTCTGCTCGACCTGATCGAGCTTGAACACGACGTCGCGGGTCTGCTCATAGCAAGGCTGATCGCCATGGCCAAATGATTCAGCCAAATCCCGCAGCGACGTGCAGATGTAGGCCTTGAGCACCGGATTGAATTCTTCCGGGATGAGCCTGATGGCCAGTGTGGCCTGGTAGGCCGCCCCTTCGCCGCCCCGTTCGATGATCGCCGCCATGGCATCGGCGGCCGCCAGAATCGAGCCGATCGGTGAAATCTTCTCCTTGGTCAGCATGAAGGGATAGCCGCTGCCATCAAGCCGTTCATGATGCTGGCCGATGCCCTGGCCCACCTCTTCGCGCAGTTTGCCGATTTCCAGCGCCACCATATGGCTAACCTTCGGATGAACCGCCACCGAGGCCCATTCCTTGGCGGTCAACGGACGGTCAGCGTGCAGCAAATCCGGGTTCACGTACAGAACACCCAAATCATGCAATAGCGCAGCACTCAGCAACAGTTCGGTATCCATCGAGGAGAGTTGGGCATATGCCGCAAAACCGGCGCATAGCGCGATGGTGTGCAATTCGTGCGAATACTCATCGCCGCCACGATTGCCGTAGGCAGCGGCCAACAACAGCTTCAGGGCGCTCGGCAAGCGCACCAGGCGCAGATGTGACAAAGAGGCAAAGGCGGCCTTGCTGCTGGCCAGGTGACAGAGAATCGGGTTCGCCAGGATGATTTTTTGGCAGTCATCGGCCACATCGCCGGTGGTAATGCCATTCTCGACCTCAAGCGTCAGCTCAAGCGGCGTCCGCAACTTGCGGCTGGCCAGTCGCTCCTGCAGGCTCCCGGAAATCTTGCCCCCTTGGCCCACAGCTTCACTCCCTGACTGTCGTAGATATCGTCCGATGCGATCACATCGTTCGTTTCGGTCAATGCCATGATCTTGCCAAGGCAGTGATTGTTTACGCTATTGAATGCACTCATGAGACATCTGTTCAGTTGGTGTTGCTCGTTAGACACGGGGACACAACTGACAGAGAGTGAACGGTCAAGCACAGGGGAGTACTTGGCAGCCCCGCTATCTTTGACCTGATGGGGTCAGAGGACCGGTGGCTTTGCGTCCTCGCTTTTCAGTCGAGTTTGCCAGTACCCACACTACTTTAGTGGCAAATTGCCAGCTTGACAAATATCAAATTAGCCCACGATAGCGGTCAAATTTATGCAATTTGGTTTGCCTTGGCAACTATTCAGTTTCCCGTGATTGTTACGACTTAACTTAAGTGTTGCGCTGGCGAATAAAGGCGATGACTTCATTGGCCGGCACCGGCCGACTGAAAAGAAAACCCTGCATCAGATCACAACCCCTGCCCCGCAGATATTCGCGCTGCTCGTCCGTTTCAACGCCTTCGGCCACGATGCGCAGGCCGAGATTGTGGGCCAGGCCGATGGTCGCATCGCAGATCACGGTACCATCGGCGCTCTGCCCGATCTCCTCGACGAAGCTGCGGTCGAGCTTAAGCAAGTCGATCGGGAACAGGCGCAGGTAACTCAGCGATGAATAGCCGGTTCCGAAATCGTCAATCGCCAGACCGATCCCCATATCGTGCAGGATATCGAGGATGCGGACGGTTTCCGCCGGTTGCTGCATGGCCACCGATTCGGTGATTTCGAAAACCAGATCGGCGGGATTCAGCCCGAAGGCGTCGATGGCGCCTTTGGCCAGGATCGGCAAGTTGCCGTTACGCATCTGGATGGCGGAAATGTTCACCGCCATCCTGACGCCGTAGATACCGGCCGCGCGAAAGTCCGCCAACTGCTTGCAGGCGGCCCAGAAGACCCACTCGCCGAGCGGCTGGATCAAGCCGCTCTCCTCGGCGATGCCGATGAATTTGCCAGGCAACAGCATTCCCCTCTCGGGGTGCTGCCAGCGTACCAGCGCCTCGACCCCGGCCACCCGCCCGCTGACGGTGTCGAGTACTGGCTGGAAATGCAGACAGAACTCGTCACGCGACAAGGCCTGGCGCAGCCCGTGCTCGATCCCCAGTCGTTCGAGCGCCGCATCGTTCATCCTCGAATCGAAAAACTGGAAATTGTTCCGGCCTGCGGTTTTGGCGTGATACATCGCGGCATCGGCATTTTTCAACAAGGTGTCGGCGTCGTCGCCGTCGGTCGGGAAAATGGCGATTCCGATACTGGGCGTGGTGAACAGGTCGTGACCTTCGATCGAGTACGGATCGCCAATGTTGCCGACCACCTTTTCGGCCACTTTCGCCACCGATCCGCTATGTTCGATGCCGGACAGCATGATGACGAACTCGTCGCCACCGACGCGTGCCACCACATCGCTGTCACGCACACTTTCGGACAGGCGCTTGGCGACCTCGACCAGCATTTGGTCGCCGACATGGTGGCCGAGGGTGTCGTTGACCGCCTTGAAGCGATCGAGATCGACGAACAGCAAGGCGACCCGCGACCCGTCACGCCGCGCTGCCGACAGCGCCTGATCGAGCCGCCCTTTCAGGCTGAAGCGATTGAGCAGGCCAGTCAGCACATCGTGATGTGCCATGTGATAGAGCTTTGCCTCGACCGCCCGCTCTGAAGTGACATCGGTAAAGTGGGCGACGTAATAGCGAATGGTACCGTCCTCGTCGCGAATGACCGATATCGACATCCATTTCGGATAAACACCACCATCCTTCCGGCGATCCCAGATTTCCCCCTGCCAGAATCCACGCTCGGTGATGCTCTGCCACATCTGACGGTATTCGTTCTTCGTCGTCCGCCCCGCCGACAGAAAGCGCGGGTTCTTGCCCAGCGCCTCCTCCGGCAGGAAACCGGTGAGCCTGGTGAAAGCCGGATTGATGGTAATGATGTTGTTGTCGGCATCGGTGATCAGGATTGCCTCGCCGCTGTACTGGAAGGCGCTGACCAGCAGTTGCATGCGCGCTTCCATCTGATGCTGACCGGTGACATCCTGCGAGGTGCCGATCACGCGCAGCGCCGTGCCATCCTCGGCATATTCCGGCTCGCAGAACTCCTGAACATACTTGACCCGACCGTCCGGCAACAAAAGCCGGTGTTTCAGGGATACCTGGCGATGCTCCTGAACGGATTCGTTCAGTGCCTTGTCGACCGTCGCCTGATCGTCCGGATGAACCCTGGCCATGAAATCGTCGTAATGCGCCCCGCCGGGCACCGGCTCGACTTCGAAGATCCGGTAAAGTTCGTCCGAAGAGGTTACGACCCGGGTCGCCAGATCGATTTCCCAACTGCCGACCTGGGCGATTCGTTGCGCCGCTTTCAATTGATCCTGATGGCGATGCAAGGCATCGGCCGCCAGCAATTCCCGTTTCTGGGCTCGGAACAGCCAGACTAGGACGATGCCCAGACACCAGAACAAGCCCAGGCCAAGGCCGCCGACAATCAGCGAGCGCTGCCGCCAGGCAGCCATTATGTCGGCCTCGGACAATCCGGCCAGCACGTAAAAGGGATATTGCTCAAGGACGCTGTAGGCATAAACCCGCCGGACACCGTCGGTCTTGGCGACGAACTCCAGCGTTCCTCTGCCTTCTCCCGCCGCGATACGCTGGTAAATCGGGTGCGCAGTGTCCAGCGCGCGATTGATTTCAGTGGGCACTGACGGTTGGCGGACGACCAGGAAATGCGTGTCGCTGCGACGAATCGCCAAGGCCCCGCTTTTACCCAGATGGACCGTCCGGAACAGGCGCTCGAAATACTCAAGCTCGATGGCCGCACTGACCACCCCGCGGAACGCCCCGTCCGGCCCACGAATCGCCCGTGCCGCGACGATCGTCGTTCGCCCGGTGATCCGCGAAGTCAGAACTTCCGAGAAGACGATACCGGCATTCGCGTAGTCGCGCAGATGGATGAAGTAGGAACGGTCCCCGAGATTGACATAGGCTCCGCCGCCGGCAATGTAAAGCACCTCGCCATTGGCATCGAGCACGCGAAATCCGGCTACTTCCGGAAACACTTGCCGGTGGCGTTCGAACTCGGCTTCAATCTGCTGACGAAAACGCGGTACGGCCTCGCGTTGAAGCGACTCGGCGGAGATCCGCGATGTCAGTCCGATCAGGCTGGAATCGACCCGTCGCAAGGTCGCGTCGAAGCGCGCTTCGATCAGGTCAGCATGGCTCCTGGCGGTGGTCTGGGCCTCGGTCCAGATATCTCGGTAGCCCGACCACAGCACGTAACCAAGCAGCACGAAGCCGCCCACGGCCAAGGCTACCAGAGCAATCCACAACTGCCGACCGACCGGCGCATTCTTTCCCGGGGCTAGACCCATTGATCGCCATCTTTTTTCGAGTTATCGAACCGATTCTGAGCAAGCCGTCATCGAATTGCAACCGGTATCGATGACGGAATGCAGACGGGGCTACTGATACTGCGGCAGGGCACAAACCATCTGCAATCCCAAGGGCAAAAAAAAAGCGCCAACGCGCCCGACAGCATTTCAAATCTCAAACCGCTGTTCAGGCCGTTACATTGACCAACGTACCCGTCGCCTGCCCAAAAACATTGATTACCGCCGCCGGTTCTGCTGTCGTGGCGACAGCCGTTTCGGCCGGCGCCAGCGCGGCACTGATCTGTTCGCGCAAATCGTTGATCCCGGTTTGCACCTTGCCGATGGATTCCATGGCCACCAGGCCGCGCCGCGCACTCTCGGCTTGACCCTGTGCCTGACCCGACTGAACCTTCAGCGAACGGGCATTCTCCTGCGCCCGATCGGCCACTGTCTGCGCTTCACGGGCGCGGGATTGCAAGGCACGGGCCTGCTGTTCGGCCTGATCGGCATTGCGCTGCGCCTGTTGTTGCTGAATCTGCGACCAGATCCCGCCGCTCGGCGACTGCAAACCTGAAGACGAGGTTATCGCCATGTTCACACCTCCCGGCAGTGCCAAGCACCGCCCATGAGGTTTCAGGCAGTCACATTGATCAACGTACCTGTACGTTGACCTTGAGCATTCGTTACCGGCTTGGGCGCTTCTTCCTTCAGCTCGACACGCTCTGCGGGACGCGGCTCCTGCTTCTCGATCGCTTGCGCCTGTTGCGTTTGTTGAGACTGCTGCGTTTGCGTCGGCTGAGTACCGGGATTGGTAAAGGCGTTGACATTCGACGTCACGGATTGGATCGCCATACGACCTCCTTGGCAAGAAAACGGCTCGTGCTTTGAATCTACACCATCCCGGCTATTTTTCCAGAGCCAATTGCCCCAGTCGATGCGAGTTGAAACCCTTTGAGGCCGCCACTCCGCCGTGCCATGAGATCGACCGCTGGGGCACAACAGATTGTCAATTGGGGCTTTGACGCCAGATGAACTAGCATGAAAAGGTGAAGTGCGAATCCATACACCATGTCCCTGATCGTCACCCTTCGCGTCCCGGTCATCCTCGCGATGATTGTGCTGGCCGGTTGTGCCACGCCCGAGCGAGCCCCCGAATTGGTGCCGCCGCCCCCGGTTGCGGCGAGTACCTGGCGCCAGGTCGATAGCGACATTGGCGCCGGGTCACGGGCGGCGACCAGCGCTGCCCGGAGTTTCGCCTATAGCCAGATGGAGAACTGGAAGCAGCTGGCCAGCCAAAGAGCCGAGGCGGATTTCATTCCCTGGTTCTCCAGTTACTGGACCCAGCAATGGCTGACCGCCAAGGTTGCCTGGTACAACCTGAGCTCCGGGGATACGACCGATCCGCCGGTTAACCGACTGGCCGCCTATTTGCAGGAGCAATACCATGACCGCGTACTGGCTCCGGTCGCCGAGGAAGTCGATCCCGAAACGATCAGGGCACAGGCGACCAAACTCTACATTCGGCATTTGAGCGAGCAAGTTCAGCCCATCGCGCAGCGTTACGGCGTCCCTCAGGATCAGTTCGAACGGCGGCTCCAGGACATACCGGCCATTGCCCTCGCCCCGCCAGCGGCCCATAACGCTTCCCTTTACCAGATTGTCTATAGCGAACCGATCGACAACCTGCCGGCTTATGCTGCCTTGCTCCGACAAGCCCGCGAAGCCGCGGCGAATGCCGGGGCCGGGCTGTCGAAGAAACGGATCTCGCCGGTCGCCAAGCAGGTCAGCGAGAAACTGATGGATCGGCTGGCGATCAGCGGCGGGGCGAGCGCCGCGTCGGCTCTGGTCGGCGGCATCGCCGGCACGGTGATTTCCCTTGGCGCGGCCGGCATCGGCGTCATGCTGCACGAGGCAGGGCGCGCGGAAATCGAGTCACAGCTTCGCGAAACCCTAAACGCCGCGATGGACGACATGTGGCACATTTTGATGGACGACCCCAACACCGGGATGATGGCGGGAATCTATTACCTTTCCGAGCAGATCGAAAAAAGCACGCCGCAAACCTTTACGCAACCGGTCGAGCCCGCGAGGCAAGCGCTAGAAACACTCTTGCCCGACGAGTCGCCGGCACAGGAGCAAACAGGCAATGACGAAGCGCCCGACGAGAATGGCGCAGGCAAGGAATAGGCAGTGATCCCTTCGGCTTGGCTCGAACCTTCGTAAACCCTAGCGCCGAGGATCGTCCACGGTGCCGTAACGGCGCGCCGCATCAACCGCCAGGCCGGCCCCGATGCTGCCGAAAAGGTCGCCCTCGACGACCCGCGCCTGCGGCAGCAATGCCGCGATGCGCCGGCGCAGCAGCGGGATGCCACTCGAGCCGCCGGTGAAGAAAATGGTGTCGATGCCGGTCGCGGCCAGACCCGCCGTGGGCAGCAGCCGGGCGACCGCAGTTTCGACCTGATCGACGAGCATTTCCGTGGCCAGATCGAACTCGGCGCGCGTAAGCAGCTTTTGCTCGTCGGGGGCAAAACGTTCGAGCGACAGGACGGCCGTATCGCCATCGGAGAGATCAATCTTGGCCTGTTCGACCTGATGCGCCAGCCAGTGGCCGGCGCGCTCGCGGATCAGGGCAAGCAGCCGGTTCAGGCGTTCCGGCTCCATGGCGTCGAGGACGAGGCGCTGCTGGTCGGCCCATACCGGGCGGGCGTAGGCGAAGTTGATGGTGTGCCAGGTAGCGAGATTGAAATAAACGCTGGCCGGCATTTCACGCCCGCTTTTCAGGCGGCTGCGGTGGCCGAGCAGGGGCATGACCGCGGCCAGGCTCAGGTGCTTGTCGAAATCGGTGCCGCCAATATGGATGCCGCCATTGGCCAGCACGTCGCTCCAGCGTTCCGCCGCCTTGAGCCGCTCCGGGGCGAGGCGGACGATGGAAAAATCGGAAGTACCGCCGCCAATGTCGGCGACCAGCACCACCTCCTCGCGGGCCAGGGTGGTTTCGTAATGAAAGGCGGCGGCGATCGGTTCGTACTGGAAACTCACCTCCCTGAAGCCGATGGCGCGGGCGATCCCGGCCAGCGTATCTTCGGCGACGCGGTCGGCCGCCGAATCGTCATCGACAAAAAACACCGGCCGCCCGAAAACCGCCTGCTCGAAGGCGCGTTCGCCCCGCGCTTCGGCGCGCGCCTTCAAGCTGGCGATGAAGCGGGTGAGCAGGTCGCGAAAGCCGATGACGCTGCCTTGAACTTCGGTGCGCCCGTCGATCAGGCTGCTGCCGAGCAGGCTCTTCAGCGAACGCATCAGCCGCCCCTCGTAGCCGTCGAGATATTCGCGCAGCCCGGCCCGGCCGAAACTGACCGAGTTCTCCTCGGCATTGAAAAAGACCACCGAGGGCAGCGTCGGCTTGCCGTCTTCCAGCGCCAGCAAGGTCGGCAGCCCCGGCCGCAACCAGCCGACGGTGGAATTGGAGGTGCCGAAATCGATACCGCAGGCGCGGGCGGGAGAAGAGTGAGACATCGCTAGGCTTTGCGGGAGGGGGCGCGATGCTACGCGGGGCCGACGATGCTGTCCACAACCAAGCACGGCCGGATGACGCCGCGAGCGCCGGCAACTTGGTTTATCCTTTGCCGCCACGGCGACCGCGACGAGCCCGCCCCGACCGAACGGGCGGGATCGTTTGCGCCGGCCATTGCAAACAATTCAACAACCCAGCCAAGGAATCTCTCCATGCGTGTTTTGCCCCTGACCATCCTAGCCGCCATCCTGTCCATTTCCGCCACCGCCCAGGCCGCACCGAATGTCGAAACCCTGCCCTCCGGCGTGCGTGTCGAGCACGTGACGCCGGGCACCGGCGCCTCGCCGTCGGCGACCAGCAACGTGACCGTGCATTACCGCGGCACCCTGCTCAACGGCACCGAGTTCGACAGCTCGTTCAAGCGCAACCAGCCCGCCACCTTCGGCCTCAACCAGGTCATTCCCTGCTGGACCCAAGGCGTGCAGAAGATGAAGGTCGGCGGCACCGCCAAGCTCACCTGCCCTTCCGAAACTGCCTACGGCTCGCGCGACCTTGGCAAGATTCCGCCGAACAGCGTACTGAATTTCGAAATCCAGCTCCTCGACAGCAAGTGAGTCTGTATTCCCGGTGTTTGCCAGATTGGCGCCACATCGGGAATCGAATCGATACCCAGGCGGTATCAAAATCAACACAAATTTGTATTGGACAGTATGAAACACCTTCCGACATAGTTGCTTTCCGTGTCGGGGTGAGCCAAACCAAAATAACCATTCTCTCCCGCGCGAACGGCACTTCATGGCGGCATGCCGCTCCCCACCGTCGAATAATCAACCGGACACAGCTCGCGCATGGATATCCCTTTCAACCGCTTCAAGGCGGATCTGCTGAATGACCAGATGCTGCTCGGACTGTGGCTCGGGCTGGGCGAGACCTTCAGTGCCGAAATCTGCGCCGGCGCCGGGTTCGACTGGCTGCTGATCGACGGCGAACACGGCCCGAACGATCTGCGCAGCATCCTGGCGCAGCTCCAGGCCATCGAGCCCTACCCTTCGCAAGCCATCGTCCGCCCGCCGCAGGGCGACCACGTGCTGATCAAGCAACTGCTGGAAACCGGCATCCAGACGCTGCTCATCCCGATGGTCGAGACAGCCGAACAAGCCGTCGGCCTGGTCCAGGCGATGCGCTATCCGCCGGCCGGCATCCGCGGCGTCGGCGCCGCCCTGGCCCGGGCCTCACGCTGGGGAAGAATCCAGGATTACAGCGCCCAGGCCAACGACCAGATGTGCCTGCTGCTCCAGGTGGAGACCAAGCAGGGCTACGACAATCTCGAGACCATCCTGGCCGTCGATGGCGTCGACGGCATTTTCTTCGGCGCCGCCGATCTGGCCGCCTCCTACGGCCTGCTCGGGCAATCGAATCACCCCAGCATCGTCGAGGCGATCGAGGCTGGGCTGCGCAAAGTTCGGGCGGCGGGGAAAAGCGGCGGCGTCCTGTGCGGCGACAAGGCCATCGTGCACCGCTACTTCGCGGCCGGCGCCCGCTTCATTGCCGTGGGCGTCGACGCCCTGCTGCTGGCGGCGGCAACCAGCGAACTGCGCCGGGAATACAAACCGGGCGCGGAGGAGAAAAGCGTCACCGGCTATTGAGCGGATCGGGGCAGACGAGGCGATAATTTGATTTTTGATGGTCGCCTCCCGTGCGGTGCGACGGCGAACCCGACAGCAAAGGATGGAGCATGGACAAGGCCCTGAAAACGACGCCGGACGGAAGCATTCGGCTGGTCGCGCCGAACGTCCAGACCCAGCACCGCTTTCCCGATCTCGCCGATCTTGCCGACCGGCTGCGTTTCGTCCCCGGCAATGGCGAAATATGGCTCGAAGACCGCCGCATGCTGCTCCTCCACAACGCGTCGCTGGGCGCCCTGCGGCGGGAACTGATCGAAACCCTGGGCATCGAGAAGGCACGCGGCATCATCACCCGCATCGGCTACCACTCGGGCAGCCGGGATGCCGAGATGGTCCGGCGCATCCGGGCCGACTGCAACGACTTCGACGCCTTCGGCGTCGGGCCGCAATTGCACGCCCTCGAAGGTTTCGTCTCGATTGAAACCCTGGTTTCGGAAGTCAATGTCGAAACCGGCCATTTCTACGGCGAATACCTGTGGCACAACTCGGCCGAGGCCGAGCGCCATATCGCCACCATGGGCATCGGCAATTCACCGGTCTGCTGGATGCAACAGGGCTATGCCAATGGTTACCTGAGCAGCTTTCTCGGCCGCCAGATGCTGATCCGCGAAGTCGAATGCAAGGGCATGGGGCATGCCGCCTGCAAGATCATCGGCAAGGCCATCGACCAGTGGGACGATCCGGAAGCCGACACGCGCTACCTGCAGGCCCAGGACTTCGTCCAAGCCCCGAGCGCCAAGCCCTTCTCCTTCAGTCGCAGCGACGACAGCGCCAGCGACACCAGCGGCCAGATCAATCTGGTCGGCATTTCCGCCGGCTTCAACGCCGTCTGTCACATGATCAAGCGCGTCGCACCAACCCGGGCCACCGTGCTCTTCCTGGGCGAAAGCGGGGTCGGCAAGGAACAGTTCGCGCGCACCCTGCACAACATCAGCGAGCGCTCGACCCAGCCCTTCGTGGCGATCAACTGCGCCGCCATTCCGGAACAGCTGATCGAATCCGAACTGTTCGGCGTCGAAAAAGGCGGTTTCAGCGGCGCCAGCCAGTCCCGCCCGGGGCGCTTCGAGCGTGCCGACGGCGGCACCCTCTTTCTCGACGAAATCGGCACCCTCAGCCTGGTTGCCCAGGGCAAGCTGCTGCGGGCCTTGCAGGAAGGCGAAATCGAGCGGATCGGCGACACCCGCGTGCGCAAGGTCGATGTCCGCGTGATCGCCGCCACCAACGAGGACCTGCGCCAGCTCGTCGAAGCCGGCAAGTTCCGTGACGACCTCTTTTACCGCCTCAACGTCTTCCCGGTGCGCATCCCGCCCCTGCGCGAACGCCGGGAAGACATCCTGCTGCTCGTCGAGCATTTCCTGAATCGCTACACGGCCATGCACAAGCGCACGGTCAGCGGATTCACCGAGGCGGCGCTCGAAGCGCTGATGTCCTACGCCTGGCCGGGCAATATCCGCGAGCTGGAAAACCTCATCGAACGCGGCGTCATCCTGGCCCCGGACGACGGCGGCATCGACGTCGGGCATCTCTTCAACAGCGGCGAAAATCTGCGCGGCGAACCGGCCCGGCCGGCAGCGGACGACGCCAGCCGCGATGCCGGCCAGCCGCCGGGCGACGAACAATTGCCGGACTTCCTGCGCGATGCGCTGGCGGCGGGCAGCATCTCGCTCGACGGTCTGGAGGAGATGGCGGTCAATCAGGCCCTGCAACTCGCTGCCGGCAATGTTTCCGGTGCCGCGAAGATCCTCGGCACGACGCGTTCCCGCGTCGCCTACCGGCTGTCCGGCAAGAAAGTGCCGCACCCGGCGGAAGAGTAGAACCGCCCTGCCCTTGCCCTAGGCCTTCGGGTACAGGCGCTCGTCGAAATCACCCATGCTCGGAAAGCGCAGGGGCTCCAGGGTATCGAGAGTCAGCAGGCGCTGCTGGTAGTCGACCAGGATCTGCTGCCGCCCTTCGTGCGAAAGGTAAGGCACGTGATAGGCCGCAAAGGGCGGCAGCACGCTGAAGCCGGCATAGCCGAGCGCGCCGCGCAGCAGAGGGCGCAACATGAGATCGATTTCGCCGTGGATGCCCTCTATCCCGAACATGTGCGGCTGCCCGCCCAGCGTGAAGGCGAGCATCGCCCGCTTGCCGGTCATCCCGCCCTGGTCGTAGAAGCGCTTGCCGCCATAGAAGCGGCCGGAAACGAAGACGCGGTCGATCCAGCCCTTCATGATGGCGGGCACCGAAAACCAGAAGATAGGGAAGTTCAGGATCAGCAGGTCGCACCAATCGACTTTCTCGACTTCGGCCAGGACATCCGGCGCCAGCGAGCCGTTTTCGAAGCCGTGGCGCTGTTCGAGGGCATAGGTACAGTAATCGGAATTCTTGCGCTCACCGAAATCAGCGACCGAGGCCACCGGGTTCCAGTGCATCGCATAGAGGTCCGACACCCTGACCTCATGCCCGGCGGCGACCAGGGTTTCGACGGCGAGATCCTTGAGGGCCGTCGTGAAGGATTGCGGCTCATAATGAGCATGGACGATCAGGATTTTCATGGGTATTCCAGAAAGGCCGGGGAGGTCCCTCCCCGGCTCGCGGATCAGGCTGCGACTTCCTTGAGCAGGCCGCGTTCCTTGGCCATGGTCATGGCCGTGTCGACGATCATGTCTTCCTGTCCGCCGATCATCTTCTTGCGGCCGAGTTCGACCAGGATGTCGCGCGCCGGGATGCCGAAGCGCTCACCAGCCCGCTTGGCATGCAGCAGGAAGGTCGAATAGACGCCGGCGAAACCCAGGGTCAGCGAGGCGCGGTCGACGCGGACCATGTGCTCCATGAGCGGCACGATCAGCTCTTCGGCCATGTCCATCAGCTTGAACAGGTCGCAGCCGGTGACGATGCCCATGCGCTCGCAGACGGCGACGAAGACTTCGGTCGGCGTGTTGCCGGCGCCGGCGCCGAGACCGGCCACCGAGGCATCGATGCGGCTGGCGCCGGCTTCGATGGCGGCGATCGAGTTGGCGATGCCCATGCCCATGTTGTGATGGCCGTGGAAGCCGATTTCGGTTTCCGGCTTGAGTACGGCGCGCAACGCAGAAACCCGCGCCTTGACGTCGCCCGGCAGCATGTAGCCGGCGGAATCGGTGATGTACACGGTCTGCGCCCCGTAGGATTCCATGAGCTTGCCCTGCCCGGCCAGGCCTTCCGGCGTATTGAGGTGGGCCATCATCAGGAAGCCGCTGGTGTCCATGCCCAGCTTGCGGGCGAAGGCGATGTGCTGCGGCGAGGTGTCGGCCTCCGTGCTGTGGGTGGCGACGTGCACGCTGCGCGCGCCGCAATCGTAGGCCGACTGCAGCTCCTTCATCGTGCCCAGGCCGGGAATGAGCAGGATCGAGACCTTGGCCTGCTTCATCTTCGGCGCGACGGCGCCGATGTATTCCTCGTTGCTGTGCGGCGCGAAGCCGTGCTGCAAGGAGTTGCCGCCAAGGCCGGCACCGTGCGTGACCTGGATCAGCGGCACGCCGGCCGCGTCGAGCGCGGTGGCGATGCTGACCATCTGTTCGATCGACATCTGTTCGCGCTTGGCGTGCATGCCGTCACGCAACGACATGTCATGGATGACGACCTTGCGGCCCTTGAGATTGGTTTCGGCGCTCATCACGCGACCTCCAGAGACTTGAGCTGGATTTTTCCAGCCAGGATTTCTTCGGCGAACATCTCGGCGGTGCGCGTCGCGGCCGCCGTCATGATGTCCAGGTTGCCGGCGTATTTCGGCAGGTAGTCGCCAAGGCCGGCCACTTCCATGAAGACGGTGACCCGCTTGCCGTCGAATAGCGGACCGTTGACCAGGCGGTAGCCCGGCACGTATTTCTGCACTTCCTTGATCATCGCCAGCACCGAGGCCGTGATCCGGTCCTGGTCCGGCTCCTCGTCGGTCAGGCAGGAAATGGTGTTGCGCATCATCATCGGCGGATCGGCCGGGTTGATGATGGCCAGCGCCTTGCCCTTGCGCGCGCCGCCAACCTTCTCGATGGCGCTCGAGGTGGTGTAGGTGAATTCGTCGAGATTGGCGCGGGTGCCCGGGCCGATCGATTTCGAGGCCAGGCTGGCGACGATCTCGGCGTAACCGACCGCCTGCACGCTGGAAACGGCGGAAACGATGGGAATCGTCGCCTGGCCGGCGCAGGAGATCATATTGACGTTCATCTCGACCTTGTCGGCGTGCTGGCGCAGGTTGACCGGCGGCACGCAGAGCGGACCGATGGCGGCCGGGGTCAGGTCGATCATCATGACGCCCAGCTCGTTGAGCTTGCGCGAATTCTCGGCATGGACATAGGCCGAAGTCGCGTCGAAAGCGACCTGGATATTGTCTTCCAGCACGTAGGGCAGCAGGCCGTCGACGCCGGCGGCGGTCGTCTTCAGCCCCATGTCGCGGGCGCGGGCCAGGCCTTCCGACTCGGGGTCGATACCGACCATCCATACCGGCTCGAGGAGCGGGCTGCGTTGAATCTTGTAGATCAGATCGGTGCCGATATTGCCCGACCCGATCAGGGCGCATCTGATTTTTTTCATGTCTTCCTCTATTGGTTTTGCCTTACGGGCAGGTCACTTCGTTGCGCTGGCCAACGGTCACGCCGGCCACAGCAAAATGTTCGACCGGATGCTCGGTGATCAGGATGCGGACCGTGTCGGCCTTGACCTCGAGCGACTCGACCAGGGCGGCGGTGATGGCCGCCACGGCCTTGCGTTTCTTTTCGACGCTGCGACCTTCGAGCAGGTGCATTTCAATGATTGGCATGGTGCTGTTTCCTTTTATGGTCTTTTATTCGATGAATCGCATGGAGACGCTGCCCAGCTCCTGGAAGCGGGCGACGATGCTGTCGCCCGGCTTCACCGCGACGGCCTCGGTAATGCCGCCGCTCATCACGAAGCTGCCGGCCGGCAGTTCCTCGCCCAGTTCGGCCAGGATGTTGACCAGCATGGCGATGGCTTCGGCGGGATGGCCGAGCACGGCTGCGGAAGCGCCCATGGTGACGATCTCGCCGTTCTTTTCCATGACCACGCCGAGAGTGCGCAAATCGATATCCTCGACATAGCGGGCGCGGCCGCCGCCGACAAAGCGCGCCGAGGAACCGTTGTCGGCAACCACGCTGGCCAGGTCGAACTTGAAGCCGGAAAAGCGCGAGTCGATGATCTCGACCGCCGGCAGTACGTAGTCGGTGGCATCCAGCACATCCTGCCGGGTGCAGTTCGGCCCTTTCAGCGTCTTCTTCATGACGAAGGCGACTTCGCATTCGACACGCGGATGCACCAGGTCGGAAGTCTTGATCGCCGAGCTTTCCGGGCGCGCCATGCGGTCGGTCAGGAAGCCGATGGACGGCACGCTGACCCCCATCTGGATCATCTTGGCCTTCGAGGTCAGGCCGGCTTTCCAGCCGACCTGCCGGTGGCCGGCGGCGAGGAAGCGCTGACGCAACGCAAGCTGCACCGCGTAGCCGTCGCCGATGGTCATCTCGGGATATTCATCGGTCAGCTTGGGGATGGCGTAGGCCCGGGTCTGCGCCCCTTCGATCCGTTCGCAGAGGCGAACGACGTCCTCGCGGGAGAGGGTGAGGTTCATGCTCATGCTGCGCTCCTTCCTGAAAATTTGACCCGGCAGCTGCCGAGGCCGCCGACGGTGCACACCAGTTCGTCGCCGTCGACCACCGGCACCAGTGCCGATTGGGAACCGGAGAGGATGACTTCGCCGGCCTTGAACGGAATGCCCAGCGCGCCCAGCGTATTGGCCAACCAGGCGACGGCATTGGCCGGCGAACCCTGGACAGCGGCGCCGACGCCGGTCGAGAACAGTTCGCCGTTCTTTTCCAGCACCATGCCGGCCAGCGTGATGTCGAGCTTCCTGGGGTCGCCCTTGGTCTTGCCCAGCACATAGACGCCGCAGGAGGCGTTGTCGGCGACGGTGTCCTGGATCTTGATCTGCCAGTCGACGATGCGCGAATCGACGATCTCGAAACAGGGCAGCACGTAGTCGGTGGCGCGGATGACATCCATCGCCGTGATGCCCGGCCCCTTGAGGTCTTCCTTGAGGACGAAGGCCAGTTCGGCCTCGGCCTTGGGCTGGATCAGGCGGGAGAGATCGATCGTGGCGCCTTCCTGAAAGACCATGCCGGAGGTCAGCATGCCGAAGTCCGGCTGGTAGACACCGAGGAAATCCTGCACCGGCTTGCTGGTCGCGCCGATCTTCTTGCCGATGATGCGTTCGCCGGCCTGCACGCGGCGGGCAACGAAACGCTCCTGGATCTGGTAAGCGTCCTCGATGGTGATTTCCGGCTCACGCTCGAGTAGGGGACGCACCGGGCGGCATGCCACCCAGGCTTCGTAAAGCTCGTCGCCGTAGGCGGCAATTTTTTGCTTGTCCATGATGGGCCTCAGAGCTTGACGCAGATGTTGCGGGTTTCGGTATAGAACTCCAGCGAATGCACGCCGCCCTCGCGGCCGATGCCGGATTGCTTGGAGCCGCCGAAAGCCGTGCGCAGGTCGCGCAGGAACCAGCTGTTGACCCAGGTGATGCCGACTTCGACCCGGGCCGCGACACGGTGGGCGCGACCGAGGTTGGTCGTCCAGATCGTGGTCGCCAGGCCGTAATCGTTGGCGTTGGCCTTGTTGATGACTTCATCTTCGCCGTCGAAGGGGCTGATGTGGCAGCACGGCCCGAAGATTTCCTCGCGCACCACCGAAGCCGTTTCCGGCAGGCCGGTCCAGATGGTCGGCTGCACCCAGTGCCCCTCGGCCAGATCGGCCGGCATCTCGGGCACGCCGCCGCCGGTGACGATATGGGCGCCCTCGGCCTTGGCCTTGGCGTAGTAGGACAGCACCTTCTGCTTGTGCTCGGCGCTGATCAGCGGGCCGTAGTTGGCATGGTGGTCGTCCGGCCGGCCGAACTTGACGGCTTCGGCCTTGAGCTTCAAGGCCTGCACGAACTTCTCGAAAATCGGCCGCTCGACATAGACGCGCTCGGTGCCCAGGCAGACCTGGCCGGAGTTGAGGAAGGCGGAACGGAAGATGCCGTCGACCGCGGCCTCGAAGTCGGCATCGGCGAAGACGATGCCGGCATTCTTGCCGCCCAGCTCGAAGGACACGTCGCGCATGCCTTCGGCCGCCGCCTTCATGATCGCCGTCCCGGTGCGCGTCTCGCCGGTGAAGGTGATGGCGTCGACCTTGGGATGCTGGGTCAGGAATTCCCCGGCCGAATCGGGACCGAAACCGTGGATGACGTTGAAGACCCCCTTCGGAATGCCGACGCGGTTCATGACTTCGCCGAGCAGCGTGGTGGTCAGCGGCGTCTCTTCCGACGGCTTGACGACCACGGTGTTGCCGCAGGCCAGGGCGGGGCCGACCTTCCAGGTCATCAGCATGAAGGGCGCATTCCACGGCGAGATGACGCCGATCACGCCCTTGGGCTGGCGGATGGCGTAATTCAGCGCGCCGCGGCCATCCGGCGTCGCCATCTGGAAGGACTCGGACGGCACGTTCTTCACGACATCGGCGAAGACCTTGAAATTGGCCGCGCCGCGCGGAATGAAGGCGCTGGTCATGACATGGTGCGGCTGGCCGGTATCGGCCATCTCGGCGGCGACGAAATCGTCGAAGCGGCGGGTGATCTCGTTGGCCACGCCGTACAGCAGGTCGACGCGGCGCTCGGTACTCAGCCCGCCCCACTCGCCCTTCAGCGCGGCATGGGCGGCCTGCACGGCGGCATCGACATCGGCCCGGCTGGCCTCGACGACCTGGGCGATGACCTGGTTGTTCAGCGGCGAACGCTTGGCGAAGGGCGTGGTCCCGGTCGCTTCGACGAATTCGCCGTTGATGAAATTCTTGATCAGTTGCATGGCAACTCCTTGTTGTTCTCCCCGATACCGGGCTTGGCAATCAGTCTAGGTTCCGCTACTCAATACCGTCCAATACCTTATTTCTTTCACTTCAATATCGAAAAGGTATTGAAAAGGACGACCCGGAGGCCGCCCCAAAAACATCTCAAAGGGCGCGGAACAGCGGGCTGCGCACTTGTTGGGCATCGGCCGCGGAAATGAACTTCTCGGTATAGATGTCGCGCTCGAAGAGCCGCCCCTGCATCAGGGTCGCGATGCAGGCTTCGATCATCAGCGGCGGCCCGCACAGATAGGCCTTGTTGCCGCGAAAATCGTTGTCGAAATGGCCCTTGGCCGCGTCGTGGACAAAGCCTCGGAAACCGCTCCAGCCGCTGGCCTCGGGTTCGTCCGAGAGGGCCGGCACATAGCTGAAGTTCGGATGCTTTTCGGCCAGGGCGAGAAACTCGTCGTGGTAGTACAGCTCGTCGCGGTGGCGCTGGCCGTAGACCAGCGTAATCGGCTTGGCGAAGCCCTCGGCCAGCAGGTCGAGGATCATCGAACGCGGGCTGGACAGCCCGGAGCCACCGGCCATGAAGATCACCGGCAGGTCGGCCGATTTCTTGACGAAGAAACGGCCATAGGGGCCGGTGATGGCGATCCGCTCGCCGAGCTGCAGCCGTTCATGGACGTAGGTCGTGCCCTGCCCGCCCGGCACGATGCGGATGTTCAGCTCGATTTCGCCGGCTGCCGACGGCGGGCTGGCCACCGAGAAGGCCCGGCTGCCGATGCCATCCGGCAGTTCCAGGTTGATGTACTGGCCGGCCTGAAACCGCATGCCGGCCGCGCCGTCGAGCCTGAGCCAGACGCCCTTGATGGTCGGCGTCAGAGTCTCGATGCGGCTGACGACGCCGGCGAAGTCGCGCACCGGCAGGTTTTCGGCATCCGGGTCTTCCTCGATCTCGGCCTCGATGACCAGGTCGCTCTGCGCCGTGGCGCAGCAGGCCAGGCACTTCTGCTCCTCGCGTTCGAAATCCATCAGCGCGAAGCTCGAGGCCTCGCCCTGCTCGACCTCGCCATCGACGACCTGCACCTTGCAGGTCGCGCACAGGCCGTGGCAACAGGCGTGCGGCAGATAGATGCCGGCGCGCAGGGCGGCGTCGAGGATGGTCTGGCCATCCTCGATTTCGATGGTCTGACCGAGCGGCTCGATGGTCAGTTCGTAGCTCATTGCGCTGCCTCCTCTATGCTGCTGCCAACAGGGTGTTCAACCCCGGCGTCGTGAAATGCAGCTGTTCCTTGTGCACGATGCCGTTCTCGGCCAGGGTGGCCGCGAAATCAGGCTGCCAGGCCGACTTGCCCTTGCGCCACTCGACCTGGGTCAGATCGACGGCGCCGGCATCCGGGTCGGCCTGCATCAGCGGCTTGACGACATTGGCCAGCAGGTCGGCGAAGCGCATGCCCGGCTCGACGACGAGCATGAAGGGAGTGGCGAACAGCAGGTGCTGCTCCCAGTTCACATAGACGATCTGCTTGCCGTGAAAGTTGGCGACCACGTCGCGCGGCACGCCGACATAGGGTTTGGTTGAAGTCACTGCCATTTTTGTCTCCTGATCTTGTCTGCGTCGGAATTACTGGTTGCTTTTGGCCAGATCGCGCCAGGCGTCGAAATTCTTCTGGTCCTCGGAACCGTCGAAATCGCCGTTGTCCTTGCCGGGCACCAGGCTGACCCACTCCATCCAGGCCGCCAGGTCGCCGTTGATCGGTTCCTGGAACAGTTGCGGCATCGGCAGCCAGGCCTCGACGTACTTCTCCGGCTCGTTCTCGAAGATGTGCTGGCAGCCTTCGGAGCAGAAGTGGTACTTCTCGCCCTGGTAGTCGACTTCGCGCTGGGTCAGGCGGGTCGGATCGTCCGGCTCGGTGAACACGGTCGGGATCTGGCAGGTCTGGCACAGTTTGGCGAGGCCCATGTTGTGGAACGGGGTGCCGGCTTCCTTGAGCTTCTTGAGGTGTTCCCAGCGCGGCCGGTAGTACTTGTCGAAGGTCGTCGGATACTTCTTCGACAGCCAGGCCATGTCGTCCTCGGACGGAATCCAGCTGTGGAAAGTGGTGCCGAAGTTGTACTGGTAGAGGGCCAGCATGAACTGGTGCGACATGTGGTCGAGCGCCTTGCCGGCGTCGTCCCAACCCTTGGGCGGACGGATGCCGTAGCGGGCGAGGTCCTTGAACAGCGCGCCGCCGTTCTCGATGCCGTAGATCTCGAAGGCCTCGCGCCAGGACATGACGCGCTTCGGCAGCATGTAGTCCATCATCGTGCCGACCACGCCGAGCAGGCGGAAGCCGCGCCAGAACCACTTGTCGATCCAGTTCTGGACAATCGGCAGATTGGCCGGGTCCTGTTCCAGCATGAACTTGATGCACTCGAGGCCGAGCGTCATGTGACGGGCTTCGTCGGACTGCGCCGAGAAGCCGAAGGTCACCGTCGCCATGTCGCCGTTGTAGGCGGCGCCGGACATGAAGGGCACGAATAGCAGGTTGGTCAGCACGTACTCGAAGCTGAAGCCGATGGCGATCATGAATTCGAAGGGGCCGGCCGACATCGCGTCGTCGAAGAAAGAGCGCGGCAACGAGCAGTACCACATGCGGTCGCGGGCATCGGCGAAGCCGTGGAAGCCGTTGTAGAACTTGTTGTAGTTCGACAGCGCGTGGATCTGCGTCTGGGCGTGGCGGATTTCGTCGATCGCCTGCATCTGGCAGGCCACCTGGGTGCCGACCCCGGGGAACTCGCGGCCCATGCGGGCAAAGCCCTTGCCGGCGGCGTATTCGCCCGGGCTGATGGCCTGCAGGAAGATCTTCAGGGCGCTCAGGTAGCGGGCATCGGTAATGTGCAGGTGGCCGTTGTTCTGGGCGTGGGCGTCGATGATCGCGTAGAACTTGCGCTCCTTCTCGGCCTGGTATTTCCAGTAGGAATCCATGGTCAGGCGGAATGGGTCTTCCCACTTGTCCCAGTCGTGGATCTTGATCCCTTCATACTTGGTGTAGGGATAGATTTCGTCCTTGTTCTGGTAAGTCGGCTCCCAGCCGAGGTCGCGGGTCAGCAGGCGGTATTTTTCCTTGAGGCCCAGTTTCTTCTTGGCGGTTTTCATGTCCATCTTGTCTCTCCTTCTCAGCTGTTCCAGCGCAGGGTCAGGGTGTCTTCATCCTCTTCGACGTTGCCGGAAAGGGTGATCAGGTTGACGTTCAGTTCCTGGAGGTCGTAGGCGCGGCCCAGTTGCTCCTCGATGGTGTCGCGGCGGACGGTCAGGCTGCCCGGGGCATCGATCTTGACCATCGCCGGCTGGCGATTGACGGTGCAGTCGGGGTTGTCGATGACGATGGCGTCGATGATCGGACGGGTATCTTCGTTGGCTTGCAAGGCAATGAATACGGTCGACATGGCGCTCTCTCAGATCTCGATACCGGTTTTAATCAGGCGCGCCTTGAGGGCGGCCATTTCTTCACCTACCACCTCTTCGGCGGCGCTGCCCAGGGCCAGGCGGGCGACGGGCAGCAGGGCGGCGGCGGCCCGCGCCCCCCACTTCGCACACCACTCCTGCAAGACCTCGCGGTTGTGCCCGGATTCGGCGGCGGCCGTCTTCAAGACGGCATCGATCCACTTGCGCGTCTCGTCGTGCCAGTCGTTCATGAACTGGGTCAGCATGGCGATGGCCGAAGCACCGCCCGACGACAGGTAGCCATCGACGATGCGCTCATAGACCAGCGGGTAGAGCAGACCGTCGAGCGCCAGGTTCTGGGCGACGAACAGTTCGAACGGGTCGCGGACGACCAGGCAGTCCTCCAGGTAGCGGCGCAGCGGCTGCCAGGCCTCGTCTTCCAGCCAGGCCTTCTTGCCGTCGTCGAGCGCTTCGGTATCACCGAGCAGCAGGCCGATGCGCGACAGGTACTGGGCGATACCCAGGTTGTCCATGGCGTGGAACATGCAGGCCTGGGTGAAGATCGCGGCGTAGCCGTAACCGCAGACGAAGGTGTTGTTCTGGTTGGCGCCCCAGGCCGCATGGCGCAGCGGGACCAGCACCTTGAGGGCGGTCTGCTTCAGGTCTTCGGGAATCATCTCGGCCAGGCCACGGCTTTCGACGAAGCTGAAGTTAGCCTCGGTCGTTTCCTGCTGCCGGGCGCGGGCCAGGGTGTAGGTGTTGTAGTAGAACTGGCGCGGGTCCTTCAGCGCGTACCAGTCGGCCATGACGATGCGCGTGATCGACTTGTCGTAGATCAGCTGGTCGGGATCCCAGGTCGGGCGATAGTGCAGGTTTTCGGTCGCCTGGATGTCGTAGCTGCCTTCCTGGTAGCGCGATGCCGGCTTGTCGCCGAAACGGCGGACCAGGTGATCGAAGGCCTGCCGTTGCGGCTGGATGCTGACCGTACGTAAATCAATTTGCATAATAAGTCTCCAAGCTGTCGCCAGACATTGCAGCGAACAGCGTCGTTAATTATTTGAAGCGGGTGCCGGTGGCATCCGACAGGCGCCAGTCCCAGTCGCCGGTCGGCAGGCCGTCGGCGGGACGCGCCGGCAGCATTTCCACCTGCTGACCGGTGCAGAACTCGGCGAAGTCGTCGCGGGGCAGGATCAGCTCGACGAAGATCTCCGGCTCGCCGATCGCGAACTCGAATTCGACGAAGCCGTTGGCCCGCTCGCCGAGCTTGCGGACGAAGCGACGCCGGCTGTCGATTTCGGGCCGGTTGCCCGGAGTGGAAGCGGCGGATGCCATGGGGCTCAGCTGACGACGGTCAGGAAGGTTTCGTGCAGCTTGCGCTGCGGATAGTCGAGGCCCTGGCCGAAGTTGTCGAAGGTCCAGGTCAGCGGCTCCTTGTAGTCCGGATACGGCTGGTAGCCGCCCATGAAGGTCTCGAAGCGGTTGCCCGACGGGTCCCAGGCGTAGATCGTGCAGCCGCGCGTCACGCCGTGTCGGGTCGGGCCGATGTCGACCGGCACCTTGTTGTGGGACATGATGTCGCCGGCACGCAGCACCTCTTCCCAGGTTTCCATCAGGAAGGAGCAGTGGTGCAGCTTGCCCGGCTCGGGGTACTCGGCGAAGGCGATGTCATGCACCTTGTGCGAGCAGGACAGCCAGATCGCCAGGTTGGCCGTACCCTCGGGGTTGAGGACGCGCTCGACGAGGTAGAAGCCGAGGACCTCGGTGAAAATCTTCTGTACTTCCGCGACATTCGGGCCGTAGAGCAGCGCATGGTCGAGGCGCACCGGTGCGATGCCGCGCTCCGAGTCCGGCGTCCAGGCAGTCGGATTGACCAGGCCGCAACCGTTGCCGATGGTGGACTTTTCCCAGTAGAGCTCGATCAGATGGCCGCTCGGCAATTCGAAGCGAACCCGCTCGCCGGTTTCCAGCATTTCGCCGGCCGGGATGCGCTCGGTCTTCAGGCCGTAGGCCTGCAGGTCGGCGTCGAGCTTGTCGAGCGTTGCCTTGTCGAGCACCTTGAAGCCGAAGAAATCGAGGCCGGCGCGGTCGGCCTGGCGCAGGATGACGCTGTTGTGATCGCGTTCGTCCCAGCATTTCAGATACACCCGGCCCTGGGCGTCGCGGCCGGTTTCCACCAGACCCATCACGTCGCGATAGTGACGCACGCCCTCTTCCAGATCGAGCACGCGAATCTGTGCATGTCCGGGACGCAAAACACCTGTCATTGCCATTGTCTAGTCTCCTCGTTATAAAAATGACGGCAAAAAATGAACCAAACTACTTTCCTGCTTCCTGCTGCAGTACCGAGCGCCTGATGCCGCCCAGCACCTTCAATTCCAGATCGCTGTCCGGAAAAATCCGGCAGGCTAGAACCCGTCCTTGCTGCTGATCCGCTTCACTGATCTGCGACCGGCTCATCGCCTTGTGGGCGAAAGACCCGGACAGCACCTCGATCCGGCAGACGCCGCAAGCTCCGCCGCGACACCCGGCGGGGATGCCCCGGCGCCCGATCTGGACCATGCCTTCGAGCACCGACTGCGCCGAATCGCAGGGGAAACACTCGCCGGTTTCGGCAATCCGCACCTTGAACATCGGCATGCTTTCTCCTTTCCGGCCCGTACTGAATTGCACTATGGTCAACTAATTGCACAGACTGTGCCAATGCGATAACAGACTGATTTAATTACATTATTACTAGCGCATCGAGCAAATACGGCGCTGTTTTTAGTTTTTTATAAAATGCAAATGATGTGATTGATAAATTTATAAACCTGGCTGCGGCACCAGGTTCGCAATGCGCGTATAGAGGCGCTTGAATCCGTCATCGAGATCGGCATCGAAACGCGGGTCGCCATTGGCTGAAAACGCCGCATGGATCGCCGCCCAGTCCTCGTCGGTCAGGTGCTGGCAGGCGGCCGGCAGAATGGTGTTTTCCTCGAGGTTCATGTGTTCCCACTGCGCCTCGGCGAAGGCATTGACCGCCGTCGCGACGGCGGCCAGCGAACCGCCGCCGGCCGCGCCATCCCGGACATGGCGATCGATGGCCTGCTGCATGGCCCGGATCAGGCCATCACCATCGGCATGCTGGGTGCGCAGTTGCGCGATGGCTGCGTCGAAATCGGCAGTTCGCGCACTCAACAACCGGAACAGATAGGCATCTTCCTTGGGGTGGTGCAGGCGCTCGGGAAAGGATTCGATGTAGTGGATCATCGTCCGCGCCAGCGTCACATCGAACGCCGTGCGGCCGGCCACCGCCTCATCGACCAAATGCAGAAGCCCGCGCACCACGGCCGCCAGCGAGCGGTGCTCGTCCTGGATGATGGCCAGCGCAGCCTGCTTTTCCCGATCCGGCTGGTTGCTTTCGATGGTCGCGACGAGCACCGGAAGCGCGGTGCCGGCCAGTACCTTCTGGGTCTGCGAGCCCTGCACCAGGCCGCGCAGTCCCTTGTGTCCGTGCGAGGCCATGAAGATCAGGTCGCAGCCCAGTTCTTCGGCTGCCGCCAGGATGGCCGCGGCCGGGCGGTCGCTGTTGCGGATCAGCGTGGCGCAGGGCACGCCCCGGGCCTTGGCCGCCGCTTCGGCTTTTTGCAGCAGGCCGCGCGCTTCGCCGGCCAGGTTGTCGGCATAGGCTTCAGGCGCCACCGTCCGTTGCAGCGCCCCCTGCCCGGTCGCCGCGTAGTCGGCCCGCGCCGTGAAGAAGGTGATGCGGGCGCCCAGCGCCAGCGCGAAGGGAACGACCCGGGAAACGATTTCGGTGGCCAGCCCCGAGCCGTCCAGGGGAACCAGGAGATGCTTGTACATGTGAACCTCTCGCAAAGATCAGCGGGTGATGAAGCGCTCAGACGACGAGCGGCTTCTTGTGCTTGAGCAGGAAATGGCCGAGGGCGGGCAGCAGGATCAGGGCGCCCAGCATGTTCCAGACGAACATGAAGGCGAGCAGGATGCCCATGTCGGCCTGGAACTTGATCGGCGACAGGGTCCAGGTGGCGACCGCGATGCCGAGGGTGATGCCGGTCAGCACGACGACCTTGCCGGTGAACAACAGCGCCTTGTAGTAAGCCTCGGAAAGCGTCAGGCCGGCCTTCAACTGGGCCTGAGTGACGGTCAGCACATAGAGCGCGTAATCGACGCCGATGCCGACGCCGAGGGCGATCACCGGCAGCGTCGCGACCTTGACGCCGATATTCAGATAGACCATCAGCGCTTCGCAGAGCACCGACGTCAGCATCAGCGGCAGCACGGCGCAGAGCACGGCACGCCAGGAGCGGAAGGTGACGAAGGCGAGGATGATCACGGCCAGATAGACCAGCAGCAGCATCTCGGTATTGGCCTTCTTGACGACGATGTTGGTCGCCGCCTCGATCCCGGCATTGCCGGCCGCCGACAGGAAGCGGATTTCCTCGGTGTTGTGCTCCTTGGCGAAGGCTTCGACGGTCTTGACCACGCTGTCCAGGGTGTCGGCCTTGTGATCCTTGAGGTAGGCGTAGACGGTCAGCAGGTCGCAGTTCTGGTTGAACAGTTCGCGCGGCGCCCGGGTGACGATCGAGTTCAGCATGTCCTGGCTGCGCGGAATCTCGTACCACTTGAGGCTGCCCTCGTTGAGTCCGGCCGCCGCCAGCTTGCTCAGCCCGGCCAGCGAGGTCGTGGTTTCCACACCGGGCAGCTGCTGCAACTCGCGCTCCAGCGCATCGACCGCCATCACCGTGTCGTAGTGGGCGCAATGAAACTGCGGCGTCTTGACCATGACGATATAGACGTCGGAACTCGCCGCGTAATTGGCGACCATGAAGGCGTTGTCGCGGTTGTAGCGGGAATCCGGACGCAGCTCGGGCGCCCCCTGGTCGGTATCGCCGATCTTCAGCTGGAAGCTGACGAGCAGGCCAATACCACCCATGACGACGGCGACGCCGATGGCGATGGCCGCCCACTTGCGCTGGGTGAACAGGTCGAGGAAAGCCCAGAACCGATGCTTGGCATGGCCGGCGTCGGCCGCTTCGGCGAGTTCGGCTTTCAGGCTGCGTTTGGCGGCCTCGGCACTGACCCCGGAGTAGGAGAGGAGGATCGGCAGCAGCAGCAGGTTGGTGAAGATCAGCACGGCAACGCCGATGCTGGCGGTGATCGCCAGATCCTGGATGACCTGGATCTGGATCACCATGAGCACGGCGAAACCGACGGCATCGGCGAGCAGCGCGGTGACCCCGGCGAGGATCAGGCGGCGGAAGGTGAAGCGGGCGGCAACCAGCTTGTCGGTGCCGCGCCCGATGTCCTGCATGATGCCGTTCATCTTCTGGGCGCCGTGGCTCATGCCGATGGCGAAGACCAGGAAAGGCACGAGCACCGAATAGGGATCGAGCTCGAAACCCAGCGTCGGCAGCAGGCCGAGCAGCCAGACCACGGCGACCACCGAACAGAGCACGACGAGCAAGGTGCTGCGCAGGCAGCGGGTGTACCAGTAGAGCACCGCCGTACAGATGGCGATGGCGACCGCGAAGAACATCAGAACCTGCTGGAGGCCGGCGAGCAGGTCGCCGACGACCTTGGCGAAACCGGTGACGTGGATCCTGATGTCGTCGCTTTCGTACTTGGCGCGCATCTCCTCGAGACGGCGCGACAAATCGTTGTAGTCGATGCGGGCGCCGCTTTCGGCGACCTTGTCCTGGAGCGGCACGCTGATGATGCTCGACTGGAAATTGGCGGCGATCAACTGGCCGATCTCACCGGAGCGCTCGACATTGACGCGGACCTGGTCGAGGCTGGCCGGCGAGCCGTCGTAGTCGTCGGGAATCACCGGGCCGCCGTCGAGACCTTCTTCGGTCACCCCGGTCCAGCGCACCGACGGTGCCCACAGCGACTTCATGAACGGGCGGTCGACGCCCGGATAGAGGAAGACCTCGTCGTTGATCTGGCGCACGACATCGAGGTAGGCCGGGTTGAAGATGTTGCCCTTCCGGGTTTCGACGGCGATGCGCAGCGTATTGCCGGCACCGGCCAACTGCTGGCGGTTCTCCAGGAAGTTGGCGATGTATTCGTGCTTGGTCGGAATCATCTTCTCGAACGCGGCATTGAGCGCCAGGCCCTTGGCCTGGTAGCCGAGCACGACGGTGGCGAGCAGGCAGAGCAGCACGATGACCAGGCGGTTGTTGAACAGGGCGCGCTCGATCACGGAACCCGATTTGTGATCGAAATCGATCAGGGAGACCGCGCCGGCATCGGGCAGGGCTGCGATATAACTCATTTCTTTTGCTCCGGATTCAGGGCTTCGGGGGCGACGCGCACGGCGCCGCGTTGCGTCGCGATGACCAGCGCGCCGTCGGCCGCTTGAACGAGGCCGGTCGCCGAGTTCATCTTCGGTACGGCCAGGCTGGCGAAGGTGGCGCCGCTATCGCGGCTGAGCAGCAGGCGCCCGGTCTCGTCGACCACGGCCAGGCGGCCGTCGCGCAGCGTTATGCCGGCGGTCAGGGTCAGCGGCAGGCCGAAATCGACCTTTTTCCAGCTCGCCCCCTGGTCGGTGGAGCGGAAGGCATTGCCGCGCAGGCCGAAGACGACGATGGCCTCGTCGCGGGCGACGACGGCACCGAACAGGGTGCCCGGGTAGCTCAGCGGCAGGGCCGCGAAATGTTGGCCGCCGTCGGTCGAGCGCAGCAGGTTGCCCTGCTCGCCGGTGATCAGCAGCGCATTGCCGGCGGCTGCGACCTGATACAGGTGGCGCGAGCGCGGGTTGTCGATCTGGCCGACCAGCGAAACCCAGGTCTTGCCGCCATCGCGGGTCGCGAAGGCGAGACCGTAGGCGCCGACGACAAAGCCGCGCTGCGTGTCGAAGAAATAGGCATCGAGGAAAGGCTTGTCGGCGCCGTCGGCGACCAGCCCCTGGGCATCGCGCTGGCGGCGGGTCGAGGCGGGGCTGCCGTCGGCTGCCGCATCGGCTGCGGCCTGCTCGATCGTCGCGGCCTGCCGACCTTCCAGTTGGCGCGCCCAGGTTTCGCCGCCATCGGTGGTCTTGAGCACGATGCCACTGTGCCCGACGGCCCAGCCGGTACTTTCCGAGGCGAAACGGACGCCGGTCAGGGCGACGCTGCTCGGCACCGCTTTGGCCTGCCGCCAGTTGCGGCCATGGTCGTCGGAGAGCAGCACGACACTGCGCTCGCCGACCGCCACCAGGCGCTGGCCGGCTGCCGCGATGGCGGTCAGCACCGAGGACTTGGCCCGCTCGCTGAAGCGCGCCGGTTGATCGAGCACATCACGACTGCCGCTACCTGTGGCACCGGCTGCCATCCCACTGACGAGGCCCAGGCCTGCCGAAATCACGGCGACACCGAGCCATCGCGACGTCTTTGTACGCGCGTTCATGTTCATTCCCAAGCTGATCAAACGGAACCGGAGAACCCGGTTCTCAGGGGGATGCCGGGGGAAGCCCCCGGCATCGCTGCCAATTAACGGCTGGCGTCGGCCGCCACCGCATCACCGGTGAAGTAGTTTTCCGACTTGCGCTTGCTCAGAACCTTGAAGGAATCGAGGTACTGCACCGTGCTCATCGTGCCCTTCTGGAGGTCGAAGACGGTGACCGGCTTGTTGACCACGGCGGGGATCGCCGGCACGACATACGGGAAGAGCTGGGAGGTCCGCCACAGCTTGCCCTCGGTGTCGTAGCCGTCCATCAGGACGAGCAGCCAGGTATCCTCGTCGAGGTAGTAGCGACGCTTCGGCACGGCATGGCGCTTGCCGCTGGCCACCGTAGCCTCGACTTCCCAGACCCGGTGCAGTTCCCAGCGCAGCTTCTCCGGGTTCATGTGATGCTTGGCGAAGGCCTCTTCTTCCTTGGCGGTGACCAGGGCATTGGCGTTATACGGGATGTACATTTCCTTCTTGCCGACCAGCTTCCACTGGTAGCGGTCCGGGTGGCCCATGATGCCCATCACCTCGTCGAAATAGTTGGCGCCGGAGGCCACGAAATCGGGCGTGTCGTAGGCCACCGTCGGCGCCCGGCGGACGCGGCGCTGGCCGACCAGATACTGCCAGGTCTGGCGCGGCGTACCGGCATCGACGCCGTCGCGGATGACCAGCGATTCGCCGGCCTTGAACGGCGGGGCCACGGTCGAGAAGCGCTGCAGGAAGTATTCGCCGCTCCACTTCTCGGCCGAGCCGTCCTTGTAATAATAGGGATACTGGTTGACCTGCTCGTTCTGGGTAGCCAGGGTCCGGTTGCCGTCGGAAGTACCGACGATGTTCTTGAACGACACTTCGGTCGCTTCCGCCTCGACCCGCAGCAGATAGTTCCAGATCGCCTCGACGCCTTCCTTGGGAACCGGGAAGGGAATGCCGCCGAAACAGCCTTCCACCGAATAACCGCCGGCCTTGGTCTTGCAGTTGGTGGCGTTCTTCAAGGTGTTGTCATAGACGTACTGCGGCGCCACCGCGGTGCGGTGCGTCGGGTAGACATCGACCCGGAAGCTGTCCGGATATTTCTTCATCAGCGCCTGGGTGCCTTCGCTGAGCTTGTCGGCGTGCTGCGCCATGTTCTTGGCGCTGATCTGCAGCACCGGCTTTTCGCCCGGGTAAGGTTGGGTCGGAATATCGCCGGCCTTGGTTCCGGTGGCCACCGTCGCCTTGCCATCCCAGGCCGGAATGCTGCCGTCCTTGTTGGCAGCCCTTTCGCCACCCAGGGGGGTGAGCGTCGATTTAAGCTTGGCCGCCTCGTCGGACGAAACGGCCGCCAAAGCCGCGGGGCCAGCCATCAAGGTGACGATGGCGGCGCAGAGCATGGTTTTTTTCATGATTGAAGTCTCCGATTATGATTTTGTTCAGAAGGTCCGCTGGACCGACAGCGAAACGAAGTCGCGGTCGCCATGGAAATTCTTGTAGGAAAGCTCGGGCGCCGCGGTGTCGTACTTGACCACCGAGCCGCTCGGTCCGTAGTAGTGGGTGTAGTTCAGGCTCAACTGCCAGGCCTTCTGATACTCGCCCTTGATCCCGAAGCTGAAGTTGCCGCCATGCCGCGGCGGCATCAGGGCGGAAACCCCGGCCACCGATGAATTCCCGAAGAGGCCGTAACCGACGCCGATCGGTAGTTGCAGATCGAGTCCGGGCAGAACCTGGAAGTATTCCGGCTGGAACACGAACTGCAGGGCCGCGGCGCTCTTGGTCGCCGACGGATCGAGCTGGTCGGGATTCTTGGTGATCTTCAGGCGCTGGTTATAGGCCAGCTCGCCGATGAAACTGGCGCCCTGCCAGAGCGGTGATGCGCCGAGCACACTGATTGCCGAGACATTCAGGTGCAGCGAATCGCCCACCGGGTAGGCCGGATTGCTGTTGTTGTTGGCTGCGGCGCCGGTCACCATGGTCACCCCGCGGCCAACCATGGGCATGTCGTTACGCACCGAAAGCTCGGCGGCGACATTGGTTTCGCCGACCAGCGTGCTGATGCTGGCGCCGTAGGTTTTGATGTTTTCGGCGTAAACCAGCGCATAGTCGCCGATGAACCCGCCGCCGGCATTGACGCCCGGACGGGCGTAGAACTGCGGCATCTTGTCGTGGAAGCGGGCGGCGTAGAGGCCGAATTCGGAATCGCCGACCTTGAACTTGACCTGCGCCCCGCCCTGCCCCGAATCCTTGGCCTCGATATCGTCGCCCCTGCGCACCGCCAGGCCGGGCCCGAGGATGATCGATTCGCCGCCATCATCGGCGAAGTCGGCAAAGCTGAAATAGCTGCCGGCGGCCGGAATGCGGTTTTTCTTCCATTCCAGCTGGTAATAGGCGCCGAACGACAGATTCTGATTGACCTGCACCTGCGTGGACAACTGCTTGACCGGCAGGGCGATTTCCTTGAACTGCGAGTTGGGAACCGACAGCGCACGGACCAGATCGAGTGGCGTCTGGGCGGCGGCGATGCCGTTGTAGCCGAAGAACAGTGTTTCCCCGTAGAGCTGCGTGAATTGGCCACCCTTGAGGTTGATGTTCACATCGCCGGGGCAAAGTTGGCATAGGCGAAGACGTCGCGGAACTCCGCCTTGCGGCCGTGCAGCTTCTTGGTCTCGTCGGTGAATTCGTTGTAGGGCACCGACGTCGAATTGACCAGGGCGCCACCGAGCGCCCCCGGGTTGTCGTTGGTCTGGCGATAGACATCGTCGTACCAGGCAGCGCCGCTGACGCGAAAACCGTAGGCACTCTTGTAGCGAAAATCGAATTCCGACAACAGATCGAGGCGATTCGAAATCATTGATCCTTTCTTGAAATTCTGATCGCCGTCGTTGGTGTTGGCCTGGGGCCCGATCGAGTTGTCCGCCACCCGCGCATTGATGTCCCGCACGCGCCAGCCGGCGCTGTACTTGAACGTGTTGTCCCAGGAAATCTTGACATCCGGGTTGTCGATATCGAAGGCCGCCGCTTCGGCAGCACCGCCCGCCGCCACACCGAGAAACGCGCCGGCCAGACTGCACACCAGGCGCTTCAGACGAAGGCCGCCACGCGGCCGGTTACCACCAGTTATTTCCATATGTCCCTCCTGTAATTTTTCGACTGTCAGTTGCTCGATGAACTCGACCCGGTTCTTCAAAGACCGACGAACCAGCCAGCCCTGAGCAGCAATTTACGGAGTGACAGAGTTACCGTCCAATACCGATTTTTGCGCCATTCAATACCTGCAAGGTATGAACACTCTCGATTCGCAAGGCGCTTGGCCAGGCACGCCAGTGAGCAAAAAAACGGGGGGCGCGAAGCCCCCTGAACGCAGAGAGAGGGGGTGAATCACGGCAAAAGGGAAAATCCTCCTGTCGTATTGGGCAGATTAGGCAATCCATGGATATACTGTCCAATACCAAACTCAACCCGTATCGATACCCTCCTGGTATCGACAAGCACCTGTTTCCGGAACGAAAAAATGGATCTTCGGCATCTCAAATACTTCATCGCCGTCGCAGAAGAACTGAATATCGGTCGCGCCGCATTGCGACTGCACATCTCCCAGCCGCCGCTGACGCGACAGATCCAGCAACTGGAGGAGGAGCTCGATGTTCAACTGCTGATTCGCACGCCGCGCGGCGTCGAACTGACCCAGGCCGGCGAAATGTTCCTCGAGGAAGCGCGCAACATCCGTTCCCTGGTCGATCAGGCGATCGAGCGGACGAAGCGGGCCGGCCAGGGGAAGTTGGGCCGCATCGACATCGGGATTTTCGGCACCGGGATACTCAGCGCCATTCCGAAGTTGCTGCAACTGTTCCGCGACACCAATCCGGATGTCAGGGTCGTGCTGCACACCATGTCCAAGGCCGAGCAGATCGAAGCGCTGCGCCAGAGAAGAATCTCGGTCGGCTTCAATCGCATGCTCACGCCCTTGCCGGACATGAACAGCGAATTGATCATGCGCGAACCGCTCTATCTGGCGGTCAATCAGAGCCACCCGCTGAGCCGGCAGAAGTCGGTCTCGTTCAAGGAAGTGGCCAAGCATCCGCTGGTCCTCTTCCCGACCGGTGCGCGCCCGAATTTTGTCGACCGGATCATGGAACTCTGCCGGCAGATGGATATCACGCCGGACATCTCCCAGATCGTCGGCGACGCCGTGACCGGGGTAGCGTTGGTCGCGGGCGGCTTCGGCATTTCGGTGGTGCCCGAATCGGTCATCACCCTCGCCCCGCCCGGTATCGTCTACCTGCCGTTTTCCGACGCCCCCTCGGCCACCATCGATCTCAGCTGCATCTACCGCAAGGATGACCAGTCGCCCATTCTGCAAGCGCTACTGGCGGCCATCCAGGCGTTTCGGGAGCAACAAGGCTTGCAGTGAGGCCGGCAACGGGATTCCATCCCAGGCACCGAGGCGACTCAGATCGTCAGGGTTGTCGACATCCCACAGGGTCGCTGGTTCGGCCCAGGAATACCCGATGGCGCGTAGACGATGACGCGTTTCGTCCATGACCGTCGAGCTTCCCCAGGAGATTCCTTCGAAGAGTCGATGATGGGCGGAGGAGCGAAGTCCAATCAGCACGTATCCACCATCTTCGGCCGGCAGGAAAACCGCATCGTGTCCCTCTAAAAGGGCCTTCGCGGCCCCCCTAAGGTGGCCTGGGGTCATGCACGGGCAATCTGTTCCGATCAATAGCACAGGGCGCGGATGCTTGGCGTCCAGAGCATGGCGCATGCGCTCCCCCAAGCTCCCGCCCGGCTGATCGTGGCAAGTCACACCCAGCCTGGCCAGCGTCCGGAAGAAGCGATGAGATCGATCAGGCGCCCCCCAGAGCACGACAGCACCACCAAGTTTTGCCTCGTAGGCGGTCCTCAACGTCCGCAGCACCATTTGACGATGGAGCCGGCTCGCCGCATGCGGGCCGATTGCCGGAATCAGGCGTGTCTTGGCCGCTCCAGAAACCGGAGCTCGAGCCAGGATGGCGATGTCGACGATGTTTTCCAAGATACGGCCTCGTCCCGTCTAGCTTCGATATTGCCGCGCCAGGATTTCAGGGGAGACTCCGCAGCGATAGGCAGCCCGCAGAAGCCACATCAGGAAGATCGTTTTCCAGAGCCCGTACTTTTCCCAGCGACGCCCCGAGGTGACCACCCGGCTGCGCAGGCAAGCGGGTTTGGCAAGTTTCTTCAGCGCTTCTGACAGTGCCAGGTCCTCCATCAGGGGAATCGGCGGGTAGCCTCCCAAGCGCTCGAAATCTGTTCTCCTGACGAAAATCCCCTGATCGCCGGTGGCAATGCCCGAGAGGCGGGAACGCAGGTTCATCATGAAGGCGATGAGGCGCAGCAGGCGCGGCTGCCCTTCGATTTTCACGTCGAACCGCCCCCAGACGGCGCCTTTGGCGATTGCCCCGGAGAGCGTCGGCCAGGCATCGTCCGGCAGCCTCGTGTCGGCATGCAGAAACAATAAAAATTCGCCATTAGCCGCAGCCGCGCCACGGTTCATTTGCTGCGCACGACCACGCGCACAAGAAATCACTTGCTCGGCATGGGGCGCCGCCAGGGTGACGGTTTCGTCCTGGCTTCCGCCATCGACAACGATGATTTCTGCCCCATTGAGGCGCAGCGTACGCAGTTCCAGCAAGGTCGAAACGATACATCCTGCCTCGTTCAGAACGGGCAGGATGATCGATAACGAAACGGCCTTGTTTGAGCCCCTCATGTCAGGCCGCGATGCGGGACAGGGAGGAGCTAGTTACTGCCAAGGCACCGCGGCAACTCGAACCTTGGCCGGCCGTACAAGCATAGCAGTGATCGGCAACCCGCACCGGCAGCCCGGCAAGCGAAGTAGCGGAGACTTCGGAGAGATGGCGCCGCTGCTTTCCCGTGCCCAACGAGAGACCAAGCTGCTGGTTGAAATCGCAGTCGTAGACATAGCCCTGCCAGTCCACGCTGAGCAGGTCGCGGCACATGACGCCGGCGAGGTTGTCAGAATGATGGGCCCCCTTCAGCAACTCCATGTAGGAGGCAAACTCCCTTCGCGAAATCAGCATGGAACCGAAACGCTGGATGGGCATGTTGGCAAGGACCAGGAGACGGGTGAACCGGATGCCGTAGGTATCGAGCAAGTGAGCCCGGTACGTCTTCTCCAATTCCGACTGGGGTGGCGGCAGCACAGCCCCCTGCGGATTGAAAACCAAAGAGAGTGCCAGGGCGCTCTCCGGCAGTCCGTAGCCTCGAGAGTTCAGGGCTTGAAGCCCATCAATGCTGGCTGAAAAGCTTCCCCGTCCACGCTGACGATCGACATTGCCCTCAAGGTAGCAAGGTAGCGATGCGACGACATGAACCCGGTGCTCGGCCAGAAAGTCAGCAAGATTCTCCATCCCGGGCTCGGCCAGGATGGTCAGGTTGCAGCGGTCGATTATCTGCCTGCCCAGGCCGTGTGCGCGAGCGACGAGACGACGGAAATGCGGGTTCAGCTCAGGGGCTCCACCCGTAAGGTCCAGCGTGGTGATAGCGGGATTCTGCTGCAGGAAGGCGATCACCTGGTCGACCATTCCCGAACTCATTTCCTCAGTCCGCGACGGCCCCGCATTGACGTGGCAATGCACGCAACTCTGGTTGCAACGGTAGCCCAGATTCACCTGGAGGGTGCGAACGCTGGCCCGGTGGACCGCGGGAAAAGACGATTTTTCAAGCAGGGGTAATACAGGAAGCATAGTTATCTTGTTGCGATGGAATTCGTTGTGAAAGGTAGATCACAGCCCTTGGATTTCGACGGGAAGCTTGGCCTTTTTCCAGGCCAGAATACCACCCGCGATATTCAGGGGCTCCTTGAAACCATACTGGCTCAGAATCTGGCAGGCGGTCGCGGAGCGCTTCCCGCCATGGCAAATCACCACGATCGTCCGATTGCGCTGATCGTGAATATCCGAGACCCTTTGCTCGAGTTGACCCACCGGAATGAGCACGCTGTTGGGAACGTGGCCAAGGTCGTATTCCTTCTGTTCCCGGACGTCGAGAATGAAGGCGCCATTGCGCTGAATATAAGCTTGAGCGACGCTAGGACTAATGTCCTTGACGCCGCGAGTGATGTTGACGAGTCGCTTCCAGAGTTCCCGGGGAACGTTGATGATCCCGACGAGAAACTCCAGAAACGGCGAACGGCTTGCTGTATGCGACATTTGGTTCTCCGGAATGGGGTCAGATTTGTTGTTCGGCAGCTTGTAGCGATGCGAGGGCGTTGCGGCGCTTGCGATTGAGCACGAAGAGCGGAGCCCCTGGCAGGCTTGAGATACCGACGATGATGAAAAAGGCGAGAGAGCAGACGACGGCATCGACCTGGCTGACGCCAACCTGGGAGAAGAAGTACCAGTAGGCCGCTTCACGCACCCCCAGGCCAGATAGGGAAATCGGCAGCATGGTGACGGTGAAGATCATCGGGGTGTAGATCACGCACTGGGCCAAGGTGACGGGAACATCCATCGCCTTGAAAATGCACGCATTGACCGCAGCAACGAAGATCTGGAAGAGGATGGAGAGCAGGGTTACCTTGATGAACAGCCTCGGGTTCTTCAAGGTGGCGCGCACGACCAGAACGGTGTTGGTCACGGCATCGCGCAGGCCGGCAAAGCGCGGCGGCAGCAACTTGCTGACGATGCCCTCGGCGACCTTGGGCACCAGAAACAAGCCGACCAGAACCAGGTCGATTACCAGGAAAGCGGCGACCAGAAAAAGCAATTTTGGACTGGCCTCCACGAAAGGTAGGCCGAGCAATGCCGTAATGCCCAAGGCGACCCCGGCAATGAGTCGCTCGGTCACTACAGAGCCCATGGCCTCCGGAACCTCTCCGGTGTCCTTGGTTGTCTCCCAGGCCCGGACCGCATCGCCTCCCACGGTGGTCGGCAGTACGTTATTGAAGAACAAGCCCACGAAATAATGGTGTACCAGTCGCTGGTACGGCAGGGGATAGCCACGCTCGCCAAGGATCAGTCCCCATTTCCAGGCCGAAACGATGACCGCTCCGAAGACGGCCAGGAAGGCAAGTGCCGTCCAGGTCGGGTCAAACTTTGCAAACTTCGACGCCAGGTCCGCGAGATCGAGTTTCCACAGGACAACGCCAATCAGCGCCACGGTGATGCCGACCCGCAGGAACAGGGTTCTCCGCTCCGCTGCCTTGTCCGTAGGCTCGAAGTCCGAAACGCTATCGCTTCCGGAAGTGGGATTGTTCGCCATCATGCCGCCTCGGTCTTTTCTTCGGCAGGAACGCAAGCGCAATTGCTGCCGTTGCGAATCCGCTTGATCACGAGCGGCCCAACCGTCCAGCCCAAGACAAAAATCGCGGTCGTGATGGAGAAGATCCAGAACAGGATCTGAACCGAGCCCGTGAGGTTTTGCCCAAGATACGAATAGATGACCGTTGCCGGCAATTGACCGATCCCGGTGGCAACCAGAAATCTCCAGAAGGAGACCGGGGTGAGGCCGGCACCGTAGCTGATGATGTCAAAGGAAACAAAAGGCAGCAGGCGGGAAACCAGGATGGCCCGGTTGCCGTAGCGAGCAAAGAAGAGGTCGGAAACTTCCAGGGCCGTGGTTCCACCCACAAGGCTCTCGACAACCGGACGCCCCAGCGCCCGGGCAATCCAGAAGCATAGTGCCGCTCCCAGCATGGCACTCGACCAGGAGAGGATCGTGCCCCCGACCCAGCCAAATAAGAGCCCATTGGTGAAGGTCACGACAAACGCCGGAAGCGGCGCAACCACCGATTGAAACACCATCAAAAGCAAGGAAACCGCGGGGGCCCAGTAACCGAATCCCAGCAGGTAGTCCTTAAAGGACTGAATGGCTTCCTGGGTATCCTTGACGGTGAGTATTCCGACGACGACCTGAACGGCTTCGCGGACCTGCGGGATCAGCAGGAAGGCTGCCACCGCGGCAAGAATGGCTGCGAGCGCGATGTACGAGCTTTTTTTGGATACGTTGATCTTCATGAATCAAGCCCTCTTCAAAAATACCTAAAGCGGCCAGCGATTGGTCGCCCGGCCGCTTTACTGGAGGAGCGTCGGGGAGCGATCCGACGCGCTGAGTACCTTAGTTCTTCACCAAGGGATATTCGGCAGCCGGCTGAGACGACCATTCCCACATGGAGCCAGCGTAATTGCGGGTTTTATAGCCGAGGTCATTCAGGACCGTCGTGAACCAGCCGGAACGGATGCCGCCCGTGCAATAGGCCACAATGTTGCTGTCCTTGGTTACCCCCTTGGCGGCCAGCACATTCTCGAGCTCGGCACGCGGCAGGAGCTTGCCGTCCTTGCCGATGAAATCCTTGTACCAAAGCCCCTTGGCACCCGGAACATGGCCGCCGCGGCTTTCGCCATACGGGGTCTTGCCTTCATATTCACGCGGCTCGCGAACATCGAACACGACCAAATCCTTCTTGGGGAGGTGTTCCTTGATTTCTTCCTTCTTGATTTCCCACTTGTTGGTCGGGGAAACCACGAAATCACCTGCCTTGGCCGGCAGGATGTTCAACGGGCCTTCCTTCTGGACCGCCTGCAGACCACCGTCGACCACGACCACCTTGTTATGGCCCCAGGTGCGCAGGGTCCAGGCGATACGGCCATCCTCGCCCCAACCATTCAGCGGGTCGCCCAGCACGACGATCGGACGATCCTTGGCAACGCCAAGCGCCTGGAGCTTCTTGCTGACGACATTTGGATCGCTCAGCAGGCGGCCCTTGGTCGGCAGGCTGGGTTCAGCCAGGTCTTCCCAGACGACAGCAGAAGAATTGGCCAACGGAGCCTTTTTCTTCAGGTCCAGGCCACGGGCATCCAGAACCAGGGCTCCCTGCTGAATGAGTTCGTAGGCTGCGCGAGCCGGGACGACCCAGTCGCGTTCGTAGTTGATCTTGGCGGCGCTAACCGCAGCTTCGGTCGCCAAGGCCTGTGAGCCAATGACCGGAACAAATCCAGCCGAAGACAGAGCCAAGGAGACCAACACTGCGTTTGCGATTTTGCGCGGAGTGAATTTCATAATCTTCTTTCTGATGAATGAGTAAATCGGTTGAATTCAGTCGACTTAAAAGACATGCAGGTAGCGCAGCTGGATACCGTTGAACTTGGCACCGTTCTCGACCGAGGTGTCGCTCCGGTACTGGACCAGGAAATTGTCCGTCGCGGTCGCCCAGTAACCCAGGCTCGCAATGGCGGTGGTCGTGTCGGTGCGATTGCCGTCATTGACACCTCGGGTCTTGGTTTCGCCACCGGTGTACTTGTAGGCACCAATCGAGGCTTCCAGACCAGGTTTGATCGCATAGGTCAGATGGGTTTGCAGCGAGTACAGCGCTTTCTGCTCAAGGCTGCCGCCGCCGGCGATGTCGTCGTTCTTCCCGAAGAACTGGACGTCGCCGACCAGATCCCAGGAGATCTTTTCGGTCAGGCCGGTTGTGAAACCGGGCTGCAGAACGAAGGTGTAGCGGTTGCCCCCCGGGTTGATGGCGGCGTTTTTGTCGTATTTGCCGAGGGGAACCTGGATGCGCGGCGTGATCGCAAAGTGGGTTCGGGTTTTCGCGTTGCTGTAGAGCCATACCGGGAAGACGAAGGTCGGATCGCCAATGCCCGAACCACTGACATTCGCCCCACCCGGGGTCGATACCTCGAGGTGGCTGACCGGAACAACGATCTTGGTACCCACGACGTAGCCGGCAACATCATGGAACTTCACATAGGTGCCAACGCCGTAGTTCAGATCGATCGAATTACTAGCGACCTGACTACCCTTGGAATACTGCTTGTCTGATTGCCAGTTGCCGTAATAGAGGCCCAGTACGCCAATCCCTGCCTTCGGAGCGACGTAATCGAGCGGATCGGTATCAATGGCGTATGCCGGCGCCTGAATCAACGCTGCTGCCGCAAGCGCCAGTGCCGGAAGTGTCTTTATCGGATGCTTCAAGAAATCCCCCAAGTTCAAAAAAATGGCCCATGCAATGCACCGTAACGGTGCGTGCTGTGGAGCGAACTTTAGGGGGCCGAGTCAAACCGACAAACGAATTTTCCTTGATAAGCTTATCTGTACATATGCGTATACTTGCATATGTAAAATAATGTTGCCGGCATTGGCGTACGGCCGGTAACTCGGCTGGTGAAAAAACCCTAGGTAGAGGTTTGGCGCAATTCCAGAAGACTCTTGCAACGCAGAATTTCGCAGGCGAATGCTTCCGGGGAATGGTCTTGGTGGCAGCCAACATGGCATCGACAAAAGGGCCGCCGTCGCGATTCAAGGTGTAATACACGCGCTTCCCTTCGCGACAAGCTTTGACGAGATGTGCATTCTTGAGCTGGGACAGATGCCTGGATGCGTTGTAGTGCGAAGCGCCCAAGACCACCATCGCTTCGGCGACACAGATACGCTCGTCGATATGCGCCAGCAACCAGAAGACGCGAAGGCGATGAGGATCGGCCAATGCCTTCAGGGGGGCAATATAGTCGTCCATCACGATTCCAGGAGGTGGCCAGGCATCCGGCCATTTTAACCAAGCGAGGGTGAGCGGGCCAGGCGCGCCGAGCCCCTTTGCCGCCCTCCCCTTGTCGACCTGTCGGCTGATAAGGATATGCACATAAAGTCGTTCGGATGACTGGCCGCCTTGAATAGAGTCCAACCAATCAAAAGCACGCAGCAACTCGGCGTCCCTGGCGGCCACTTCAGGGCGCAGCGGCGAATTGCCTGGTTACCATAGACATGAAACCGAAGCTTTCAATCATCATTCCCACCTTCGACGAAGCCGAGCGCAATGCCGGTTGCCTTTCCGCCTTGCCTCCGGTGCGCCTGGCGGAAGTCGAAATCATCGTCGCCGACGACGGCAGGGAGGCGACGACCCAGCCGACATCCCCGCTGATTGATCCTTTCATGCACGAAGCACGCGGACCGGGCGGTCGAATGAAAGCCGGTGCCGCAGCGGCGCAAGGGGAGATATTGCTGTTCCTGCGCAGCTTGACGCGCTTGCCGGAGCGGGCGCTGAACGATTTATTTTCTGCGTTCGACTCCGGTGCCCGCTGGGGTCGGTGTGACAGAAATAGCGGCGGCCAGAACTTCCTTCTCAAAGCCATCACGGCACTGATCAGTTTGCGCTGCAGAATTTGCGGAATTGCGCTTGAGGAGCCGGCAATTTTCGTACAACGCGAGGCATTTTTCGCGATCGGTGGCTTTCCCGGGGAGACCTCGACGGCGGACTTATCCACCCCCGCCCCCCTCGGTAGTCTCGGGAAGACCGCTGCTAGTGGAAACAAGAGCGTGTTATTCGGCCGCCGTCGGGGCAAGCACGGTGTTTGGCAGACTATCTACTAGGCCAGAGCAGCCATGTTTCATGGTTCATCACGACTCACGACCACGCCAGAAAAACCCCGCCAGTGCCGGTGAGAGCACGATTGCCGCCAGAAGATTGACGATGAACATGAAGGCGAGCAGCAATCCCATGTCGGCCTGAAACTTCAGATCGGAGAAAACCCAGGCGCCAACACCAACGGCCATGGTCAAGGCGGTGAAGACGGACGCCGTTCCCCGTTGCCGGAGGGCATCGAGCAGTCCGGCCTGCAAGCTTTTCCCCTCTTCGTCCACGGCATGCTTGATGCGCTCGAACAGGTAAATGCCGTAATCGACGCCGACCCCGACGCCGAGGGCGACCACCGGCAGCGTATTGACCTTGAGGCCGATGTCCAGCCAGGCCATGATGGCATTGCAGAAGACGGTCACGATCGCCAGCGGCAGGACGATGCAGACGGTGATCCGGAGCGAGCGGAAGGTCAGCAGGCACAACAGGCTGACCGAACCGAACAGCGCCAGATTCACCCACCAGTCGGCCTCCTTCACCACCTCGTTGGTCGCCGCCATGATGCCGGCGCTGCCGGTGGCAAGACGGAAGCGGATATTGTCGTCGGTGAAGTTGTCGCGGTAGCGCTTGATCTCATCGACCACATGCGTCAGCGTGGTCGCCTGATGGTCCTTGAGGTAGAGCAGGACCTGGGCGGAATGACAGCCGAACAGGGCGAGATCCTTGTCCCTGGCGTTGGCATCGGTCATGTATTGGCCAAGCTGGGCGCGGGTTTCCGGAATGCCGTCCCATTTGATGTTTTCTTCGTTGTTGATGACGTTCAGCGTGCGCACCGAGCCGCCCAGCCCGCGCACCGACTCGACCCCGGCCACCTGCCGCATGGCGAATTCGAAGCGGTCGAGATGATCCACCATCGCGTACTCCAGACAGGGCTCGCGCATGTTCCGGGGTTCGACGATCACCCCCAGCACGTCGACGCCCAGGGAAAAATTCGCGGTGATGAACTCGGCGTCCTGGTTGTAGCGCGCCTCGGGACGCAACTCGGGAATGCCCTTGCCGAGGTCGCCCACCTTCAGGTCCCGGGCGACCAGGGCGGCGCCGAGCAACAGGCCGAGGCCGCAGAGGATGGCCAGCGCTGCCCATTTGCGCTCGACGACGCGGCTCATGATGCGCCACAGGCGGCCGGCTCCGGTCTCGTGCCCGGCGTGGGTTACCCCCCAGTTGCGCCCGGCCTTCATGTACGACAACAGGATGGGCAGCAGCATCTTGTTGGTCGCGATCATGATCGACACCCCGATGGTGGCGGTGAAGACCAGATCCTTGACAATTTTTACCGGGACGAAGGCGATCGCCATGAAGCCCAGCGCATTGGCCAGCAGCGCGACGCTGCCCGGAATGAAGAGCTTGATGAAACAATGGGTGGACGCGCTCTGGCCGTCGGCGCCGGCCATGACTTCCTGCTTCCAGGCGCTGGTCATCTGCACCGCGTGCGACACCCCGATCGCGAAGATCAGGAAAGGCAGCAGGATCGACAAGGGATCGAGGGTCAGCCCGACCAGCGGCATGAGGCCGAGCAGCCAGACCACGGGGATCATCGCGGCGACCAGCGCCCAGGCCGTCAGCATGCCGGAACCGGAGTACCAGTAGAGCAGCAGGGCGGTCACCAGGAAGGTCAGGCCGAAAAAGACCACGATGCTGCCCGTGCCATTGACGATATCGCTGGTCGCCTTCGAGAAGCCGATGATGTGGATATCGACATCGCTGCCCTGCAACCGGGTCCGCAGTTCTTCCAACTTGTTCCCGAAGTGATGGACGTTGAGGCTTTCCCCGGTTTCCGGGTCGGTTTCCATGAGTTCGGCGGAAATCATCGCCGACCTGAAATCGTTGGAAACGATCCGCCCGACCCAATTGGACTTGGTCGTGTTCTCCTTGACCTTCGCCACGGCCCCCGACGATCCATCGTAGTCCGAGGCGACCAGCGGCCCGCCTTCGAAGCCGTTTTCGACCACCTGATAATGAACCACCTTGGGCGAGAAAATCGAGGTCACCGAAGCCCGTTCCACCCCCGGTAGGTAGAAGACGCCCTCGTGCACGGCCCGCAGCCGGGCCAGAAACTCTTTCGAGAAGATATCCCCGTGCTTGCTGCTGACGGCAATCAGCACCCGGTTGCCACCACCCAATTCCTTCTGGTATTCCGTGAAGGTCTTCGTATATTCGTGGCCGAGCGGAATCATCTTGTTGAATTCGGACTTCAAGCCCAGGCGAGCGGCCGAGATGCCCAGCACGAGCGTGGTCAGGATGCCGATGATCAACAGCGGAAAGCGCTTGCTGAAGATCCAGAAAGCCACGGTGCCGATCAGGCCGGCCTGGAAACTGGAGCGGCGGAACGCCACCGTGTCGCTGCTTGTTTTTTGCGGACTCATAGCCATCACTTTTTCAGATTCTTCCACTGCACACGCCGCGCTCCGGCCTCGCCGAACAGCAGCCACTCGTCGCCCGAGGTTTCGACGATGCGCGATACCGTCCGGTGATCCGGGGTGTACCGGGTTTCGACGGACTGGCCGTCGCTGGCTAGCATGGCGAGGACGCCATCCTTGCCGGCCAGCAGCAGGCGACCATCCTTGAGCACGGTTCCGGAAAAGAACGGCGACTTCGTATCGGACTCCAGTTCGCGCCAACTCCGCCCCTGATCGACGGAACAGAGAATCTTGCCGCGCATGCCATAGGCGACGAAAGCACCGTTGGCCAGGGCGCTGACCCCGAACAGCGAGCCGTGATAGGGCGACGGCACGACCTGCCAGGCCGCACCGCGGTCGCCTGAGACGGCGATCAGCCCGGCCTCCCCGACCAGGACCAGGGACTCGTTGCTCGCCGCCATGCCGTAGAAATGCTTGTCGATTTCCGCATCCAGGATGCTGCGTTGCGTCCATGAGCGGCCGCCATCGGCAGATTCAAGGAGACTGGCATAGCCACCGAATGCCAGGATCCGGCCGTCGGCCAGGGTCAGGCTGCCGAGCAGCGCCTCCTTCTGACTGGCCGGCAACGGCGCCTGGCGCCAATGGTTGCCGCCGTCCTCGGAGCGCAGGAGCAGGCCGCTGTGGCCGGTGGCCAGCAGCACGCCGTCCGGCTGCAGCGTCACCGAGGTCAAGGACTTCTCGGTCGCGGTCGGCCGCGCCGACCAGTTTTCCCCCTCGTCGTCGGAAACGAAGACCAGACTGCGCTCGCCGACTGCCGTGATCCGGCGGCCGGCGCGCACGGCATCGAGGATCGCCACCTTGTTGATACTGGCCGTTGCCTTGAGGGCGCGCAGAGCCTCCGCCGCGCTGTCACCGGTGGCGGCCGCCAGCTGCGGCAGATTGAGCGCGACCAGCGCCGACAGGAGCACAACGGAGCGGCGAATTTCCCGCGAAACTCGAGCCGGCGCATTTCCAGCGTAACGATGCATTTGAAATTTCCGAATCAGGTTGAAGAAAAAAACGGGGGCGGGCACGCTGGCGCCCCCGTGGCGAGGCAATGGCGGACTACTTGGTTCCCAGCCGCTTCAAGGCTTCGGCGCTGTGATCTGCCCAGCGGCTCTTGACCCCGAACTTGATCGGCTTCTTTTCCTCGTTGTCCATCCACTCCGCGATATAGGCGCCGCTATTCAGATCGGCGATCGCCCAGGACTGGATGTAGGGAACATTGGCGTTGTAGTACTGCATGGTGTAAACGTCATTGACCCGCCACAGCTGGCCGCGGGAATCGTAGGCATCGTCATGGAGCACGGTCCAGCTGTCCTCGTCGACATACCAGGTACGCTTCGAGTAAATGTGGCGCTGGTTGTCGCGCAAGGTGCCCTCGACCACCCAGACCCGGTGTTTTTCGAAACGCAGGTAGTCCGGATTCGGATGGTTCTTGGTCAGGATCTGCTTGTACTTGAGGGAGCGATCGGCCAGCTTGTAGCTGTTGTAGGGAACGATCATTTCCTTCTTGCCGACCAGCTTGAAGTTATAGGAAACCAGGGAGCCAAAGAAACCGTCGAACTGGTCCGCTGTCCGCAAGCCCTCCAGGGCATCGTCGAAATAGTCGTTGGGGGTTTCCGGCATCTTCCGGACCCGGCGCAGCCCGGCGTTGTAGAAGTAGAAATCGAGGGGGCGGACCAGGGGGTTCGAAAAGCTCTTGGCTACCCCGGCCCGACCTTCGACCTGGGCCGGCGCCGTCTGGAAGAAGATGAACGAACTGACTAGCCCGGCCGGAACGTTTTCCTTGTCGATGAAGTCGGTCGGCTGAGCCCAGACCATGTGCGGCTTGTTGTAATAGAGCACGCTGCCGTCGGCCAGCACCGGCGCCGTCACCAGGTCCCGCTCGACGCCGCCGCCCCGGTAGCGATACAGATGGTTCCACATGACCTGGCGCCCGCTCTTAGGCATCGGGAACGGGATCACCGCGCAGCCGGCGCAGGTGATTTCCTCGTCGGCCAGTTCGGCGACATTGGCACTCTTCTTGATCAGGTCGTAGATGTCCTGGGGATAGGCCGCCGTGCGGTGCGTCGGATAGACGTTCATCTTGAACGTGGCGTATTTCTTGAGCATGGCGTAGTGGCCTTCGGTCAGCTTGTCCTTGTGCTGATCGGCATTGGCCGCGGTAATCGTGAGCACCGGCTTCTCCGCAGCAAACGGATCGACATAGCCCTTGTCGGCATTGAAGCCGGCCGGTGGCGTGGTCAGACCGCCGTTCCAGGCCGGAATGCTGCCGTCGGCATTGCCGGCCTTTTCGGCGCCCAGCGGCGTCAGGTCCTTGCCGATGCGCGCGATTTCATCTGCAGTCATTTTGGCCGACGCCGTTCCCAGCAGCAGCGTCGATGCGACGATGACGGAATGCCCAATCAGCTTGATGTAAGTCTTCATCTCTATTCCTCCTCAGGTGCGTATCAGAACGTGTAGCCCAGGCTGACGCCGTAGAAGGCGCGGTCCCGGCCGTCGTCATAGGTTGCATTGCGGTTGTAGCCGACATAGGAAGCCTCGGCCCAATAGGCCGCCCGCTCGAAGCGCAGCGAGAGGCCCAGCATCCGGCGCTTTTCATTGAGCTGGCCATCGACCGACCAGCCCTTCAGATCGTGCGCGAAATAGATCCCGGGTTTGACTGAGACCCCGATCGGAGTCGTGTAGTTGAGTTGGCCGTAGAGGCGATAGCCGTAGGAATCCGGGGTCGCGTAGCCGTCATTGCTGCATTGGCCGGGCGTCGAAGACGGACAAAGCGGGCCGAGATTCGCGCCGTAGTTGAAAGACCGCCCGTAGCGCACGGCACCCGTCTCGCCCGGATCATCGATATTGGCGTGCTGGTAGGCGAACTCGGCGATGAATACCCCGCCCGTTGCCCCCCACATCGGCGATAGCAGTTTCAGGGTATTGACCAGGAACTGCGACTGGGCGACGCGTTCGTAACCTCTCATATAGGTGCCGTCGGCAGCCGTCGCGAACTTGCTGCCGAGGGGCCCCAGGCCGCTGCCGACGGCGGCGAAGAACATATCTACCGCATTGATCTGGACCGGCTGGTTCGGGCTGTGGCTGAACTCCATGCCCAGGGAAAACCCGCCGGGGATGTTGGTGGCCAGCGTCAGACCATAGCGGCGGACATCCTCGGGATATTCGAACTGGTACTTCAGGAACTGAAGCTGGGCCGGGCCATGGGCGGGGCTCGAGGTATGGGCCGAAAAGATCGGGATGCCCGAATGCAGATTGGTCGCGTACAGCCCGACCTGGGCATCGACCGCTTCGATGTTGTAGTGCGCCGCGAAGCCGTACTGCCCCGAGTCCTTGGCCTTCTGGTTGCTGCCCCGTTGCATGTAACCGACCGAGCCGTCCGGGAAGGCGATGGCCGGGCCGAGGTTGGCGCTGGCGCCGCAACTGTTGTCGACACCGATGTCGGAGGTCGAGAAGTAGGTGCCGCAACCGTCGACCACGAACGGCCTGAACTTCCATTCGTAGAAACCTTCGACGGACAGCGGCAGATCACGCGGCGCCCAGCTGAAATAGGCGGTTTCGACCGGGATCAGGCCTTCCTTGACCTGGGCGCCCGGGCGGCGCAGCGCGGGAATGTCCAACGGACTGGTCTGGTTCAGGCCCTGGAAGAACGTGGATTCGCCCCAGTTCAGAACCTGCTTGCCGACGCGCAGGGTCAGATCCGAATTGCTCAGGCGGAAATTGCCGTAGGCATAGGCATCGAGCAGCGAGACGCCCGAGAACTTGGCCTCATCGACAAAACCTCGATCGCTGAGCGGGCCGCCGGCATACTGGTTCACCGAACTGCCGTGGTGCACCGTATTGGTTTCCCAGTTGTTGTCGTACCAGGCCTTGGCACGGACCAGCGCGCCGTAATTGTCTTTCTTGACCTCGAGGTCGGTGACGAGCTTGACCACGGAAGACACCTGCTCGCCTTTTCGGTAGTTAAGGTTGCCGTCGTCATTGGCCGAAGAGGCGGAAACCCCTCCGTAGGCCGGGCCGATCAGGGCCCGGACCGGATTCTCGGCCCGCCACTGGGAACCGTAGGAAATATTGGTGGTGGAAATGATCTTGGTTCCATCATCCAGCTCGGTCTGAAATCCAAGGGCATGAGCCGAAAACAGGCTTCCGACCAGCCATGGAATCGTCGACCGCGCGTATCGATGGCAACTTGCTTCTGCATCCTTCATCACGAACTCCTCCTTATTGGTTTTGAAACTTCCTGCCGCTTGACTGTCCTGCCTGGTGCTTGCTACCAGCTTGTTGCCGACGCTCCGTATCGAACGTTCGTTCTTTTTATAAGTAAAAAAAAGCGCCTGACGACAGCACCGAACCTATGCCTTCGCCGGCGGCGATTCGTCGGCGATCATTTGCCCGCTGACCGCGCGGCACTGCGCCTGGGCCACCGCCACCACCCGGCCGTCAGCGGCGGTGACCTTGATCTCGTAGGTCGCCGTGCGGCCGGCCCGGGCGCTTTCGCGGGCTTCGGCGACCAGGGTTTCGCCGAGCGCGCCCGGCGTCAGAAAGACGATGTTCAGGGCCTGGGACAGGGCATTCTGGTTATGGGAATTGCAGGCGTAGGCACAGGCGGTGTCGGCCAGCGCGAAAGTGAAGCCGCCGTGGCAGATGTTGTGGCCGTTGATCATCTCGGCCGTGATCGGCATGGCGATCCGCGAATAACCGGGGCGGATTTCGTCCAGCCGCATGCCGAGGCGCTGCCCCACCTTGTCGAGCGAGGACATGAAGCGTCCGACCCGGGTGGCCAGCAGGTCGGGATCGACGGGGTGTTGGCTTAGGTTTGTCATGCGATGTTTTCCTGTGCTGAGTCAGACCGCCAGTACGACGGCGGTCATCGATTTGGTATCGGCGGCCTTGTCGCCACCCATGCAATGGGCCAGGCCGGTCTTGGCCCCGCTCACCTGGCGTTTTCCTGCCCTGCCCTGCAACTGGCGCGTCAGTTCGACAATCTGCTCGACCCCGGTGGCGCCGACCGGATGGCCACGGGACAACAAGCCGCCGGAAACATTGACCGGATGCGCGCCGCCGAGGGCGGCGGCGCCCGATTCGACAAAGCGCCCACCCTCCCCCGGCCGGCACAGGCCCAGGGCTTCGTAATGCATGATCTCGGCGATCGAAAAGGCGTCGTGGCATTCGACGACATCGAGATCCGCGGGGCCGATTCCGGCCTGCTCGTAGGCCAGTCGGGCGCCTTCGTAATCGGTATGCCAGCGCGCCAGATCCTGGGGGTTGGCATAGCTGCCGGTGCGCAGAACCGAGGCCCAGACCCGGACCCGAGCGCCGATGCGGCGGCCGACCTCTTCCGAGCAGAGGATGATCGCCGAAGCGCCATCGGCCATCGGACAGGACTGCAGCCGGGTCAGGGGATCGGCGATCAGCGGCGAGGCCAGGACCTCCTCGACGGTGATCGCCTTGGAGAACTGCGCGATCGGGTTCAAGGCCGAATGCTGGCGGCTCTTGACCGACACCATCGCCATCTGTTCGAGGGTCGTGCCGAACTCGTTCATGTGGCGCCGGGCGCGCAGCGCGAAACTGGCCGGCGTCACCAGGCCGAGCAAGGTATCGATCTCGCTGTTGCCCGAACTGAGCAGCCCGATCTGCGGCACGCACATCTTTTCCGAGCCGATGACCATCGCACAATCCACCTCGCCGGAACGGATCGCCATGGCGGCCAGATAAAAGGCGGTGGACCCCGAGGTGCAGGCATTCTCGACGTTGAACACCGGCATGCCGGTCATGCCGAGGTCGGCATAGATGTTCTGGCCCACGGTCAGGTCGCCGAACAGCTTGCCGGCCAGGGCATTCGAGAACACCCCCATCTCGATGTCGCGGGCCTCCAGCCCGGAATCGCGCAGCGCATTGAGGCCGGCTTCGCAGCCCATCGAGACCACCGAGCGCTCGAAATGTCTGCCGAAGGGAATATTCCCCGTCCCGGCGATCATTACGCCGCGCATGCTGGCTCCTCGCCGGAAGCTGCCCGGCTCAGGCAAAACACCGGGCGCAGGCAAGGCGTCGCCAGGGCATTTTCGCCGAGCTGCATCGACTTCAGGACCAGCCGCGCCCCGACTGCCAGATCGGGAATCGCGGCCGGGTCGAGCAGGGCGAAGACCCGCAAGGGCACGTCGTCGAGATCGACATAACCGACGGCATAGGGTTCCGGCAGGGCGAACGGCGCCCGGGTGCGGACCACGGTGAAACTGTAGAGCCGGCCGTGCTCTCCGAACACCCGCCGTTGCAGCGTGCCGTAGCAGGCCGGACATTGGCCGGCGGCGGGAAAAAAGTAGCGGTCGCAACTGGCGCAATAAGCGCCGACCAGGCCGTGACGCTCCGCATGGTCATCCAGGGCCTGAAAAAGCTCGGGCACGACCGGCGGAAATTTTGACTCCTGCAACCGGGGCGCAGCCGGCATCGCGTGATGGTTCATCAGACGGCCACTCCCTGGCGGGCCGGCGGCGCGCTGCCCACGTCCTGCCGTTCCCGGTCCCAGGTGTCGGCGGTGACCCCCTGCTCCCGGATGACGTATTTCTGGACCTTCTCGGTCGGCGTGCGCGGCAGGCTGGCGACGAAACGGACATAGCGCGGCACCATGAATTTCGCCATTACCTGCTCGCAATGAACGATAAGTTCAGCGGCCGACAACTGGGCGCCCGGTCGCAGGACGACGGTGATCATCACCTCGTCTTCACCGAGCTCCGACTTGACCGGCGTCGCGGCGGCCTCGAGGACCAGCGGATGGCTGGTCACCATGGTCTCGACCTCGTAGGAGCTGATGTTCTCACCGCGGCGGCGGATCGCATCCTTCTTGCGATCGACGAAGTGATAGAAGCCTTCCTCGTCCTGCAGCAGATAGTCGCCGGTATGGAACCACAGCCCCTGCCAGGCTTCGACGGTCTTCTCCGGCATCCGGTAGTACTCGAGCAACGTCGACCAGGGCTTCTTCGGCCGGACCAGCAGCTCACCCGGCACCCCGGTCGCCACCGCCTGTCCCTGGTCGTCGACCAGCTTGACCTCGTAATCCGGATGCGGCTTGCCGCAGGTGCCGGGTTTGCTCGCCCCCGGCCGGCTCATCAGCGGCAGGCCGATCTCGCTCATGCCATAGCCTTCGATCAGCGAAACCCCGAAGCGCGCCTCGAAGGCCTCGTACACTCCAGGCGTGGCCCCGGCGCCGAGCAGCACGCGCAGGGAGTTGGCGCGGTCGTCCGGCTTCGGGTCGGCCTTGAGCAGGATCGAAAGAATGCTGCCGATGTAGTTGAATTCGGTACAGCGGTAGCGGGCGACATCCTCCCAGAACTGGCTGGCCGAGAAACGTTCGGCGAGCACCATGGTGGCGCCGGCATACAGCGCCGGCATGGTCGACAGCAGCTTGGCATTGCCATGGAACAGGGGCAAGGCGTTGTAGAGGCAGTCCTCCGGCCCGTAGCCGGCGATCCCGGAAATGATTTCCGCGGTATGGATGGCGTAGTTCTGCGGCAGCACGGCGCCCTTCGAGGGGCCCGTCGTGCCGGAGGTGAACATGATGCCGAGCGGGTCGTTCCAGAGCACCTCGACCGGCCGGTAGTCCTCGCCCTTGCCCGTAACCTCTTCATAACGATGGAGCTCGATGCCGGGCCAGACGGGCAATTCCCCTTCCGCGCCGAGGACGATCACATGGCGCAGGCTCTCGAGTTCCTTGCGGATGCCTTCGATGCAGGGCAGGAAGCCCTGATCGACAATCAGGACGCTGCACTGCGCCTGGTTCAGCTGATAGGAGAGCAGATAGCCACGATGCGCGGTATTCAACGCGACCTCGATGGCGCCCAGCTTGGAGAGGCCGAACCAGACCGCGAGAAACTCGGCACTGTTGCCCAGCATCACGGCGACCCGGTCGCCCTTGGCGACGCCCGTCTCCTGCAGCCCCTTGGCGACGCCGGAAGCCATCCGGTTGAGCCGCGCATAGCTGAATGACTGCTCCTTGAACCAGAAGAAGACGGCCTCCCCTTGCAGCGTAGCGCGCCGCTCGAGCAGGTGGTGGATGGTTCGCTCGACCGGCGAATGCAGTTGCAGTTGCCCCATGTCCGGTCTCCTCAGGCAGCCTTGGCGAGTTTGGCGGCGGGGTCGGGATAGGCCCCGTAGTAGCGCAGCACCTCGGGCTTGGGCCGCAATGCCGACCAGCTCTCGATGAATTCGGCGTAGGGTTTGCCGACCCGCTTGCGCTCATCACGCGCCGCCTGGCGCAGGGCCTCGGTGCCTGCCTGATCGACGCGCAGCGTTTCCTTGTCGTAGGCCACCTGATAGATGTTGGTGGCCGCCCAGTGGGTCACCAGATTGCGCTTGAGGTCGGCCACCACGCGCTCCGGCTCGCGCTCCAGCACGTCGCCGTAACCGGCCCCGCCGAGCACCGGGACGTACAGCGTGTCGCCCTCGGCGAAGGCCTGGGGCGGCGAACTGACGTGGCCCAGCGTGCGCTGACCGGTTTCGACGGCGGCGTTTTCATAAAGCTCGCCCATGTTGCGTGGGGTGTTCACATTGCCTTCGGCCATCAGCGATTTCATGTTGCTGCCGTGCACCGACTGGACGAACACCGGCGGCGAGGCCCGCCCGCCAAAGATGCCGAGAGTGGCCGGGAAGCGCGTGCCGAAGCCCATGCCGCCGATGGCGACCCAGGGCACGCCATGCACCATCACGCCGTAGCCGACGCCGGAACCGCCGCGGAACTTGCCGTGACCGTAGGAGGTGTTGAAGAAGTTGCGGAACAGGTAGACGAAGGGACGGTCCGCTTCCATCGACTCGATGTCGCCGCAGTCGCTCATCGTGGCGAAGAAGGCGCCGGCCGAATCCACGCCGTCCATGTCCGGCCGGGCGCCGGCGCCGGTGGCGTTGATTTCCGGCGTGATGTCGGCGATCGGTTCGCCCCATTGATTGACGCCGCCGAAGGGCGTCACCGCGAAGCCCGAGTACCAGCAGCCGACCGCCCGCAGCGGGTCGATGGCGTAGAGCATGCGGGCGCCGCACATGAACATGCCCTGGGTGAAGGCGACCTGGGTCGCCGGCGCATAGGAGACCGGCATGTCGCCCTTGGCATTGACGAAGGTGTCTTCCGGGAACTCCCACTCGATCGCTTCGAGCAGGCCGTTGTTGGCCGGCAGGTCATGGAAGAACCAGCCGCAGAAATAGACCATGGCGAGGCCGATGATGCCCTGGAAATAGCTGTTCACCGGCCGGTCGGGAATGGCCGGCGACGAGCCTTCGAAACAGAGCTTGATCTTGTCGCCCTTCTTGATCACCGTCAGGTTGATCTTGAGCAGAGCATCCTCGGGGCCGGTGGTGTCCATGAAGCGCGGCTGGCGATAGACCCCGTCGTTGATCTGCGCAACCTTCTTGCGGGCGGCCTCCCCGGTCACCTGCAGCACCCGGCGCAAGGCGCCGACGTAGAAGTCCGCGCCCTTCTCGGCGATGATTTCCTTGACCCGGCGCTCGGCGATGCGGCAGGCGGCGAGGCGCGCCTTGATGTCGAGCATCATGGTCCGCGGGTCGCGGGTCATGTTCGAGAGCATGGCCAGCAGGTCTTCCTTGAGCACGAAGTTCTCGCCGATCTTGATCGGCGGAACGAGCAGACCTTCGTCATAGCGCGAGCGTGCCCCATTGACCATGCCGCCCGGCTCGGAGCCGCCGCATTCGCCGGTATGGACCGCGGCGCCGATGAAACAGACCAGCTCGCCATCGGCGAAGACGGGGATGGCGAGGCCCATGTCGGCGTTATGCACGCCGCCGTAGAAGGGATCGTTGAAGAAGAAGGAATCCCCTTCCTTGAGGCCGACCGAGGGATCGTCGCGCCAGTGCTTGACGATGTACTTGACCGGCAACTGGGAGAGCACGGCGTGGTGGTAGATGCCGGTGGCGCAGATCGCCAGGTCGCCGCGCGCCGTGTAGATACCGAAGGCCACGTCGCCCCAGCGCATGGCTGTCGAGGCGCCGAGGCGCATGGTGGTTTCCTTGCCTTCCAGGGCGATCATGCTCGCCTTGTGCTGGAAGATTTCGAATTCGAGGCCTTCGATCAGGGCCTGGGCATCCCGTTCCCGGTCGCTCATGGGTTCCGGGCGCAAACGCTGGACGACCTCGAAATCGCGTCCATAGCGGAAAGTAGCTCGTGCATTCATTGTCTTGTCTCCAGTCGGGGATCAGCGGTTCTGCTGCAGGACGCCGTTGCGCCAGGCATCCATCGTGTAGGTCCAGCCTCGGTCGATGACGTAGGTGGTTTCCGGGGCATCGATCAGCGCCGGTCCGGGGATGGTGTTTTCCGGTTCCAGGGCGCGCCAGTCGTAGACCGGGGTCTCGACCAGACCCAGGGCGGGGTCGAAGCAGGCCGGGCGGCTGCCGATCAGGGCGGCCGCCGGCGACGGCCCCTGCCCCGCCCGCTGCTTGAACTCGGTCTTTTGCTGGTTGACCGAGGCGGTCAGGTAGAAGCCCTCGACGTTGATGCCGCCGACCGGGAAGGCGGCTTCCGGCGAATAGATTTCCGAGTAGCGCTGCGTGAAGGCGTCGCACAGCTCCCGCGCATCCTCCTCGCTGTGCAGCAGCAGGCGCGGCACCGGAATCTTGGTCAGGTTGTACTGGCTGCCATAACGCATATCCAGTTCGAGGTGGAAATCCATCTGTTCTTCGCTGAAGCCTTCCAGCTTCAGGTCGCGGATCGCCATGCCCTTGAGCTCCTGGACGACGCGGTTGAAGGATTCGAGATCCTGCAGATAGGACTGCTTGTCCCAATGGAACAGCTTGAGCGAGCGCGAGACATCCCAGACCTGGCGGATCTCCATGGTGGAAGCCCCGAAGGCGCCAAAGACGGAGGCCACGGCCGGCACGACGACGGTCCTGGCGCCGATGTAGGGGGCAAAACCGCAGGCATGGGTGGCCCCGGCGCCGCCGCAGGCGAAGATGGCGAACTTGCGCGGGTCGTGGCCCTTAAGCGCCACTTCGTTGAAGACTTCCTGGCCCATGCGCGCATCGACCAGGCGCCGGATGCGGTAAGCCGCTTCGATGACGCTGATCCCGAGCGGCTTGGCGATCTTTTCGGCGATCACCTCGCGGGACAGTTCGACATCGAGATACATCTCGCCGGCCAGATAATTGTCCGGATTCAGGTAACCGAGAACCAGGTCGGCATCGGTGACGGTAGGCTCCTGGCCGCCCTTGTCGTAGCAGGCCGGGCCCGGCATCGAACCGGCCGATTGCGGGCCGACTTCGACGGTCTTGCCCATCAGTTCGTTGATCCAGGCAATCGAGCCGCCGCCTGCCCCGATCGACTTGACCTCGATGGCCGGAATATTGGTGCGCCAGCGGTCGATCACCGGGATGAAGTCGTGGGCGCGCAGTTCGCCATTGACGATGACGCCGATGTCGAAGGAGGTGCCGCCCATGTCGGTGAAGACGACGTTGGGGTAGCCGGAAAGCGCGCCGACCGCGGCCGAGCCGTACATGCCGGCGACCGGGCCGGCATTGTGGGTGAGGACCGCCTTGGTGCGCGAAACCTTCTTGGTGCCGCCGGTGTTGTGCACCAGGATCAGCGGCCGCTCGTAGCCGCCATCGCGCAGCTCGTTGCCGAGGCGATTCAGGTTGTCGGCCATCAGGCCGTGAATGTAGGCATTGACCACTGTCGTCATGGTCCGCGTGTATTCGCCGGCCTTCGGCGAAATCTCGCTGGACAGGGTCACCGGCATGGCGCCCAGGTAATCCTCGGGGTATTCCTCCTCGATGATCTGCTTGATCATGCGTTCGTGCTCGGGATTGACGAAGGACCACATCAGGCTGACGACGAAGCCCATCGCCCCATTGTCCACCAGCGCCTGCAGCTTGGCGAGGACATCCTCGCGGGAGAGCGGGCAGATGACCTTGCCATTGCAGTCGATGCGTTCGCTGATCCCGGCCACCATGTCGGGGTCGATCAGCGGCGCCGGCTTGGCGATCCGGGCCATGTCCTTGACCTCGTGGAGTGGCAGGCCGTCGGCCCAGCTCCGGGAGCGCCCGATGAAGATGGTGTCCTCGAAGCCGGCCGTGGTGATCAGGGCCAGCTTGGGGCCGTTGCGTTCGATCAGGGCATTGGTGCCCACCGTGGTCGAATAGCGCAGGGCATGGATCCGGGACAGGTACTCCCGGCTGGCCAGCGCCGAGCGCTTGGCCAGTTCGCGCATGCCGCGCATGAAGCCCACCGAGAGGTCGTAATGCGTGGTCGGTGTCTTGTAGACAATGATCTGTCCGTCGTCGCCGACCGAACAGAAATCGGTGAAGGTGCCGCCGATATCGATCCCTACGTTGAATCCCATGTTTGTCTCCGTTATGTTTTTTTGCTGCTTGTTCGTGGGTCAGGCGGCCAACGTTTGTCCGGTTTTCCGGGCCCGCTCGAGATCCGTTTCCTGGCCCGGGGAAGACCAGTAGGCCGCCGGATTCGAGCCGGGCAGTTCGCTCCCGCCGCCCTCGCCTTCCAGGGGCAGCCCCAGGCTTTGCCAGCCCGATCCATCGGCCGCCGCCAGCAGCTCGGCCACGGCCGGGTTGCCCGTGGCCGACGGTCCGAGCAGCAGATGATCGAGGCGCAAGGCACGCAGCCCGTTGATCGCCGCCGCCCCGTCGTCGTAGCCCGCGACCCGCAGGCCGAGAGGAATGCCGAAATACTCGGTGACGTTCTTCAGGGTGCTGCAGAGGCGGCGGTAGTCGGGACCGGCCAGCAGCGCCTCGCCCACATCCGCTTCATCGATGACCACCAGGTCCGGCCGGCAGGCGCCGACCATTTCCAGCAGCTTCACCAGGCCGGGCTTGATCCAGTCCAGGGAGGCGCGCTCCAGGGGCAAGCCCAGGCTGCGCACAAGGCGCGCCGGACCGGGCAAGGCCACGGCCAGCTCGCGTTCCGGACGGGCCGTTTCGGCCAGGCGGCGGGTGCATTCGAGCAGCGCGGCGAGGCTGTCGTGCTGCCAGGGCTCGTCGGGAAAGGCGGCGAAGGCCGCCAGGCAATGCTCGTTGTGAAAACCGACGGCGATGATCCGGGCGTCGACCAGTTTGGCGATGCGCGGCATGACATTGGCCCAGCGTGTCGCATCCGCCAGCAGCGTGGACACCGTGCAGCCTTCGACCTGGGCTGCGAGCTCGTCGAGCAGCGGCAGCCAGATGGGACGCTCAGGGGGCTCGCCCTTGGCGATGGCGTTAAAGTAACTCACCGCCATGCCCTAGCAGACACCGTGGCGGGCCTTGAGGGCAGCCACGTCGAGTTCGATGTCATGGGTGACCGGGTGTCCGGGCGGCAGGTACTCGTTCTCCAGCGTCGTGCCGCAACCCGGGCAATAGAACTCGAGCAGCCGGCAGAAATCGGGGTCCGGCGTAAACGAGAAGCTCGAGTCGGTCAGCGGCGGATGGGCGCTCGCCATGGGAACTTCGGCGACCAGGCAGCCGTGCTTGTAGTTGCTCGCGGCATCGGTCAATTCATGGCCGCAGGCATGGCAGTGCCATTTTTCCTGCGCCAGATCGATGTCCAGATATTCGGTGATCCTGACCTTCATTTATTGCATCCTTTCGATCAGCGCGTTGTCGTAGCGATCCACTTTCAGGGACCAGCCCTCCGGGATCACCATGGTGGTTTGGCGGGATTCGACAATCACCGGCCCCGCCACCTGGTGACCATTGCCGAGCAGTTCGCGGTCATAGACATCAACTCCGACGGCCGGGCCGCGGCGGTGCAGGCTGACCTGGCGCTGGCCGCGCCAGGCGGCATCGAGCGGTGCGCTGGTCGCCGGCACCTCGCGCGGCAGGTAATGGGCGACCGGCGCCTTGCCGAACAGTCCCAGGGTGCAGAGCGTGAGCGCGGGATTGCCATCGAGACCGAGCAAGGCGGCGGCTTTTTCCTGCACCGCGCGCCGGCCGGCCGGACTATGGTGAAAATCGATGGGCGCTGCGATCTTGGCCTCCTCGCCGGCGTCGGAACGGACGATCAATTCCAGTTCCCAGCCCACGCTGTCGGCGGCAAAGCCCTCGCCGCGCATGTCGGCCTCGGCACGCCGGCGCAGTTCGCCGACCGCCTGGTCGACCGGCGACAAGTCAGCGCCTTCGTGCAGGGGCAGATCCAGGCGCCGGTAATAGAGATGGCCGACATCCATCAGCGACGATGAATAGGCCGAAAACACGGCGGAGAACGGCGTCACGACCAGGGTCGAAATGCCCGAGGCCTGGGCGATGGCACAGCTGTGCAGCGGCCCGGCGCCGCCATAGACCACCAGCAGCGGATCGGGGTGCGGCCCCATGTCCTTGCGCAGCGCGCCGAGTTCGCGGCCGACATCGGCCTCCACCGTCTCCTTGATCAGCCAGGCAGCTTCGCTGACGGAAATTCCCAGCGGCGTGGCGACATCCTGCTCGATGGCGGCCATCGCCTTTTCGCGGTCCAGCTTTTTGCTGCCGCCCAGGAAGTATTCCGGGTCCAGCCAGCCGAGCACCAGATTGGCATCGGTCACCGTCGCCCGCTTGCCGCCCAGGCCGAAACAGGCCGGTCCGGGCAAGGCGCCGGCCGATTGCGGACCAACCCGCAAGACACCGTCCACCACCTCGGCAATCGAGCCGCCGCCGGCGCCCAGGGCGCGGATGGCCAGCATCGGCAGGTTGCAGCCGAAGCCTTCGACGTCCGGACGCAGCGCATAGCTCGGTTCGCCGTCCACCACGAAGCCGATATCGAAGGAGGTGCCCCCCATGTCGCCCGACATGACGCAGCGCGCCCCGTAAAGCGCCCCGATTTCCTTGGCCCCGAGCAGGCCGGCGGCCGGCCGGAGTTGTAGGTATTGATCGCCCGGGTCTTGGCCACCCGCGCCACGGCCCCGTTGTTGTGGCCGATGAACAGGTGGCCGCGATACTGCTGCCGGCGCAGGTCTTCGCCGGCCTTGTAGAGCAGGCGGGTCAGCTTGCCGTGGATGTAGGCATTCAGAGATGCCGTATTGATCCGTTCCTGATAGCCCGGGCGCTGCACGATATCGCTGCTCAGGAAGACCGGCACCGAACCCAGGTAGTCCCGCGGATATTCACGTTTGATGCTCTCGCGGACGAAGCGCTCGTTCTCGGCATTGAGATCGGCGTGATCGAGGGCGATGACCAGGCAGCGGGCACCGCGGTCGATCAGCGACTGTGCGGCGGCCAACACTTGATCCCGTTCCGGCACCCGGCGGACCAGGCCGGCGGCGCTGGTTTCTTCGTGGATCGCCGCCACCATGCTGCTCTCCACCAGCGGCCGCTTGCCGCCGCTGGCCTCGGTCGGACACAGCCCTCGCAACCGGCGGTAATAATCAGGCCGATCTTGGGACCATCGCGCTGGATGATGGAGTTGGTGCCGATCGTGTTGGAAAACCGGATGATATCGGTGTCATACAAAAAATCGCCCAGCGGCACCGCGAAGGCCTTGGCGGACTCCTTGATGCACTCCATGAAGCAAACCGTCAGATCGTGCGGCGTGGTCGGTGTCTTGACCGTCCGGAACTGATCGCCCCGGGTAACGAAACCATCGGTGAACGTGCCACCCGTATCAATATCGACTGTAAAGCCCATACACATTGTCTCCTTTATGATTTTTTCGTTCAGGTACGGCCGGCTCAGCTACGCCCGGGCGGCACGCCGACGGCCCCGTAGAGGATGAAGGTAATCATCTCGTCATAGACCTGCTCGCTGTCCAGCGGACCGTCGGGGCGATACCAGCGGAGCTGCCAATTGACGACGCCGAGGATGTTGAAGGCCAGTATCTTGGTATTGCCGGCCTTCACCCAGCCTTCCTGCTTGAGCTCGTCGAGAATGCCGACGTAGATGCCGAGTATCCGTTTCTGGATTTCCTTGCTCGCCTTGTCACCATCCACCGACATCCGGTCGTGGCTGATCAGGAACATCTTCGACTCTTTGTGATAGTCGGCGGAGGCCACCAGGTGCGTTCGCAAGAGGCGGCGAAAGCGCTCCAGGGCGTGGCCGCCACCGGCCAGCGCCGCTTCCAGCTTGCCCGGCAGGGCCTTGATCGAATACTCGAGAATCGCCGACCACAGCCCCTCCTTGTTCTGGAAGTAGTGATAGACCACCGAGACGCTCACCCCCAGTGTTTTGGCGATATCCCGAATCGAAGTGCCCTCGAAACCATTCTCGGAAAACAAATCCAGCGCGGCCTGCAAAAGCTCCTCCCGGCGCCCAGGCTTTTCCCTTTCCAGATCGACGACGTTGTCTTTGACGGTTCCCATATTTCACTTTCACCCAAAAATTGATTTCGATCCTGCTTGCCACCCGGACTAGAACGATCGTTCTGCTAGGCATTCTATTTAACGGATTTTGCTTGTCAATACAAAAGTTGAAAATTTTCATAAAACATGGCAAATATTTCTATCTTATTGTTTTTATTATTTATTTTCGCACGCCATCAACAATAGGCAATGAATATTGGAAAAAGAACGATCGTTCTATATACTTTCCAGAAGCTACCAAGTTGTGGCCGACATAGGCCGAACCCGGAGCAGCCGGATCGCTCCGCAGGCCAATCCCGAACACCAAGATTGAGGAGACATTAGATGAACAGAGTTGCAGGCAAGACCATCCTGATTACCGGCGCCGCCAATGGCCTGGGGCGCGAAACGGCAAAGCTTCTGGCGGCCGAAGGGGGCACCGTCTGGCTGACGGATATCGACGACGCCGGTGGCCGGGAGGTCGTTGCCGAGATCACCGAAGCCGGCGGCAAGGCGCACTATCTGCACCACGACGTCAGTTCGCCGGAAGCCTGGGAGGCGGTCTTCACCACCCTCAAGGGCGAGGAGCGCAAGCTGGATATCCTGGTCAACAACGCCGGCGGCGGAACCTACAACGACATCGAAACCGTCACCTTCGCCGAATGGCGCCGGATCATGTCCATCAACCTCGACGCGACCTTCCTCGGCACCCAGCTCGCCATCAAGTGGATGAAGACCACCGGCGGCGGCAGCATTGTCAATGTCAGCTCCGTGGCCGCCTTCTCCGGCGCCCCCAACCTCGCCGCCTATTGCGCCGCCAAGGCTGGCATCCACATGCTATCCAAATCGGCCGCTGTCTATGCCGGACAAAAGGGCTACCAGATCCGCGTCAACTCCATTCACCCGGGCCTGGTGGACACCAAGGCCGGCAAGGAAATGGCCATGCTGGCCACCGGCGCCCCCGAAGAACAGGCCATCCAGGCCTTCACCGCCCTGCATCCGATTGGGCGGATCGGAAAACCCATAGACATTGCCAACGGCATTCTTTACCTGGCCTCCGACGAATCAAGCTTCGTCACCGGCACCCATCTGATTATTGACGGTGGGTTTACTGCCGTCTGAAAAGACAAGAAAAAACCCGCAGAGCCTTGCGCTGTGCGGGTTTCGTTTTGTTGACATAAAAGCGGAGCATCGTCTCTGAGTGGCCGCTTTCACAAGCAGCGGAAGACAGCATCGTGCCCAATGCAGACCATCGGCCCGTCGCGAGCTTAAGGGCTGGTAACAAAGTGCAGCAGCCGTTCCAGACGACTTCACTGACAAGTCCTCGGCCTGAACTTCCATTTGGACTACGCGCCACCGACGCTCGCTATGACCAGCTCTCCGGTTATAGGCGCCGCCATTGGCTTGAACGATCAGCTGCCACCTCAGGTTACTACCGCACCTGACCCTGAACGGTCATACGGTCGTTGTCGGCAAAGCGCCGCAGAGGAATCACGCTTGGCGTGCAGCACACCCGGTAGTGCCGTCTACCGCCAGCGGGGGCAAAGGTGCCTGAGAGAGTCAGTTGTGGTGCTCAGGACCAGGCAGCCGGATCAATGTTGCCGACCGCCCGAAACGCCGGCTTGCAGAAAAAATAACCCTGAAACAGTTCGACGCCGCATTCAAGCAGGCAGTCGCGCTCGGCGCGGGTTTCGATGCCTTCGGCCAGCAACCTGATTTTCAGTTGCCGACAGATGTGGGCAATGCCTTCCACGATCGCCTGCTTTGGCCGGCTGGTATCGATGTCACGCACCAGGTCCATGTCGATCTTGATGATATCGGGTTGAAATTCGGCGAGCAGGTTAAGGCCCGCGTAACCGGCCCCGAAATCGTCGATCGCGGTCATGAATCCGAAGCGCCGGTACTCCTCAAAAATATTGATCAGATGCGGCCGGTCGGTCACCTTCTCGCCCTCGACGACCTCGAAAATGATGTTTTCCTTTGGAAAGCCGTACGTTGTCGCGGCCTCGAAGGTCGAGCGGATGCAGGCCGCCGGCTCGTACACCGCGTTGGGCAGAAAATTGATCGACAGCAACTCGCGGATCCCCAGTTCCGCAGCCCCCTTGACGGCACCGACGCGACAGCCCTGGTCGAAACGATATCGATTGTCGTCATTGACACGGGCCAGCACCGAAGCTGCCGTTTCGCCGTTAATGCCGCGAACCAAGGCCTCATGGGCAAAAATCGATCGAGCGCGAAAATCGACGATTGGCTGGTAGGCAAAAGCAAAGTCAAAATCCAGCGTCTCGAGGTCCCGGCAACGACTGCATCCAGGCAAGTCGACCGAGCCAGAAATTTCGGTCGATGGCGTCAAGCTCTTGGACATCGCAGTTTTTCCTGAATTGTGGCCGGAACGACCGTAACGCGACCGGGTAATTGCGCGATAGCATAGATCGGGCAACCGGGGATACCCGGCAAAAGTTACAACCGGGGAGAGACCATGAGATATCTGCCCATCAGTATCAGTTCCCCCGCCGCATCGCAACTCCCATTAATTCGCGATCTTGCAAAAATAAGTCGGGCGATCCGGATATGTGAGTTCAGACACGATTAATTCTAGGTCAAATATGGGGTTAATGATCAGTTTGCATCAACAGCGCGAACTCTCGCCAAGAATCGATCCAATAAGAACTTCGTCGTCGTATCGTTAGCCAACTCGAATCGACTTCGCAACAGATCTTCAAAATTTATCGATATGCCATCTTTTTCTCCCAGGCATGCCATTGCCCATTTGCTAAACATGGGGAACATAATGGGAACGGCGTGTAAGAGGGTGACGTGGCTATGACGTTTGTCTTCTGAAATCCTAAGATAGCACCTGAGCAGAACTTCCTCCGGGCCTTCAAGCACCTGAAGAAAATAGCCAAACGAATAGATTAGGATCCCGGTCATGCCGTGTTCTGAATTGAAAGCTCTTGCCTTCTTTAATACATGTTGAAGATCATCTTCAGAAATTGCTTTTTCCGCTTTGCTCAGATAGACAATTCTCAGAAGATTTCCGCATGTTAATGAGGATTCCGTTTCCACCGTGAAGCCCTCAACTGAACTGTTAATAGCGGAAATAATAGCCCTAGTTTCACTGTGCAGTTCAATTTATGACGTCCCCCAGCGTTGATTCTGGGCCGCTGAGGTCGATCTTCCGGCGACCACAGCGCCAACTTTGGCTATCCAGCGGGAACCGATGCAGGATATGCGAACGGCAGCAATGCAACTGACGCTCACCCGGCACGCCCTTGATGGCCGATAAAGCCGAGTTGTGCGAATAGGCCAAACGGCATGTCTCCGAGCACAGCCGCCGTTCCAACGGCACCAATTTGGCCAGGGCGAATTTCCGCTACTGGCCGAAAGGTCCCAACCAATAGCGTATCTAAACCAGCCGTTTCGCGGCTTGGCCGACCCGAATTGGCTGTCATTCAATGGGCTACTTCAATCGAAAACCCGCCAGCGCAAATGACGATCAGTCCAGATGCTTCTCGGCCAGGAATCTGGACATTAGATCGGCAATCTGCACATTGTTGAGATCCGAGAACGGGAAGTGGGTATTGCCGCGAATGCCGATCTCCGGCAGATGCACGACCTTCGCATCGCCGCCGTGGCGATTGATGGCTTCCGCCCAGAGTTTGGCCATGGCGAGGCGCGCACGCCAGCCGTCCTGGCCAGGATTGGCCGTCGGCTCCGCGGGAATGAAATCGCCGTAATAGATGATGATCGGAATCCTGGTCAGCTTGGCGAACTCCGAGCGGCGCACCGCCACGGGCTCCAGCGCACCGGCGGAGCTTGTCATGGCCGGCGGCAGCTCGCCCTCGGGAAAGACAAAACCGCTGCCGGGCTCGTACGAGACGATGGCGCGAATGCGCGGATTCTTCATGGCGGCCAGCCATCCCATGCCACAGCTGTGCGAGTGGGTGACCAGGATTCCCGGGCCAATCCTGTCGAACAAGGCGGAGACCGCATCGCTGCTCACCTTGACGTCAATGGGGCCCGTATCCGGGGTCATGGAACGGAAATACTGCTCCAGCGCCTCTTTGGAACGCGAGAACTGCACGCCAGGGAAATAGTCGGGCCAGACTCCGACCCGGAAGGTGTTGAACCAGCGTTGTTCATCGGGCGTGGCGCTGACCGTCCCACCCATCGTGCCTCGCCCGGCCGCGCCACGACGTGGCTGGTCGATCAGGTAGGTGGCGAATTGCCGCCGCAGGAAGATGGTCTGATAGTCTTCATGGCCATCCGGAGTCGTTTCCCATGTCTTGGAGAACTGACCGAAACCGTGCCACATCACGAGCGGCAGTTTTCTCGCATTCACCGGCACCTGGTAGAACACACGGGCATGGTCGCCGTGCAGCGTTTGCCCGCCGGAAGCCGGATTCAGCGTCTCGAAGCTGCCGAGGCTTTGACTCATCGTGCCGCCGACGGCAAAACTGCCCTGCTCCTGAATCATGAGCGGTTTCGCTTGGACTTCCGGGGCGGCGATGGCCGGCGTTGATGCGGTCATGGCAGCGAACAGCAGCGCGACCGATAGTCGAAGACCGTGCTGTGTGATGCTCATGATCGTCCTTTCACCTGAGCGATTCGCCATAAAACCGGGACAGCTTGTCGACTGCCTGATTCACGTACTGCGGTTTCCAGTAGGTTTCGATGTGCGTTGCGTCGTCGATCTTGAACAGTTCCTTGTCCTTCGTGCCGGTGGCCTTGGCGAAGGCATCCTCGGTCATATACAAGCTGTCGGCCTTGCTACCCGCGATCATCAGCAACAGCTTGTCGATCAGTTCGATCTGGTTGGTGGCGTCGAAGCGCATCAGGTCCAGCAAACTGCTCGTCGTGTATTTGAAAGTCGAGTTGGGGTCGCACCATTGCAGCGCCTTTCGCCGCGCCAGCGATGGCCGTGTCGTTCCATGGCGCGTGAGGGTTGGCGACGGCATGCAGGAGCAGTATGTCCGCCCGACCTTTTGCACCAACGACGAGGCCTTCGAACTGCGTGCCGTTGTCGCCGGCGAGGTGATCGGCCAACTTGCCATCCCCTCAGCCGCATCGTTGATTCGCTCTGGACGTCTGGTTCCGTTGTTGCTGGAACATACGGCCGACAATTACAGCCTGTTCATCTACTACGGCAGCCGCGCCGCCCAGCCGGCCCGGGTGCGCCGATTTATCGATCTAGCCGTCGAGCGACTGACCGACAGCACCGATTTCGTGCTCAGAAATGAAGAACTGGCGAGCGCACACGCCAAAGGGATGCAGCTATCGACTCAATGATGCAAATCCGCCAAGGCGCTCCTCTGCCGGAAGGGAAGCGAAGGGCGGCTTACCGCCGCATTGCCACCTGGCACCGATCGGTCCTCCGAGGGAAGCACCGGTTAAGGGTTATCCGATGCAGACGGTCAGGCCAACCGGCAGCGGACCTTGGCCCTGAACGGAACGGGTACCGAAGCGCGTAGTGAGCCACCCGGTCACTCTTGTGATTGATCGAGCCATGGCTCGTAACCCTAACTGGACAAACCCGCCACCTTGGCCCGCGCCATATGCAGTTTTTTGTAGCTGTCGATCAGGCGCTGGTGCCGGTCGAGCCCTTCCAGTTTCATGCTCGTAGGCGTCAGGCCGAAGAAGCGCACGCTGCCGTCCACTGACCCCATCACCGCATCCATCCGCGGGTTGCCAAACATCCGGCGGAAATTGACCAAGTAATCGTCGAGTTCCAGCTCGTCGTCGAGCAGCACCTCCAGCACCACATCCAGGGCCTGATAAAACAATCCGCGCTCGACCGTGTTCTCGTTGTATTGCAGGTAGGTTTTCACCTGTTCGTGCGCCGCTTCGAATTGCTGCAAGGCGAGATTGATCAACAGCTTCAACTCGAGAATCGTCAACTGACCCCATTCCGTATTCTCGTCAAACTCGACACCGATCAAGGTGATGATGTCGGTGTAATCGTCGAGTTCGCTGTCTTCCAGACGTTCAAGCAGCGCTTCCAGGCCGGCGTCCTCGAGACTGTGAAGGTTCAGGATATCGGCGCGGAAGGCCAGCGACTTATTGGTGTTATCCCAGATCAAATCTTCAATCGGATAAATTTCCGAATAACCCGGCACCAGGATGCGGCAGGCCGTTGCGCCCAGCTGGTCATACACCGCCATGTACACTTCCTTGCCCATGGCTTCGAGAATGCCGAACAAGGCGGCAGCCTCCTCGGCATTGGATTCCTCACCCTGACCGGAAAAGTCCCACTCGACAAAATCGAAATCGGCTTTGGCGCTGAAAAAGCGCCACGACACCACGCCGCTGGAGTCGATAAAGTGTTCGACGAAGTTGTTCGGCTCGGTGACGGCGTTACTTTCAAAGGTCGGCCGCGGCAGATCGTTCAGGCCCTCAAAACTGCGCCCCTGCAGCAACTCGGTCAGACTGCGCTCCAGCGCCACCTCCAGGCTCGGGTGTGCGCCGAACGACGCAAACACACCACCGGTACGCGGATTCATCAAGGTGACGCACATCACGGGGAACTCGCCGCCCAGCGAGGCATCCTTAACCAACACCGGAAAGCCCTGCTTTTCCAGCTCCTCGATACCGGCCAGAATGCCGGGATACTTCGCCAGCACGTCCTGCGGCACATCCGGCAGCGCGATTTCGCCTTCGAGGATTTCGCGTTTGACCGCCCGCTCGAAAATTTCCGACAAGCACTGCACCTGCGCTTCGGCCAGCGTGTTGCCGGCGCTCATGCCATTGCTGAGGAACAGGTTGTCGATCAGGTTGGTCGGGAAATACACCACCTCGCCGTCCGACTGGCGGACATAGGGCAGCGTACAGATGCCGCGCTGCACATTGCCGGAATTGGTGTCATACAGATGCGAGGCGCGCAGCTCGCCATCGGGGTTGTAAATTCCCAGGCAGTATTCGTCGAGAATCCCGGCCGGCAGCGCATCCTTGCGACCCGGCTTGAACCAGCGCTCGTTCGGGTAATGCACAAATGCCGCATTGGCGATGTCTTCGCCCCAGAACTGGTCGTTGTAGAAGTGATTGCAACTCGCCCGCTCGATGAACTCGCCCAGGGCCGACGCCAGCGCGCTTTCCTTGGTCGCGCCCTTGCCATTGGTGAAGCACATCGGCGAATGCGCATCGCGGATATGCAGCGACCAGACGTTGGGTACCAGGTTGCGCCACGAGGCGATTTCGATCTTCATGCCCAGGCCCGCCAAAAGGCCGGACATGTTGGCGATGGTTTGCTCCAGCGGCAGATCCTTGCCGGCGATATAGGTGCTGGTTTCCGAATCCGGATTCAGTGTCAGCAAGGCCTGCGCATCGGCGTCCAGATTTTCCACCTCCTCGATCACGAACTCGGGCCCGGTCTGCACCACCTTTTTGACGGTACACCGGTCGATGGAACGCAGGATGCCCTGCCGATCCTTGGCCGAGATATCCGCCGGCAACTCGACCTGGATCTTGAAAATTTGCTGGTAGCGGTTTTCCGGATCGACGATGTTGTTCTGCGACAGCCGGATGTGCTCGGTCGGGATGTTGCGCGTGTCGCAGTACAACTTCACGAAGTAAGCCGCACACAAAGCCGATGAAGCCAGGAAATAATCGAACGGCCCCGGCGCCGAGCCATCGCCCTTGTAGCGGATTGGCTGGTCGGCGATGACCGTGAAATCATCGAACTTGGCTTCAAGACGAAGCTTGTCGAGAAAATTGACCTTAATTTCCATGCGGGAATCCCAGCGTTCAAAACGAATTGGCCGCCATTATCCGGTTTTCCCAGTGGGAAAACCGTGCTTCTCAGCAGTTCTGGGCTCCGGGGCACTGGCGCCGACAACAGCATGCACAGCCGAAGAAACCCGCGAAGTGCTCCAGGCTCGCCGACTTCACATATGACGCTGTCGCGGGGTCGCAAACGGCTACCTGACTTATTTCATCCAGTCAGGCTCAGCGTACCTAACCTTCTATCGTGGAGAACCGGCTCGCTTGACCTCGTCCGACAAGTATCGAGCCAGCGACTGGACAATGAAGAAGCCAAAACGGGAGTCTTGGTAGAAGAGTTCCAGAGCCTTCTCTGCGGCAAGGCTGTAGAGTTCACAGTCCTCCTCGCAACGCAATGTGCCGCTCCGAACTGCATTTTCCGCAAAGACACCAACCTCGCCGATCACGGCGCCAGGCTCTAGCAGTTTGTCCAGTTCGATCAGACGAACACGTCCTTTGTGCAGTAGGAGTATGCGGTCAGCCGGATCGCCACGGCTGAAGATGAATTGGCCACGACTGAATTTTTCCGTTCTCATGAATGGTATGAGGTGCTCGAATTCAACTCGATCGTGCGAGGCGTTATGGACGGCACGAATCGTCCGCCGGACTTCGCGCAGCCGAATGATGTTCAGCGGCAGCAGCGATACATGCAGGACGAGAATCGGCAGAACTTTGTCGAAGATTCCGTAATTCAGGCCCATCAGGCCATAGCAGATGAAGACAAGGTTGCTGGCGATGGCGGCCTGTCGCAAGGGAACGATCGTCTTCATGAAAAAGGTCATGAAGACCAGTCCGGCGGCCACCCAGGCTACGATTTGCATGAGCAACTTCTTCTCCTTGTGTTGTCCGGATCAGAACTGTCGCAACATGTATTGGCGAGAGCCGAGTCATGCTGCCGCTGAAAGCTCAGTTTAACAGCCATTTTTTCGAGTGGGGCGGGCCATAACATGAGGGCACAAACGACCCGATCTGATTCTTGCTGCTACCTGTCCGAGCAAGATAGATGGCAGTTGCTGTGGCAGTAGCGCCAGAGATAGCAGGTGCAGACAACCTGCTATTCGCCATCTGATCCTCGGCAAATGTGCCGAGGGTGCCAGGGTTGGCCATCGTCTCCAAGTCGGTTATTACGGCCTTTGGGATACCTCCCAAGCTACGTCAGCTATTTAGCCGATTGTGAGAGTTCGACTTGGCATGAAGAGATCACCTGCAATTTGCCACATGCATATTCATTGCCGAAGCCACCAACTCATCCATCGCGATAGCCTTGGCATGACAAGGTAAGACATGGCGACTGCCACCATGGCCGTAAATATCGCTGTTCTGATCAGGAATGGCAGGTTGGACAGCAATGGGGAGATAAACCAAAGTAGCAAGGCTACCGTCGGGAATATCCCCATCCAACTCACGATTGTCATCCGCCATTTCGGCGGATGCGCTGTTGCCGGGATAAGCTCGGGGCCAAACCACGCATCAAGGCCGGACAACAGCCGATATTCCGGATCGCCCACGGCCACGGCACGGAGTCGCTCGTGCCAAGTTGCGCGCTCCGCCGAGCTATTCCAGCGCTCCAGATCCTGTTCCGTGGCGAAGCGCTGAATAAGCTGATATTCGCCGCCCGCGATGGCCGGCGGTATCAACTGAGCCGCCACATAGCCCGGAAACTGGCTGGCCTGACGAAACATGGCCCGAACCATCGCCTCGTAGGCTTCCTCGCACCCCGCCTTGGCACGGCGCCGCACGACACGAACAACAGCTTCGCTCACTATGCTTCCCTTTATTCAGGCGGGGGCAGGACGCGCCAGCCCCCGGGCATCAGACGGCCAGTCCGCGTTCGCGGGCCATGGTCATGGCGGTGTCCTCGATCATGTCCTCCTGGCCGCCGACCATGCCCCGGCGGCCGAGTTCGACCAGGATGTCGCGGGCCGGGACGCCGTATTTCACGGCGGCGCGCTTGGCGAAGAGCAGGAAGGAGCCATAGACCCCGGCGTAGCCCAGGGTCAGCGCATCGCGGTCGATGCGGATCGGGAAGTCCATGATCGGCACGACGAGGTCTTCGGCAACGTCGGTGATCTTCGCAACATCGACGCCGGTCTCGATGCCCATCAGGCTGCAGACGGCGATCAGCACTTCCATCGGCGTATTGCCCGCCCCGGCCCCAAGGCCAGCGGCGGCCGCATCGATGCGGTTGGCCCCGACTTCGATGGCGGCGATCGAGTTGGCGATGCCCATCGCCAGGTTGTGGTGGCCATGGAAACCGAGTTCAGTTTCCGGCTTGAGGGCTTGTCTTACTGCACCCAGGCGTTCCTTGACGCCGTCCGGCAGCAGGTGGCCGGCCGAGTCGGTGACGTAGATGCAGTTGGCACCATAACCTTCCATGAGCTTGGCCTGCTTGACCAGGCCTTCCGGGGTGTTCATGTGGCTCATCATCAGGAAGCCGACGGTGTCCATGTCGAGCTTGCGGGCCATGGTGATGTGCTGCTCCGAGACATCGGCCTCGGTGCAGTGGGTGGCGACGCGGATGGTGTGCACACCGAGCTCACGCGCCATCTTCAGGTGGTCGACGGTGCCGATGCCGGGCAGCAGCAGGGCCGAGATCTTGGCCTGCTTCATCTTGGGGATCACGGCGCCGAGATACTCTTCGTCGGCATGGGCCGGGAAGCCGTAATTGACCGAGGAGCCGCCCAGGCCGTCGCCGTGGGTGACTTCGATGAGCGGCACGCCGGCGGCATCGAGGCCGCTGGCGATGGCGATCATCTGGTCGAGGGTCATCTGGTGACGCTTGGGGTGCATGCCGTCGCGCAGCGTCATGTCGTGGACGGTAACGATCTTGCCTTTGAGATTCATGGTTTTCTCCTGGGGTTCGCGGGGCGCGCTCAGTGGGCGCCGCAGCCGGCGGTGTTGGCGACGCCGACGGTATCGACCGCTTCGAGGGTCAGCCGTCCTTTGAGGATTTCCTCGGCGAACATTTCGGCGGTGCGGGCGGCGGCGGCGGTCATGATGTCGAGGTTGCCGGCGTAGGTCGGCAGGAAGTCGCCGAGCCCCTGGACTTCGAGGAAGACCGAGACGCGGTTGCCGTCGAAGACCGGGCCGTTGACCAGGCGGTAGCCCGGCACGTAGCGCTGGACTTCGGCGATCATGGTCAGGATGGAGTCGGTGATCCGCGCCTGGTCGGGGGTGCCTTCGGTCAGGCAGTGCACGGTGTCGCGCATGATGAGCGGCGGTTCGGCTGGGTTGATGATGATGATCGCCTTGCCCTTTTCGGCACCGCCGACCTGCTCGATGGCACCCGAGGTGGTGCGGGTGAATTCGTCGATGTTCTTGCGGGTGCCGGGGCCGGCACTCTTCGAGCTGATAGTGGCGACGATCTCGCCGTACTTGACCTTCTGGACGCGGGAGATGGCGGCGACCATGGGGATGGTGGCCTGCCCGCCGCAGGTAACCATGTTGACGTTCATTTCCTTGCGCCCGACCAGTTCCTTGAGATTGACCGGCGGCACGCAGAATGGGCCGATGGCGGCCGGCGTCAGGTCGATCATCAGGACGCCCAGAGCATTGAGCTTCCGGGTGTTCTCGGCATGGACGTAGGCCGAGGTGGCGTCGAAGGCGATCTGCACGCCGTCGGCCAGGACGTGCGGCAGCAGGCCGTCGACGCCTTCCGACGTGACTTTGAGGCCCATGTCGGCGGCGCGCTTCAGGCCTTCGGATTCGGGGTCGATGCCGACCATCCAGGCCGGCTCCAGAAACGGGCTGCGCTTCAGTTTGTAGAGCAGGTCGGTACCGATGTTGCCGGGGCCGATCAGCGCGCATTTGATTTTTTGGGTCATCAATATTTTCCTTATTGATCGTTGTTCAGCAAATGGTCGAAACAATCCCGCCTTCGACGCGCAGCGCGGCACCTGTCGTCGCAGCGGCTCGTGCGCTGCAGACATAGGCGACCAGCGCAGCCACTTCGGCGGGATCGATCATGCGTTTGATAATTGAGGTCTGACGCCCTTCGGCAAAAAAGCGGCGCTCCATTTCATCGAGGCCGATACCCGCCTCGGCGGCCAGCTTGCCGAAGAACTCGCCGACGCCTTCGGAGCGAGTCGGTCCGGGCAGCACGGCATTGACCGTAACGCCCGTACCGGCGCAGCTTTGGGCCAGACCGCGAGACACCGCGAGCTGGGCCGACTTGGTCATCCCGTAATGGACCATCTCGCCCGGCGTGTTGATGCCAGATTCGCTGGAGATGAACACGATCCGCCCCCAGTTGGCCGCCTTCATGGCCGGCAGGTAGTGGCGGGCCAGACGAACGCCGCTCATCACATTGACGTCGAAGAAGCGTTGCCATTCGGAATCGGGAATGGCTTCGAACGGCACCGGGTCGAAGATACCGAGGTTGTTAACCAGGATATCGGCCTGCGGGCAGGCGTCGAATAGCGTCTGGCAGCCTTCGGCCGAGGACAGGTCGGCCGCCACGCCCTGCACGTCAGCACCGGCAACCAGCGAACGGAGTCGGGCAATGGCCGCGTCGACGCTTTTCTGGCTGCGGCCATTGATCACCACCTTGGCGCCTTCACGGGCCAGTTCGGCCGCGATCGCAAACCCGATGCCGGCCGTGGAGCCGCTTACCAATGCACGCTTTCCCGAAATCTGAAAATCCATAGTCAAGCTCCCAAAGAAAAGCCGTAATCAATTCACCATCACGATATTAGTCAACAATATCGGTGTCAATACATTTTCTCGATATTTTTTATTTCGAACAACAACCACCAAAAAACTCCAATAGAACATAAAATTATCGGATCAATTTCCTTGAATACCATCGACATGAAACTGAACACTCGCCGCGCAAAGAAAGCACCGACGACGTCATGACCGAACCGAAGACCCTGGTTGAGTCGGCCTATCGAAACTTACGCCGCGACATCATCGAGGGGCGCCTGCCCCCGGGTGAAAAACTGCGCATCGAGCACATCAAGGACAACTACGGCGTCGGCGCCGGCACCATGCGCGAAGCCTTGTCGCTGCTGATTGCCGATGCCCTGGTCATCTCTCAGGGACAGCGCGGATTCCGCGTCGCCCCGGCCTCGCTTGAGGATTTTGGCGACATCACCGAAACCCGCGTCATGCTCGAATGCGAAGCCCTGCGCCAGTCCATCGCCCTGGGCGACGATGCCTGGGAGGGCGAATTGCTCTCTGCCTTCCATCGCCTGACCAAGGCCGAAGAGAAGCTCTCGGGCAACGGCAACCGCGAGGAATGGGAAGAGCGCAACCGCATCTTCCATGAGGTTCTGATCGAGGCCTGCCCGTCACACTGGATCAAGCACTTCCTGTCGATCCTGTATCACCAGGCCGAGCGTTATCGTCGCCTGACGCTGCAATACAAGACGCTGCTCGACCGCGATGTGCACGCCGAGCACGAGAACCTGTTCAAGGCGGTTCTGGCGCGCGACGCCGACCAGGCCTGCGAACTGCTGGCCGAACACATTCGCTTCACCTACCGGGCGATGCGAATGCTGCCCAGCGAAGCGCTGAACCCCTGACCAGGCCATGCCGAGGTAGGCATGGATTGGTTCACGCACTGAGGATGCTGGCCGACGATATGCCCCGGGTTATTGTTTCCAAAACAAAAAAAGGCCCGCCAGGGCGGGCCGAAATACCCGAATCCATTCCCGGATCTGCCACTCATACATTTCCGGAAAGCAACCACGAACAGAACCGGATTCGGGCGAGGAGAACGCAGGCCGAACTGAACGCTAGGCCTTGACGACCTTGCGCCGCATGACCAGCGGTGCACCGGCATGCACCCGTTTGACCAGCCAGGTGGCGAGCGCCGAATCCAGGTAATCGGCATGCGCCGGGAACCACTCCATCAAGGCCACCGCCAGTTCGCGAACGATGGCCACGTCGCCCTCGGCCAGGTGGCGCTGAACCTCGTAAACCGAAGCGAGCACCTTGTTGTGTTCGTCGATATGGCAGTCGCGCGGCGGAAAATCGTTCTTTTCCATCCATTCGTTTTCCTGGGCGAAATGGGCCTCGGCGTGCGCCGCGAATGCCACCAGGGCATCGCCCAGCCCGCCATCGTCCACCGTCAGCAAGGCGTTAACCAAGTCGACAAACTCCCGGTGGGTTTCATCCATTTCGCCATGGCCGAGCAGATAGCGGTCATCCCAGGCAAATTCCAAAGACGTTTCCAAAGCATGACTCCTTTAAAGGATTTCACCCGGCCGAACAGCCGAGCGGGTAACGAGCGCCTTGACGCACGCCACCCACCGCCATCAATCGGCCATGGCCCCGGTTTCCGCCGCGAACACCAGGTTCCGCTGTTCTTCCGGCGCATGGGTGGCGCTGCGTCCGACCATCGAGATGGCGAGACCGGCAATCGCGCCCGGTACTGCGAAGGCAAGGAAATTGAACTGGAAGCCAAGGTCGGCGTTGAGCATGAAACCGCCGAGCATCGGACCGCAGATCGCGCCGAGACGACCGACCCCGGAGGCCCAGCCGATCCCGGTGGAACGGATGGCCAGCGGGTAGTACTGGGCGACATAGGCATAGAGCAGTATCTGCGCACCGATCGTGCAGGCGCCGGCAGCGGCGATGAAGAGGTAGAGCAGCGCCTGGTTTTCCTTCGGCAGGAAGCCGAGGGAGCCGATCGACACAGCCGCGATGACGAACATGATGGTCAGCACGCGACGCAGGTGGAAACGGTCGGCCAGCCAGCCGCCGCCGACGGCGCCGAAGATGGCCCCGAGATTCAGCACGAGCAGGAAGGCCAGGCTGTTCTTCAGGTCGTAGCCAGCCTTGACCATCAGCTTGGGCAGCCAGGAACCGAGCGCATAGACCATCAGCAGGCAGCCGAAGAAGGCGACCCAGAAACTCAGGGAGCTGAGCAGGCGGTTGCTGCGGAACAGCTCGACCAGCGCCACGCCCTTGCCCTTGCCGGTCGGGTAGTGGAGGTTGTGGCCGGCCCGGTATTTATAGGACGGCTGAACACGCTCGAGTAGGCGGCCGGCATCGGCGTCGCGCTGGCCCTGGATCATGAAGCCGACCGCTTCCGGCAGGAATTTCAGCAGGATGGGCAGCAACAGCAGGGGAATGCCGGCGACGAAGAAGACCGACTGCCAGCCGAAGTTCGGCATCAGGTACATGCCGAGAAAAGCCGAGGTCATGCCGCCCACCGAGTAGCCGCTGAACATGACGGCAACCATGGTGCTGCGGATCTTCCTCGGCATGTACTCGGTCATCAGGGCGACGACGTTCGGCATCACGCCGCCGATGCCAAGACCGGCGAGGAAGCGGCAGATACCGAATTCGGTCGGCGTCGTGGCGAAACCGTTGACGAAGGTCATGCCACTGAATATGGTCACGGTGATCGCGATCACCTTCTTGCGCCCGATCTTGTCAGACAGCGGGCCGAAGATCAGGGCGCCGAACATCATGCCGAACAGCGCATAGCTGCCCAGCGCACCGGCCTGGATCGGGGTCAACGCCCATTGCTCCATCAGCTGCGGCAGCACGACGCCGTAGATCACCAGGTCGTAGCCGTCGAAAATGATGACGAGTGCACACCAGAAGAGCACGGTGAAGTGAAATTTGTTGAATTTGGCCTCGTCGATGATCTGGTGCACATCGACCTTGTTGGCCAGGGCGTTATTGTCCATTTGTCTCTTCCTCCATTGGGTTTGCTTTATTGACTGCTGTGGGTGGCGCACTGCCCCTGCCCGGGCGCAGTGCGTTGATCTGTCCTAGCGCCCGAGATCCTTGGCGCTCTTGCCGGCGATGCCCCAGTGGGCCTTCGGAATCTCGGTGATGATCACGCGCACGCTGTCGACCGGCGCGCCGACCGCCTCGACCAGCGCCGCCGTGACCTTCTCGATCACGGCCCGCTTCTGGTCCTCGCTACGGCCTTCCATGATTTGAATCTGGGCGAAAGGCATGCTCGGCTCCTCAGACGAAACGGGTGCTGACCGTACCCAGGGACTGGATGCGCAGCGTGATGTGGTCGCCCGGATTGACCGCAATGGCCTCGGTGACGCCGCCGGAGAGAATCATCGTGCCGGCCGGGATTTCCTCGCCGCGGGCGCCGAGGTGATTGGCCAGGGCGGCGATCGCGGCCGCCGGGTGGCCGAGCACGGCGGCACCGGCACCGATGGCGACCGGCTCGCCGTTCTTTTCCATGACCACGCCCAGGGTGCGCAGGTCGAGGCCGGCCACCGGGGTCGCCTGGCCACCGAGCACGAAGCGGGTCGACGAGCAGTTGTCGGCGATGACACTCTTCAGGTCGAACTTGAAGTCCTTATAGCGGGAATCGATGATCTCGATGCCGGGCATCACGAAGTCGGTGGCGGCCAACACGGCGCCGATATGGCAACCCGGGCCCTTCAATGCCTTTTTGGTGACGAAGACGATTTCCGGCTCGACCTTGGGATGGATCAATTCGCCGTGCTTGATCTCGCCGCCGTCGGCGACGCTGAAATAGTCGACCAGCCAGCCGAAGACCGGCGTGCTGACGCCCATCTGCTTCATCTTGCCGTGCGAGGTCAGGCCGGCCTTGAGGCCGACCACCTTGTTGCCGCGCGCCAGCTTGCGGCGCAGGATCTCGGCCTGGATGGCGTAGGCATCGTCCCAATCCATGTCGGGATGGGCTTCAGTGATCTTGATGACTTCATGGCGCTGCAACTCGGCGCTTTCGAGGTGCTCGGCGAGTCCGGCGATGGTCTGTTGATTGAGGTTCATGCTGGGTATCCTTGTTCTGGAATCGGGTTAAACGAAGCGGACGGAACAGCCGCCGATGCCGCCGATGGTCATGCGCAGGTTGTCGCCCTTGACCACCGGGACCATGGCGCCCATGGCGCCGGAAAGCACGATGTCGCCGGCCTTGAGCGCGATGCCCAGCTTGCCCAGCGTGTTGGCCAGCCAGACCATGGCATTGACCGGATGGGCCATGGTCGCGGCGCCGGCGCCGGTGACGACGATCTCGCCGTTCTTCTCGAGGACCATGCCGCACAGCGCGAGGTCGAGGTCGGCGACATCCACCAGCTGGTCGCCGAGGACGAAGACGCCGCAGGAGGCGTTATCGGAAACGGTGTCCTGGATCTTGATCTTCCAGTCCTGGATGCGGGAATCGACGATCTCAAAGCAGGCCATGACGCCTTCGGTCGCGGCCAGCACGTCCGCGGCGGTGACGCCCGGGCCCTGCAGGTCCTTCTTGAGCAGGAAGGCGATCTCGCCCTCGGCCTTGGGCTGGATCAGCCCGGCCATCTCGATCGACTCGCCCTCGTTGTAGACCATGCCGTCGGTCAGGTAGCCGAAGTCCGGCTGATGCACGCCGAGCATATTCATGACCGCCTTGCTGGTGACGCCGATCTTCTTGCCGATGATGCGTTCGCCCTTCTCCAGGCGACGGGCGATCATCCGCTGCTGCACGTGGTAGGCGTCCTCGATGGTCATCCCGGGATGCGTCGCGGTCAGCGGCGCGATCGGCTGGCGGGCGACGAGCGCCTCGTACAGCGCGTCGCCCAGTTGTTCGATGGTTTTCTGTTCCATTCTGTTGTCCTGTCTTGTCGTGGTTGGCTTGCGCGGAGGCAGGCCGGGCCTGCCTCCGCCGTCGCTTAGAGCTTGATGCAGACGTTCTTCAGCTCGGTATAGAACTCGAGCGAATGGACGCCGCCCTCGCGGCCGATGCCGGATTGCTTGGCGCCGCCGAACGGGGTCCGCAAGTCGCGCAGGAACCAGCTGTTGACCCAGGCGATGCCCACTTCCATCTGCTGCGCCATGCGGTGGGCGCGCGAGATGTCCTTGGTCCAGATCGCGGTCGCCAGGCCGTAGATGTTGTCGTTGGCCTTCTCGAGCACTTCTTCCTCGGTGTCGAAGGGGGCGATATGGCAGCACGGGCCGAAAATCTCTTCCTTGATGACCCGGGCGGTTTCCGGCAGGCCGGTCCAGATGGTCGGTTGCACCCAGCAGCCGTCCTGCAGTTCGGCCGGCATGACCGGCACCCCGCCGCCGGTGACGATGGTCGCGCCTTCATCCTTGGCGATCGCGAAGTAGGACAGCACCTTGTTCTGGTGTTCCTTGCTGATCAGCGGCCCCATGCCGGTTTCCGGATCGTCCGGCACGCCGATCTTCAGCTTCTCGGCGCCGGCCTTCATGGCGGCGACGAACTTCTCGAACAGCGGGCGCTCGACATAGACGCGCTCGGTGCCGAGACAGACCTGGCCGCAGTTGGCGAAGGCCGAACGCAGCGTGCCTTCGATCGCGGCGTCGAAATCGCAGTCGGCGAAGACGATGGCGGCGTTCTTGCCGCCCATTTCCAGCGACACCGGACGCGAGCCGATGGCGGCCGCCTTGTTGATGATCTCGCCGGTCCGGGTCTCGCCGGTGAAGGTGATGGCGTTGACCTTCGGGTGCGTCGTCAGGAACTCGCCGGCCGAGTTCGGCCCGAAGCCATGGACGACGTTATAGACGCCCTTGGGAATGCCGACCTTGTTCATCACCTCGCCAAGCAGCGCGGCGGTGCGCGGCGTTTCCTCGGACGGCTTGACGACCACGGTATTGCCGCAGGCCAGGGCCGGGCCGACTTTCCAGGTCATCAGCAGCAGCGGCAGGTTCCACGGGCAGATGACGCCGATGACGCCGACCGGGCTGCGGTAGCCGTAGTTGATGCAGGACTTGCCGTCCGGCGTCGCCATTTCGAAGAACTCGCTCGGCACGTTCTTGACCATGTCGGCGAAGACCTTGAAATTGGCCGCGCCGCGCGGGATGTCGATGTGCGATGCGAGGCTTTTCGGCTTGCCGGTATCGGCACATTCGGCTTCGAGGAATTCGTCGAAGCGGCTGTTGATTTCGGCAACCAGCGCTTCCAGCAACTCGACGCGCCTGGCCAGCGGCATCTTGCCCCAGGGCCCTTTCAGCGCTGCCTGGGCGGCGGCAACGGCGGCGTCCACCTCGCGCTTGCCGGCCTCGGCCACCTGGCCGATGACGGCATTGGAAATCGGCGTCCGGTTCTCGAACCACTTGTCGGTGGATACGAACTCGCCGTTGATGAAATTGAGAATTTTGTCTGCAACCATGATCTGTCCTTTAAATGCTGTTTCCTGCTACTTGTTGATGCCGATGGCGACCAGTCCGGCCAGCGCACATTCCTCGTCCTGCTCCTCGGAGGCGCCGGACACCCCGATGCCGCCGACCCACTCCGCTTCGCCGTCGAGGCGGATGGGCAGGCCACCGCCGAAGACGATCAGCCGGGGCTGCGCCGAGAAACCCAGCTTCATGCCCTCGTCGGCACCGACGATCGACATCCAGTCCTTGGTCCGGAAGCCGAAGCTGGCTGCCGTGTAGGCCTTGTCGATGGCGATCTCGATCGAATGGACAAAGGCGCCCGGCATGCGCAGGAAAGCCATCAGGTTGCCGCTGCGGTCGGCGACGGCGACGTTGATCTTCCAGCCGTGCCTTTCGGCATAGCGCACCGCGGCGTGGACGGCGACGGCGGCAGCCTCGGCGCTGACGCCCGGGTTGGTGATGGCGACTTGCATCAGGTCACGACGCTCAGGAAGCGCTCGTTGAGCACGCGATCGTGATAGAAGATGCCGGCGCCGACTTCCTCGAAGGACCAGGTCTTGACCGGGTAGTCCGGGTAGGTCTCGTAGCCCTGGGCAAAGGTCTCGAAACGATTGCCCGACGGGTCGAAGGCATAGATGGTCTGGCCGCGGGTAATGCCGTGGCGGGTCGGTCCGATGTCGATCGAGACGCGATTCATCGACATCAGGTCGGCGGCGCGCAGCACCTTCTCCCAGCTCGGCAGCAGGAAGGAGATGTGATGCAGCTTGTTCGGCTCCGGGTGGCGGACGAAAGCCAGGTCGTGCGCCTTGTGGCCGCAGGAAATGAAAATCGCCAGCAAGGACTTGCCATCCTCGAGCATCACGCGCTCGACCAGATAGAAGCCGAGCACTTCGGTAAACAGTTTGAGGTTGCCGTCGATGTCCGGTCCGTACAGCAGGGCATGGTCGAAGCGCGTCGGCGCAATGCCGTGCTCGGATTCCGGGGTCCAGGGGTCCGGATTCAGGTCATCTTGTGAATTGCCGACGCAGGTCTTTTCGGCGTAGAGCTCCATGACATGGCCGGTCGGGATCACGAAGCGGACGCGCTCGCCGGTTTCCAGCAAGTCGCCGGCCGCGATGCGCTCGGTCTTGACGCCGTAGTCCTGCAGATCAGCTTCCAGCTTGTCCAGGGTGGCCGTGTCGCGCACCTTGAAACCCATGAAATCCATGCCGGCCGATTCGGCCTGGCGCAGGATCACGCTGTTGTGATCGTGCTCGTCCCAGGCCTTGAAATAGACGCGGCCGGTCGAGTCGCGCCCGGTTTCGACCAGGCCCAGCACGTTCTTGTAAAAATTGACGCTCTCGTCGAGATCGAGCACACGAACCTGCACGTGTCCCGGACGCATTACACCTGTTGTTGCCATTGTTTGCTCCTCATTTAGTTATTGGGTTCAAAACCTGGCCCGGGGGCCGTTTGCTGCGACGCCGCTGACGGGCGTTCCTTCATTCATAACTCGTTAAATATAACGATATTTTTATTGATTATCGATGTCAACATATTTTCTCGATATTTTTAAAAATTAAATATTTTCTGCAGCATGGGCGGCGGACGGCGCACAAAGCTTCTTTTTCATGCAGCCGATGACACTCAGGCGAATATCGCTGAGCGGCCGGACCCGGCAGGCGAGGACGACGCCACTGGCCTCCTCGTCCGGCGTGACGTGTTCGCGGCTCATCACCCGCTTCTGGTAGTCACCCTGCCCGATCCGGACCTTGCAGACACCGCAGCCGCCGCATCGACAACCGACCGGAATGCCCCGCTTGCCGAGACGCTCCATGCCGTTGAGCAGGCTTTCATCGGCGGAGCACCGGTAAACCTCGCCGGTCTCCTCGATCGTGACTTCAAACACGGCCATCGCCCTGCCCCATCCCTCAGGCGACCAGCTTGCCCGGCTGCTGGCCGATAAACGCCCGGCGACGCTCCGCCTGCAGCGCACCTGCGGCAACGATGCTCTTCTCCTTGACATGGCCGTAGCCCCGGATCTCGTCGGGCACGCTGGCCAGGACCACCGCAGCGGCATGGTTGTCGGACGTCAGGCGACCGAGGATGTCATCGAGCAAGGCGATGTAGTCGGCGATCAACTGGCGCTCCAGGCGACGTTCGCCGGTCTTGCCGAAGACATCCAGCGCCCCGCCGCGCAAGCCCTTGAAACCGGCCAGGTGCTTGAAGGCCTTGAACATCCAGCCGCCGTACTGTTTTTTCTGCAGTTCGCCGGTGGCCGGATCGGCCTTGGCCAGAAGCGGCGGCGCCAGGTTGTACTTGACGCTGTAGCCCTGCGGGAACTGCGCATCGAGTTCGGCCAGGAAGGCCGGATCGGTATGCAGGCGGGCGACCTCGTACTCGTCCTTGTAGGCCATCAGTTTGTAGAGATAGCGCGCCGCGGCTTCGGCCAGCTTGCTTTCCGGCGTGACGCGCTGCTCGGCGGTCAGGACGCGCCTGACCACTTGGGCGTAACGCCGGGCATAGGCTTCGTCCTGGAAGGCGATCAACTCGGGAACACGAATCTCGACCAGACGTCGCACCTCGCCCTGGGCGCCGATGGCATCGACGATGGCCTGGGCCACGGCCGACAGCTTCGGCGCGGCATGCAGCTTGATCACGGAACTGCCGGTCCTGGCTTTGGCGATCTCGGCCTCGACGAAGGCGCGGTCAACCACGACCATGCGCCCCCAGCGGAAGGCAGCCAGGCTCATGTCGACGGCGACACCAGAGTTACGGATGGCCTCTTCGATCGATTCGGCCTTGAGCGGAATGGTGCCGGCCTGGAAGGCGACACCGACCATGAAGTTATTGGTCGCCATGGCATCGCCGAACAGGCCTTCGGCCATCGCCTGGCCGTCGAGGAAGACGTTGTCGGGCTTGCGGGTGACGCGGTCGATGCCGGCGGTCAGGCCGCTGGTCGCCGGGAAGAGGACCTGGCGGTTGGAAACCATCTGGCCGGTCGGCGTCTGGGTGGTGGAGACCACCGCGATGGTGCGTTCCTTGCCGCACTTGTCGAGGTTCTTGGGGTCGGTGGCGTTGAGGATGTCGAAACCGAGGTAAAGGTCGGCACGGCCATCGGAGATCTTGTTCGAGCCCTTGAACGGCGCACGGGTGAACTTGATGTCGGAGATCACCGCCCCGCCCTTCTGCGCCAGCCCGGTCTGGTCGAGACCGATGACATGCTTGCCTTCGAGGCGGGCGGCATTGGCCAGGGTGGCGACGACGGTTACCGAACCGGTGCCGCCGATGCCCATGACGTGGATGCCGAAGCCGAAGCTGTCGTCCACTTTGTTGACCGGGGGCGGCAGTTCGCGCTCGAGGGCCGGGATACGCCCCTTCTTTTTCTTGCCGTCGCCGGCCGGGGCCGGGTTCGGGGTTATGGTCAGGAAGGACGGGCAGAAGCCCTTGACGCAACTGAAGTCCTTATTGCACGAGGACTGGTGGATGCGTGTCTTGCGGCCGAATTCGGTCTGTACCGGCTCGACGCTCATGCAGTTCGACTTCTCGCCGCAATCGCCGCAGCCTTCGCAGACGCGCTCGTTGATGACGGTGACTTCGACCGGTTCCTCGGCCTTGCCCCGGCTACGGGCGCGGCGCAGTTCGGCGGCGCATTCCTGGTCGTGCAGCAGCACGGTGGTGCCCGGCGTCGCCGCCAGGACTTTCTGCGCTTCGTCGAGGCGGTCGCGGTGCCAGGCCTCGGTACCGCCCGGCAGGCTGACGCCGGCGAACTTCTCAGGCTCGTCGGTGGTGACGATGACCTTCTTGACCCCGTTGGCGAGCAGGTCGTTGATCATGTTGACCACCGGCACTTCGCCCTGGATGGCCTGGCCGCCGGTCATCGAGGTGTGGGCGTTGCGCAGCAGCTTGAAGGTGATATTGACGCCGGTCGAGGCGGCGTAGCGGATGGCCAAGCTGCCCGAGTGGGCGTAGGTGCCGTCACCCATGTTCTGGAAGATGTGCTTGGCTTCGGTGAACGGCGCCATGCCGATCCACTGCGTGCCTTCGGCGCCCATGTGGGTGCCCATGACGACGTTGCGGCCCATCCACATCGCCATCGTGTGGCAACCGATGCCGGCCGAAACGATGCTGCCTTCCGGGGCCACGGTGGAACTGTTGTGCGGGCAGCCGGAGCAATACCAGGCGGTGCGCACGGCGGTCGGCAGCTTGTTGCGGGAATGCACTTCGTCGAGGCGCTTGAGCCAGTTCTCGGCCGACTCGATGCGCGTCTTGCGGGACAGTCGCTTGACCAGCGCACGGACAATGACGTCCGATTCGAACTCGCCGTAGTGCGGCAGCAGCTCCTGCTCTTCCTCGTCGAACTTGCCGACGATGCGCGGCGCGTTGGCCTGTCCGTAGAGCACCTCCTTGGCGAACATCTCGAGGAAGGGACGCTTTTCCTCGATGACGAAAATTTCCTCCAGGCCCTGCGCGAATTCGCGGACGATGGTCGGCTCCATCGGGAAGAGCATGCCCATCTTCAGGATGCGGATGCCGTAGTGGCGCAGCGCCGCCTCGTCGAGGCCCATTTCCAGGAAGGCCTGGTTGAGGTCGTTGTAGGTCTTGCCGGCGGTGATGATGCCGAGCCAGGCATTGGGATTGCGGAAGACAACGTTGTTGAGGTTGTTGGCCCGGGCATAGCGCTTGGCGACTTCGAGGCGGCGGGTGTAGAGCGACTGCTCCATTTCCAGCGCCTCGGCGCGGACGTTCATGCCGAGGTTCATGTTGGGCGTGAATTTCTTGCCGTCGAACATCAGGTCCGGCTCGACGAAGTTCAGCCGCTCCGGCGAGATGTTGGCGCTGCCGGTGCCGTCGGCGACGTTGGTGACGATCTTCATGCCGACCCAGAGGCCGGCGAGGCGCGACATCTGGTAGCCGTGCAGGCCAAGGTCGATGATTTCCTGGACATTGCCAGGGTAGAGCGAGGGCATGCCGAGGTGGAAAAGCATGGGCTCGGATTGCGAGCATAGGGAAGAACTCTTGCAACTCGGGTCGTCGCCAGCAATGGCCAGGACGCCGCCGTTCTTGCCGATACCGGTGTAGTTGGCATGCTTCAGGGCATCGCCGGAACGGTCCACGCCCGGCGCCTTGCCGTACCACATGCCGGTAACGCCATCGAACTTCTGCTGGCCGACTGTGTGCAGCATCTGCGTGCCCCACACCGCGGTGGCGGCGAGGTCCTCGTTGATGCCGTCGACGAAGTTGATGTTGTTTTCGAGCAGCAGCTTCTGCTGCTTGATCAGCGCGTTGTCGAGCATGCCAAGCGGCGAGCCGCGATAGCCCGAGACGAACATGCCGGTCTTCAGGCCGCGCCGGGAGTCAGTACGCACCTGGTCGAGGCTCAAGCGGACCAGGGCATCGATGCCGCCGAGGTGAATGTCGCCTTCTTGCTGGGTGAAAACGTTGGCGACGTTTTTCCTGATTGATGATTGATTTTCGGCAGCCATGGCCACTCGTCTCCGTTGGGTTGTTGTCTTGGTTTCCGGCGCCGGGTTGCGGCAGGCGGAAACGATCTGGAGCGTAGATTAGGGGCTGACAAGCAACGGCAATATCCAGTTTCTGCAGGACTTTTATCCGTTTCATGCAATCGATTCACGAATGCAGAAACTGGATATCGATGCTGCAGAAACTGGATATTTCGCAGGCATCAACCTCCCTACCATGGAGTCTCCGAGCAAATAACATTGGAGACTTCCGCAATGATCACCAACGAGTATCTGGACACCCTGATCCAGAAGGACAAGGAAAAAGGCCTGTTTCGCTGCAAGCGCGAAATGTTCACCAGCGATGAGCTGTTTGAACTGGAAATGAAGCACATCTTCGAAGGCAACTGGATTTACCTGGCGCATGAAAGCCAGGTCGGCAAGGTCAATGACTACTACACGACCAAGATCGGTCGCCAGCCGATCTTCATTACCCGCAACAAGGACAACCAGCTCAACGCCTTCATCAATGCCTGCGCCCACCGCGGCGCCACGCTGGCCCGCTTCAAGCACGGCAACAAGGCGACCTACACCTGCCCGTTCCACGGCTGGACTTTCAACAACTCCGGCAAGCTCCTGAAGATCAAGGATCCGGAAGCCACCGGCTACCCGGACAGCTTCAACTGCGACGGTTCGCACGATCTCAAGAAGATCGCCCGCTTCGCTTCCTACAAGGGCTTCCTGTTCGGCAGCCTGAATAAGGACGTGCAATCGCTGGAAGACTTTCTCGGCGAATCGACGAAGATCATCGACATGATCGTCGACCAGTCGCCGGATGGCCTGGAAGTGCTGCGCGGCTCGTCGACCTACGTCTTTGAAGGCAACTGGAAGCTGCAGGCCGAGAACGGCGCCGACGGCTACCACGTCACCGCCACCCACTGGAACTACGCCGCGACCCAGGCCCAGCGCAAGGATCGCGATGCCAGCGGCGACAACATCAAGGCGATGAGCGCCGGCGGCTGGGCCAAGAAAGGCGGCGGTTCCTACTCGTTCGAGAACGGCCACCTGTTGTTGTGGACGCGCTGGGACAACCCGGAAGATCGTCCGCTGATGGAACAGCGCGACCGCCTGGTCGATGAGTTCGGCGAAGCCAAGACCGACTGGATGATCAATAACTCGCGCAATCTCTGCCTCTACCCGAACGTCTATCTGATGGACCAGTTCAGTTCGCAGATCCGCGTCATCCGTCCACTCTCGGCGAACCGCACCGAAGTGACCATCTACTGCATCGCCCCCAAGGGCGAGTCGCCGGAAGCCCGCGCCCACCGCCTGCGCCAGTACGAGGACTTCTTCAACGCCTCCGGCATGGCCACCCCGGACGACCTGGAAGAGTTCCGTGCCTGTCAGGAAGGCTTCAACGCCGGCTACTTCGAATGGAACGACATGTCGCGCGGCGCCGAGCACTGGGTCGAAGGCCCGGACGCGGAAGCCGACAAGATCGGCCTGAAGCCGATCCTTTCCGGCATCAAGACCGAAGACGAAGGCCTCTACGTCGCCCAGCACAGCTACTGGCTGGAAGAGATGCGCAAGGCCCTGGCCGCCGAACAAGCAAAAGCATAAAAGGAGACAACAGCATGAGCATTTCTTACGAAAACCTTTGCGCCTTCCTCTACCGCGAAGCCCGTTACCTCGACGACCGCGACTGGGACAGCTGGCTGGCGCTGTATGACGAAAAAGCCGTCTTCTGGATGCCGGCCTGGGACGACGACGGAGAACTAACCGACGATCCGCAGAGCCAGGTCTCGCTGATCTACTACGCCCGCCGCGCCGGCCTCGAGGACCGCGTCTTCCGCATCCGCACCGAGCGCTCCAGCGCGACGATCCCGGATACCCGGACCTCGCACAACCTGAGCAACATCGAGGTGCTCGAACAGGCCGATGGCATCGTCAAGCTGCGCTTCAACTGGCACACGATGAGCATTCGCTACAACCACACCGACCACTTCTGCGGCACCAGCTTCTACACCCTGGACGTGACCGGCGCCAGCCCGATCATCAAGGACAAGAAGGTCGTCCTGAAGACCGACTACATCCGCCACGTCATCGACGTTTACCACGTTTAACAAGAGGACTGGGCGCCCCGGTCCGTAGCGGGCAAACCCGACGACCGGTGCGGTTCCACTCAGAACCGACACCGGCGTTTGCCCGCGCAGCCCGTTCGCCGCCATTGCCCCCACGGAGACAACCATGACTTACCAGATCGCTCTCAATTTTGAAGACGGGGTCACCCGCTTCATCGACTGCAAGCCGACCGAAACGGTCGCCGATGCGGCCTATCGTCAAAAGATCAACGTTCCCATCGACTGTCGCGACGGCGCCTGCGGTGCCTGCAAATGCTCCTGCGAATCGGGCAGCTTCCGGCTCGGCGACTATATCGAGGACGCCCTCAGCCAGGCCGAAGCCGACGCCGGTCAGGTTCTGACCTGCCAGATGTACCCGCAGAGCGACTGCGTCGTGCGCGTTCCCGCCTCATCCGAGGTCTGCAAGACCAAACAGGCCAGCTTCGAGGCGACGATCGGCGATGTCCGCCAACTGTCGGACAGCACCCTCAGCCTGACCCTGGCCGGCGAAGCGCTGAACAAGCTCGCCTTCCTGCCCGGCCAGTATGCCAACCTCAATGTGCCGGGCACCAGCCAGCACCGCGCCTACTCCTTCAGTTCGATGCCGAAGGACGGCGCCGTTTCCTTCCTGATCCGCAACGTGCCGGGCGGCCTGATGAGCGGCTTCCTGCGCGAGCAGGCCAAGCCCGGCGCGACGCTGAGCCTGGCCGGCCCGCTCGGCAGCTTCTATCTGCGCGAAATCGCCCGTCCGGTCCTGATGCTGGCCGGCGGCACCGGCCTCGCCCCCTTCCTGGCCATGCTCGACCGGATCGTCGCCGCCGGCGGTAGCGCCCATCCGATCCATCTGATCTACGGCGTCAACAGCGATGCCGACTTGGTCGAGGTCGACAAGCTCGAAGCCTTCGCCGCTGCCTTGCCGAATTTCAGTTTCGCCCTGGTCGTGGTCAGCCCGGATAGCCAGCAGCCGCGCCGGGGGTATGTCACCCAGCACCTGGAGCCGGCCCAGTTGAACGACGGCGATGTGGACATCTACCTCTGCGGTCCGCCGCCGATGGTCGAGGCCGTCGCCCAGAACCTGCGGGAGCGCGCCATCCAGCCGGCCAGCTTCCATTATGAAAAATTTGCCGCCAGCGCCTGAGGCGCCGACTTACCAAGGAGCAAACATGCAGAATCGTTTCAAGAACAAGGTCGCCGTGATCACCGGCGCCGCCCAGGGCATCGGCAAGCGGGTCGCCGAGCGCATGGCCGACGAAGAGGGCCTGCTGGTCCTGGTCGACCGCGCCGAGATCGTGCACGACGTTGCCCGGGAATTGAAGGGCAAGGCCGAGGTCATCAGCCTGACTGCCGATCTGGAGAAGTTTTCGGAATGCCAGCGCGTCATGGAGGCGGCGATGGCCCACTTCGGCCGCATCGACATCCTGGTCAACAATGTCGGCGGCACGATCTGGACCAAGCCCTACGAGCACTATGCCGAGAATGAAATCGAGGCTGAAGTCCGTCGCTCGCTCTTCCCGACTCTGTGGTGCTGCCGCGCCGCCCTGCCCTACATGCAGGAGCAGGGCAAGGGGTCGATCGTCAACGTTTCCTCGATCGCCACCCGCGGCGTCAACCGCGTGCCTTACGGCGCTGCCAAAGGCGGGGTCAATGCCTTGACCGCCTGCTTGGCCTTTGAAAACGGCGAACGCGGAATTCGCGTCAATGCCACGGCGCCCGGCGCCACCGAGGCTCCGCCCCGCATCATTCCGCGCAATACCGCCGAACAGAGTGAACAGGAGAAGGGCTGGTACAAGCAGATCTACACCCAGTCGCTCGACAGCAGCGTGATGAAGCGCTATGGCACGCTGGACGAACAGGCCGATCCCATCCTCTTCCTGGCCTCCGACGAATCCTCCTATATCACCGGTTCGATCCTGCCGGTCGGCGGAGGCGATTTGGGCTGAACCGACGCCGGAAAAGTCCAGCCCGCGTCAGCGGGAATCAGACGCCGTAACGCGGAAACGCGCTGCGGCGTTTTTTATTGATATTCCGGTATGGACAATGCCTTCCTCTTTCCGTAAAATCGAGATTCTGGAATATATCGACGATTGGCCAATAGAAGCCGTACGCGATGCTCCGGAAGGCAGGCCCCCAAGACTCTATCGGAGGAGATTCCATGAGTGACCGTTCGCAGAGAAGCAGCAAGCCATTTGTTTTCTTGATGAAGGATTGATCATGTCCTTCCAGTTTCTGAATCAGCAAAGCAACGTCTTTTCGGGCGTCAGCCCGTTCGAGGTTTCGGACTTTGTGAACCGGCATGTCGGCTCCCACGGACTGAGCCTTGCCAAGCGTTGCAACACCAGCGCCTCGCTGAATCATCGCAAGGCCGGCAGCCTCGATCTCTGCCGGCTGAGCTATGGCGCGCAGGCCCGGATCGTCTCCGAAGGATTGCCCGACATCTATCACGTGCAGTTCATCCTGCGTGGCCACTGTCGCTACGACATGCACCGCGACTCGGTCAGCCTGTCGGCCGGCCATGTTCTGCTGATCAATCCCGACGAGCCGGTTGACCTGACCTATTCCGAAGACTGCGAGAAATTCATCGTCAAGGTCCCCTCGACCCTGTTCAACGACGCCTGTATCGAGCATCGTTGGTTCAAGCCGAAGGAGTGCGTGAAGTTCAATCAGGTTCCGTACAAGTTCGACGAAATCGCCAGCCTGCTGCACCTGCTCAACCTGCTTTGCGAAGAAGCCGAATCCGGCATGGCCACGCCGCAGATGCTGCAGCACTATAATCGCGTCGTCGCCAGCAAGCTGATCACCCTGCTCAAGCACAACGTCACGCTCGAAACCCCTTCGCTGCAGTCGGTATCGTTCGAGCGTCTGGTCCAGTACGTCGAGGACAACATCAAGCGCGACATCACGGCCGAGGAACTGGCCCAGTATTCGCACCTCAGCCTGCGCTCGTTGTACCTGCTCTTCGAGAAGAACGCCAAGACGACCCCCAAGAACTTCATCCGCCAGAAAAAACTCGAGCAGGTTTATGCAACGCTGACCGACCCGAGCAGCCGGATGGCCAACGTCACGGCCGTCGCGCTGGAATACGGATTTAGCCACCTTGGCCGGTTCTCCGAGTTCTACAAGGCGACTTTCGGCATGCTGCCCTCGGAATCCCTGAAGGAAAGACAGTTCAGCGCCTGACCATCCCTGCCTGCCGTGCAACTTGAAGTAAGCGAATCCGAACGCGTCGTCGCGACGGGCTTGCGGCGACGGCTCACACGCTAATCCAACTCATCATGCTGACAAAAGACTGGTCCGTTTCTGCGGTTACAGCGGGATTTCTCGCCGTCCTGATTTCCTATTCCGGCCCCCTGATCATTTTTTACCAGGCGGCGCAGGTCGCCAACGTCCCCACCGAGATGGTCGCTTCCTGGGTATGGGGAATCTCGATCGGCGCCGCGGTATCGGGCATTTTTCTCAGCTGGCTGCTGAAAGCGCCGATCGTCACCGCGTGGTCAGCCCCCGGCACCGCGCTGCTGGTCACCCTGTTCCCTGCCATCACCCTCGGCGAAGCGGTCGGCGCCTATCTGATCGCGGCCATGATCATCCTGGCCATTGCCCTGTCCGGCTATTTCGACAAGCTGATGCGCCACATCCCGCGCGGCATCGCCTACGGCATGATGGCCGGCATTCTGTTTCCCTTCGGGCCAGCGCCTTCAAATCGGCCGGGAGCATGCCTGTGCTGACCTTCGGCATGATTGCCGCCTACGTGCTGCTCAAGCGAATCTATCCCCGTTATTTTCTCGTCCTCGTCCTGCTGGTCGGCATCGCACTGGCCAGTTTCGCGGGCGATGCCGATTTGAGCAGCGTCGAAATCAGCCTGACTAAACCGCTGTTCACCACCCCCGAATGGTCCCTGTCCACCACCCTGAGCCTGGCAATTCCGCTCGTCCTGGTCAGCATGACCGGCCAGTTCCTGCCCGGCATGGCAATCCTGCATGGCGCCGGATACAAGATCCCGGCCCGCCCCATCATCGCCATGACCAGCCTGGCCTCGCTCGTCGTGGCTTTCTTTGGCGGCATCACCATCGTCATCGCGGCGATCACAGCCGCCCTGTGCACCGGCAAGGAGGCCCATGAAAATCCGGACCGCCGCTACATAGCAGGGATCGCCAACGGTGTTTTCTACTTGATCGGCGGCTGCTTCGCCGGAACCATCGTTTTGCTATTCACCGCCCTGCCCCCGGCCTTCGTCGCGGTCCTCGCTGGCCTGGCGCTGATTGGCGCGATCATGGCCAACCTGATGGGCGCAATCAACGAAGCGGATCACCGCGAAGCGTCGGTGATTACCTTTCTTGCCACGGCATCCGGCATGACCTTTCTCGGCCTCGGCTCGGCGTTCTGGGGGGTAGTCATCGGCCTTGCGGCCTACCTGATACTGCACAAGGTGGGAAATGCCGGAAGCGGGGCGGCAAAGCCGCTCAAAGCCTGAGGCCTGAGGCCTGAACAAAAACCGCAGGCCAGCTCCCGCGGGCCCCCATGACCAAAAAAACAAAAAACCCGCAGAGTCAGAAGCCATGCGGGTTTTCAATTGTTTTGGTGCGAGCGGAGGGTTTCGAACCCCCGACCCCCGCCGTGTGAAGGCGATGCTCTACCCCTGAGCTACGCTCGCGTTTTCAAGGACTTACGGAAAGCTTCCGCAACCTCATGAGGTAATGTTAGCGGTGCCTGTCGGATTCAAGACACCCTCAACAAATGAGCTAATCGCCCACCAGAGAGGCGCGCATTTAACCATATGTGGGACAGCGGGTCAATCCGGGCTCGGCTAGAATAGCGGACTTTGTTTTCGTCTGGATTCCGTACCCAATGAAGCCCGTCCGCACCCGTTTCGCCCCCAGCCCCACCGGTTACCTGCATATCGGCGGCGCCCGTACCGCCCTCTTCTCCTGGGCTTTCGCCCGCCGCCATGGCGGCACCTTCATTCTGCGCATTGAGGACACCGATGTCGCGCGCTCCACCCCGGAGGCCGTGCAGGCGATCATCGACGGCATGAACTGGCTGGGCCTGGAGCACGACGAAGGCCCGTTCTACCAGATGCAGCGCATGGAGCGCTACAAGGAGGTCATCCAGCAGATGCTGGCCAGCGGCCATGCCTACCAGTGCTATACGACGCGCGAAGAGCTCGACGCGCTGCGTGCCGAACAGGAAGCAAAAAAGGAAAAGCCGCGCTACGACGGACGCTGGCGTCCGGAAGCCGGCAAGGCTCTGCCGACGCCGCCGGCCGACGTGCCGCCGGTTATCCGCTTCAAAAATCCGCAAGGCGGCGTCGTCGCCTGGGACGACCAGGTGAAGGGCCGCATCGAATTTGCCAACATCGAACTCGACGACCTGATCATCGCCCGCGCCGACGGTACGCCGACCTACAACTTCTGCGTCTGCGTCGACGACTGGGACATGGGCATTACCCACGTCATCCGCGGCGACGACCACGTCAACAACACGCCGCGCCAGATCAACATCCTCAAGGCACTCGGCGCCGACATTCCGACCTACGCCCACCTCTCGATGATCCTCGGTGATGACGGCGCCAAGCTCTCGAAGCGCCACGGGGCCGTTTCGGTGATGCAGTACGACGAAGACGGTTTCCTGACCGAAGCGGTCATCAACTACCTGGCGCGCCTTGGCTGGTCGCACGGCGACGACGAAGTGTTCTCGCGCCAGCAGTTCGTCGAATGGTTCGACCTCGACCATATCACCGCCTCGGCCGCCCAGTTCAACACCGAAAAACTGCTATGGCTGAACCAGCATTACATGAAACAGTTGCCGCCGGCCCAGCTGGCTACCAAGGTCAAGGCCCGCCTCGCGGCACGTGGCATCGATACCGATGGCGGCGCTGATCTCGAAAAGGCGGTCACGCTTTATGTCGAGCGCTGCAACACCTTGAACGTGCTGGCTGACGCCGTCGAGGTCTTCTACGCCCACGTCTCGCCCAATCCGGAGCTGCTCGCCCAGCACCTCGCCGACGAAGCCCGCCCGGCGCTGGCCGATTTCGCAGCTGGCATCGCCACCGTCGCCTGGGAAGCACCGGCGATCAATGCGCTGATCAAGGAAACGGTCACCAAGCACGGCCTGAAAATGCCCAAGCTGGCGATGCCGCTGCGCGTCATTCTGACCGGTCAGGCACAGACACCGTCGGTCGATGCGGTCATCGCACTGATCGGCCGTGACAAGGTCATCGCCGCGCTGGGACAAAATATCTAAAAAACGGAGAAGGCCTATTTACAAGGACCCGCGAGGTCCCTATAATGCGGCCTTCTTTCGCGGCGGGGGTATAGCTCAGCTGGGAGAGCGCTTGCATGGCATGCAAGAGGTCCGCGGTTCGATCCCGCGTACCTCCACCAAAGTGCGAAAGAAGATAGTCCGGGTCCCCATCGTCTAGAGGCCTAGGACACCGCCCTTTCACGGCGGTAACCGGGGTTCGAATCCCCGTGGGGACGCCAAGGTTTTGGCAGTAAAGTTGTAAAACTGGAGTGGTAGTTCAGTTGGTTAGAATACCGGCCTGTCACGCCGGGGTCGCGGGTTCGAGTCCCGTCCACTCCGCCAATTATTTGAAAACCGGATGAATCCGGTTTTTTTATGCAGGTAGCGAACCTTGGTTCGCAATCTGGGTCGCAAGACCGAAGCAGGTTCGGCTATCTCTTCAATGGGGGTATAGCTCAGCTGGGAGAGCGCTTGCATGGCATGCAAGAGGTCCGCGGTTCGATCCCGCGTACCTCCACCAGATACCGAACCGGCAGCAACGGCAAGTTCCAGGTCCCCATCGTCTAGAGGCCTAGGACACCGCCCTTTCACGGCGGTAACCGGGGTTCGAATCCCCGTGGGGACGCCAAGATTTTGGCAGTAAAGCTGTAAAACTGGAGTGGTAGTTCAGTTGGTTAGAATACCGGCCTGTCACGCCGGGGGTCGCGGGTTCGAGTCCCGTCCACTCCGCCAACAATTCAAAAAACGGGCCTTCGCGGCCCGTTTTTGCTTTTCGCCTCCGCTCCAGCGATCCAGCACTTCCAACCACAGCCCCGCCCTCTCGAGAGTGGGAATGTTCGCGCCATCTTTTAGCAGGAAGACCTCGCCACACGACCGGCGCCAAGCCCCAGCACAGCCGGGAATGGCCCTGTTCCCGCGCCTCTCGCCCACGCTGCCCGGCGAGCCAAAAAACCAAGATTCGGCATTCGGCATGACTTCTGCTTTAAACAGAAATTGCCCATTAGTGGAGGGAATTCGTGAAAAAAAACAACGCCTGGTTCCCACTCTTCATGCTCCTTGGCACCATGGGGGCACAAGCGCAATCGTCCACCGATCCCGAGCAGAAGCAAAGACTGGTCGAGCAGAAACTGAAGCTGGTCGAGATGCTGGTCAATTCGCCGGCGGCGCAGGCCACCTCGGTCGGTCGCGAAGCCGAGACCCCTGCCCTCTTCGAACGCAGCCGCGGCTTGATCAAGCAGGCCCGCGAAGCGATCAGCGGGCAACGCTTCGATGAGGCGGCCCAGGTCCTCGATGAAGCCTTGCGCAACGTCTCGAAAGCCAACCATCGCATTGCTGGCGAGGCCGGCCTTGCCGAAAGCGTGCAGAAGAAGCAGTTTCAGGACTTCAGCGAGCAAATTGCCAGTTACCAGCTCTCCCTTCAGGACATGGGCAAGGACCCACGAACGGGAGAATCGGCAAGGAAGGTTCTAGCGCGCATCAATGCCCTGAGCAACGAGGGTCAGCAACTGTCGAAGGCTGGACGACTCGGTGACGCCAACAAGAAAATGGCCGAGGCCTACAAGATCGCCGTCGAGGAAATTTCGCGGCTTCGTGCCGGTCAGGAAGTCGTCATGTCGCTCAAGTTCGACTCGCCGCTCGAAGAGTTTGTCTACGAGCAGAAACGCTATCAGTCCAACGAGATCCTGGTCGGCATGATGATCAGCGAGGGCGAGCCGCCGGCGAAACACGCAAACTAGTGGATAGTTTTCTGAACAACGCCGCCAACCTCAAGGAGGATGCCGGCCGACTATCAAATCACAACGACTACAAGGGAGCCGTCACCATGATGGAAAAGGCCAATGCTCAGTTGAACCGTGCACTACAAACCATGGGCGTTCCCGTTTTCTAGGAGAGCAGATGTTTATCAAGTACCTGCCTTATGCTGCTCTCGGCCTGCTTCTGAGTTTCCACAGTCATGCCGCGGACTCGAACGCCGTCAATATTGCCGGGCAGCAACGTATGCTGAGCCAGCGCATTGTCAAATCCTATTGCCAGATCGGCCTCAACATCCTTCCCGAGGTATCGCGAAAGCAACTTGAGCAATCGATCGAAACCTTCGACAAGAACCTGTTGAAACTGACACCGGTAGCAAGCAGCCCACGCGCCAAGGCCAGTCTCGACAGCCTGCACTCGGCCTGGGAGCCGCTGCGCCGGAACGCTCGTGGCGAGGTCAAGGCCAGCGTGGCCGAAACGCTGGACCGCCAGGCAGAAGCAGTCCTCCAGGCCGCGGAACAATTGACTTCCGAGTTGCAGGACCAATCAAGTCCGCCGATCGGTCGCTGGGTCAATACCGCCGGGCGGCAGCGGATGCTGTCGCAGCGCTTGACCAAGGCCTACATGCTGCGCCAATGGGGAGTTGATTCGGCCGAAAAACGTCAGGAAATCGAATCAGCCGTCCATGAATTTTCCAGCGCCCTGACCAGCATGCAGCAACGCCCGGAAAATTCGCCCACCATCCGCGCCCAGCTCAGCGAACTGGGCATTCAGTGGGAATGGCTGCGTACCGCACTGGCCAGCGAGGGGGCCAGCAATTACCGGCTGATTGTCGCCGAAAGCAGCGATGTGGTTCTGGAGTTGGCGGACCGGGTCACTGCCCAGTTTGCGCTGGAAAAATAGGCGCCACCAAAGAACGACGACTGCAAGGCAGCCCGGGCTGCCCTGCAATCGCATAGCCTTTTAGTTGGCAGGCCTCAAATGGGCCACACCGCCAAAGCTGCCCACCCACAAATCGCCCTTGGCGTTGCTGCCCATGGCGAAGACATTGTTGGCAAACAGGCCTTCGGTGGTCGTCAAGGCCTTGGCAAACTTGTTGCCTTCCTGAAGATAGGTCAGGCCGTTGTTGGTACCAATCCATAGCCGGCCCTTATCGTCCTGGTGCAGCATGAAGACATGGTTGCCGGGCAAGCCGTCCGTGGTGGTGTAATTCACCCATTTCTTGCCATCGAAACGGGAAAGACCGCCACCCCAGGTGCCGGCCCAAATGCCACCCTGTTTGTCGACCTCGAGCGAAACGACGTAGTTCGGGTTGTATGCGACATCGACTCCCTGCAAACCCATTTCCTGCTTTTGCTTGGCGTGATGCGAAGACTGCTTGCCCGGGTCGTTCTTGAAGGCGATAGCATCCTTGACCTTCTCGTAAGGCGCTCCCAGACCCCGGGCATGGTTCCAGTTTTCCCATTTGTTGTTGGCGAAGCGGGCCATGCCGCCTTCGGTGGCCAGCCAGATGTCGCCGTTCTTGCCCTCGGCCAGACCATAGATCCAGTCGTTGGGAACGCCGCCCTTGGTATTTTCGACGGTGTACAGATCCCATTTGCTGCGGTCATCGAGATTGCCGCCGCGAACGCGGTTAACACCGGACCAGGTGGCGATCCAGATGTCGCCATTGCTGGCCGTTACCACGTCATAGACAAACGCATCGCCCAAGCCCTCGGGGATGTTGTAGGTCTTCCACTTGCCGGCCTTCTCGTCGACCAATAGCGACAGTCCACCACCGTAGGTGCCGACGGCGATCTTGCCCTTGACCCGCCCGACGAAGAACATCCCGTTCGAGAGCAGGCCGTTGCGGGCATCGAACAGCTTGAAACTGTCATCCTTGGTGTCGTAGCGGACGACTCCGCCCGAGGTCCCGACCCAGACCACCGTACCATCGAGATAGATCGACTTGACGTTCTTGTTGCCGACCCGGAAATGGGTAAATTTGGCTGCCGGATCGACCGTAACCTTGCCTTCGCGCTCCTGTGGCGGGATCGGCGGGTGCGGCGTACCGGACGGGATCGCCGGATGCACCGGCACCGCCTGGGCGAGCAGCACCGGGGCCGCGGTTTCGGCCCAGACACCCGCCGACTGACCAGCGACGGCAAACCCGGAAAGCACGATCGCGGCGATTCTTGAATATTTGAAGAGCATGACTGAGTGAGCCTTTCTGCTGGACATATCGTTACTGCGGCGCAATGCGAACCACGCCACGCTTGGTACCCGCCCAGATATCGCCATCCGGCGTCACGGCCAGTGCATAGACATGGGTATCGAACAAGCCTTCGGGCTTGCCCAGGTTTTTCCAGGTTTTCCCGTCATAGCGCGAAACGCCCTTGTCGGTCCCGAACCAGAAAACGCCCTTTTCATCCTGAATAATCGAGTAAACGATATTTCCGGCCAAGCCATCTAGCGTCGTGTAATTGAACCAGCGCTTGCCATCGAAGCGGGAAACGCCGCCCCCCCAGGTTCCCGCCCAGATCATGCCGTCGGGTGCGGCGTGAATGGAAAAGACATAGTTAGGGTTGTACGAGGGTCGTCCCGCGACCTGGGTCGTCAAGTCGTGACGGGAACGCGTTCCCAGCCCCGTATTGGCGCTCGCCTCGAGATTGGCGACGTTTTCGCCGCCCAGTCCATCCTTGTGGGTCCAGGATTTCCAGCGCTTGCCGTCATACATCGAAACGCCACCTTCGGTACCGAACCAGACCTTGCCGTCCTTATCCATCGACAGGCCATAGACCCACTCGTTGATCAGTTCCTTCACATAGGTCTTGAACTTGCCGGTCTTGACGTTGAAATGATTGACCCCGGCCCAGGTCCCGATCCAGAGATTTCCATCCTTGTCGTTCTGGAAGGAATAGATCCAGTAGTCGGCCAGACCGTGCATCGGGAAATAAGTCTTCCATTTGCCATCCTTGTAGCGCGACGCGCCACCGGCATTGGTACCGAACCACTTGTAGCCCTCGCTGTCGATGCCGATGGCAAAAACATACTCGTTGGCCAGACCCTGCTGCCGGGTAAAGGTGTTGACCGGCTTGGACGTTTTCAGATCGATTTCCAGGGCGCCGACCGAGGTCCCGACCCACAGTGAACCGGCAGCCTTGTCGACCTTCAGGGCACGAACATAGACGTTGTCACCGACTTCAAACGAATCGATCACCCGCGTGCCGGTCTTGTCCGCCGCGGATGCCCCCCCTCCCACACCACAGAGGCTGATGGCAAGACAACAAATCAAGTGCTTCAATTTCATCTTAGAGTTCTCACATAGGCCAATACATCAAGAATTTGGGCGTCCTGAAGAACACCGAAGAATGGGGGCATGGCTTTCTTGCCGGTTCTGACGGACTGCATCAGGACCATGTCGGGCTGATCGAGGCGCTCGCCCATTCTAAACTTGGGTGCCTCGGGCATCACCCCCTCGCCGCGCGGGCCATGACAAGCGGCACAGTGCATGTTGTACAACTGCTGACCCCGGGCCACATTGGCAGCCTGTGCCACGCCGGACAACAGGGCGGATTGGCCGATCAGCAAGACAAGAATCCAGTTTTTCATGTTCAACTCTCCCTATTCCGCGACCTGTGACACCCGTCGCGGTTTCTTTTTCGCCTTGACCGGAGCAACGTTACGGATCTTGTTCGCCTGCGCCTGATATTGCTCGACCAAGGCGCGATCGGGGGTCACCCGGAGGAAGTTGCCGGCACCATAGGCCACGATCAGCGCATCGATCGCCGGCAGGTAATCGTTTTCGGCAGCCAGTTTTACCCAGCGCAGGGCCACCGGCTCGGCACGTTCGGCCTCGGTCAAACCCAGTTCGCCTTTCAGGTAAGCCTGCGCCATCACGCTGATCGCCTGCTTGTGACCGAGTTCAGCGGCTTTCAGGATCCAGCTCCGGCCCTCGATCAAATCCTTTTTCTTGAGGCCCTCGCCCGAGGCTGTCATCGCACCAAGGCCAAACATGCCGTCCGGATCGCCTTGTTCCGCCGCCTTGCGATAGAGCGCCACCGCGTCCTCATCAAACTCCGAGCGATCGAGAATCTGGGCCAGCAGTACCTGAGCCTTGGCATGCCCGGCATTGGCAGCCGACCGCAGCGGCGTCATGGCACCGACAATGTCATTTTCCTGAAAGCTCTTGAAACCCGCCGCGTAGTCTTCATCCGGCCCGGCCAGCACGAGTGCCGAAGCCATGAGCAGTCCGGCGAAGCTTGCGGCGCGATGCCACACAGTTTGCTGCAACAAGATAGATTCACCCATCGATACGCCCCGCTGCGAGCGATTCCATTTCCTCCAGCTTGCGATAAAGGCTGGAGAGCCCGATATCCAGTTTCTGCGCAGCCAGACGTCGGTCGCCGCCGGCGTCGCGCAGGGCACGGGAAATAATGTCGGCCTCGACACGACGCATCTGTTCGCGCAAGCCTCCATCAAAAGCAATATCCACGCCACATTTTTCCCGTATTGGTGCAGCCCGGGCGATGTCCGGCGGCAGGTCGGCTAGCGTGATACGGTCGCCATCGGCCAGGATATTCGCCCGGTTGATGACGTTTTCCAGTTCGCGGACATTGCCCGGCCAGGGGAACTCGACCAGAATTTCTTCGGCAATCGGATCCAGCTCCAGGGCCTTCTTGCCCAAGCCCCCAGCCAGATTCTGCAGGACAAAATGAATGAAGCGCCCGATATCCTCGCGCCGCTCGCGCAGCGGTGGAATATGGATCTGGAACATCGACAGGCGGAAATAAAGATCCTCGCGGAAGCGCCCATCCTTGACCATTTCCGACAGGTTGCGATTGGTCGCCGCAATGATCCGCGTATCCACGCGGCGAACGTTGTCGCCACCGAGCGGGCGCACTTCCTTGTCCTCGATGACGTGCAGCAGCTTGGTCTGCATGTGGAGCGGCAGTTCACCGATCTCGTCGAGAAACAGCGTGCCGCGGTCGGCCTGGGTAAATAACCCCTTGCGCGCACGATCCGCCCCGGTAAACGCCCCTTGGAATGACCGAAAAATTCGCTCTCCAGCAAGTTCTCGGGAATCGCTCCGCAGTTCACCGGAATAAACGGAAATTCGCTGCGCGGGCTCATTTCGTGGATGTTGCGGGCCGTGACCCCTTTGCCGGTACCGCTCTCGCCTGTGATCAGAACGGTACTGTCGGTCACCGCGACCTTGGAAACCAGGCGCTCCATATCGATCATCGAACGCGAGCCGAAATGAAAGACGCCGCGCTCAGGTGACACCATCTGGCGCAGTGCCTGGTTCTCGGCCTTGAGGCCCCGCATCGAGGCGATCTGCTCGAGTCGATGCAACAACTCCTCGGTACGGATCGGCTTGACCATGTAATCCGTAGCCCCCGCTCGCAACGCCTCGACCGCCGTTTCCATCGAGGCAAAAGCCGTCACCATGACGAACTGGGTATCGATCCCCGCCCCGCGGAAACTGCGCACCAGTTCGACGCCGTTGCCGTCGGGCATCATGATGTCGCACAAGGCGACATCGACATCACCGCGCACCAACTTCGACGAGGCCTCCTTCACACACTCGGCGGTATCGACCGAGTGCCCGGCCTTGCTAATGGCAGACGCCAGAATCTGGCGGATGGCCGCTTCATCGTCAATTACCAATACATGCATCGCTTCAGCCTTTTCTTTTCACTCGTTTTAACGGCAATCGGCACCCAACACCGGCACCGGCAGCTTGATCTCCACCGTCGTCCCGACGCCGAGCTGCGACTCGATATCAATTGTCCCACCGGTCTTTTCGACCAGCGAACGGCACAACGACAAACCCAATCCACTACCCTGTCCGCGCTGCTTGGTGCTAAATCGCTCCTCGAAAACCCGGGGAAGATTCTCGGGAGAAATCCCCTCGCCATTATCGATCACCCGCACGATCACCCAGCCCTCCTGCCGGGATGTCAGTACGCGAATCTGTGGCGGTGGTTCTGCTCGCCCGTGAAATGCATCCGCTGCATTGATAAGCAAGTTCATTGCCACCTGCACGAGGTGATCGGCGACCGCCACCACCGCCGGCAAATTGCTGTCCAGTTCGACGATCACGTCGACCAAGCGGAAACGCCGGTCGAACTTGACGAAATTAACCGTACTGCGCAACAGACCGTTGATATCGATCAGTTCAGCCTCCTGCGACTGGGGAACGGAAAATTCGCTGATCTGCCGGGTAATGTGCATAACCCGCCGGGCCTGCTCAAGAATCATTTCGGGATGGCAATTAGCACCATAGTTGGCGCAAGACGTCGATCGGCACTCGTTGTCCATGGCCTGGGCGACCCCGACAATGGCCGCCAGCGGATTGTTGATCTCATGCGCGACGGCCGCCGCCAGCGAGCCGACTGCAGCCATCTTCTCCTTGTGGAAACTCTGCTGCCGGGTGAGCTCGATCTGACTCTCCCGTTTGGCAAGTTCGTCCTGCATGCTGTTGACCGAATCCATCAACAAGCCCAGTTCATCCTTTCGGGAATGCAATAGTCGCGCCCCGGGCCGCCCCTGAACGATATGGCTGGCATGTCGCCTGACCCGATCGATATCGGCCGACAGCCCGCGAAAAAATACCTTGAAGACCAGCCCCATCAAGGCCAGCGCCACCACGCCGAAGGCAATCCACTCCTGGGTCAGGCGGGCAAACGTATGCTGATAGCGCTCGACCATCTGCAGTTTCTGCGCGGCCACATCGGCGGTCACCTGATCCAGCTCCAGCACCAGGCGATGCATCGTCCCGCGCAAATCGGCGATCGTCGCCCGCGTCGGGTCGCCAGAAAGTTCGTCGACGACGTTGGTCAGCACCCCCCTTGCCTCGCCGAGAACCGGATAAGCCGTCTGCAGGCGAGTCAGCCCGGGAATCAGCGCCTCGACTTCCAGGGCCAGTATTTTTCCGGAGGCTTCGATGTCGGGGGAAAAATAATTTTCATTGACCGAGATAACCGTCCGCGAGACCGAGTAATTGAGGGCGACCAGCCGCTCCTCCCGCTCGTTCAGGTCCTGTAGCATGGCAACGGATTCGATCATCGTCTGCCGTTCAAAAGCGATAACGATCGTCACCACGACAAAGTAGAGCGCCAGGGCAAACGTGAACAACCACCCCTTGCCACGCAACGATTTGCTGAGGGGAAGCCGGGGATCCTCCCGCCTCTCATCCGAGCGATTCTGTTTTTTTTGCTCAGTCACGATTTAGATTATCCTGTTGGAACGGCCTGATTTTTGCTACGGGACATCCTACACTGGGGACGTTAATTTAAAAGAACCTTCGCGACTCTCCCCGCCAATCAGCAGGTGAACACTTCGAAATGCAAATATACCGATTCATCACGTGGCCCTACTCCTTCGTCTTCGCCCTGATCCTCGCCTCCTCGGGAGCGCTCGCCGCCGACCCGCTGGCCGATGCCATCAAGGCCATCGACTCCGGACGCCCAGCCCTGGCGGTCCAACTGCTGACCCCGCTGGCCAACACCGGAAACACCTTGGCCATGTACCGCCTGGGGATGCTCCACTACATGGGGCAAGGGGTTCCCGAAGATGAGAAACAAGCCATCTACTATTGGAAGAAGGCTGCAGCCCAAGGTTCAATCGATGCAATGTACCAGCTGGGTTCCGCCTACCTCTTTGGCACTCAAGCTGCAAAAACCGTACCCGATCCTGATCGGGAAGCTGCCATCTGGTATTTCCAGGCCGCCAGCGCCGGCCACGCCGATGCCCAATACCACCTCGGCCTGCTGTTCCTGGCCGGCAAGGGGGTGGTCGATAGCCGCCCCGAGTCGGCACGCTGGATGAGGAAGGCCGCGTCACAAGGGCATCCGGAAGCGAAAAAGGCACTGCAGATGATCGAATCCGGGAAATAAGACCGCACCGCCAACTTAGCGTAGCAGTTGCCCGAGGCGAGCCCGGATCGATGCCGAATCCCAGTCGCGCTCGCCGACCCAAACCTCGGCAACCACCCCGTGTTTGTCCACCAGAAAACTGCTCGGATAGGCGGCTACCCGGAAGGTCTTCCGGGCAATTTCCCCGCCCCGATCAAACAAGAGTGGCAGGGTGAGTTTCTCCTTCAAGGCGAACTCCTGAACGAGAAACACATCTTCATCGACGGAAATACCGAGCACGGCCAGCCCCTTTACCGCCAGATCGCGATGGACCCGATCTAGGGCCGCCATTTCGGCCCGACAGGGCGGACACCAGGTTGCCCAAAAATTAAGCAAAAAGGGCCCCGTGCCCACCAGGACCGACTGCTCACTCGCCCGGCTGGTCGGCAAGCGAAAGCCCGGCATCGGCTCGCCGACCGCCAGCGTGGCGGGCGCTACCGAGCGGTTGCAGGCCAGCAACAAGGGCAGGCCAACGAGGCCGCCCAACAAGTTACGTCGTCCGATCACGAAAGTGTCAAAGCCCCTTCTTGACGGAAACGCCACCGCGGACCTGGCCGACCTCGTACTCTACCGCCTTCTGATTGGGGTATTCGTCGGCCAATTGTGCCCGGATCCCCTCCGAGAGCGTCTTGACCGGCCCGTGACAGATCAGACAGGGCTGCGTCATCGGGATCGCCTTCATATAGCGAAAAGCGCGTCCGGCCGGTTCATCGACCTTTTCGAAGAACTCAAGGGCCTCCACTCTCTCACCATTGGCAAGCCGTTTCCCGAAATCAAGAAGAACCTTCTGCTCCCATGGATCTGGATCACCGAGTGCCCTATTCCAGGGTCTTAGCGCAACGCGAGTGACGCGCATACCCGTCTGCCGTGAAATGTTGGAGGTTATTTCGGGAACGCTGTATTTGCAAACCACAATCGCGCGAATCGGGCCGGTCCGCTCGAGTTCCTTGACCAGTTCCCCCCGGACTTGGCCAAGCAGCTGGCTCGACACCCGGCGGCTTTCATCGACCAGTCCCCGCAGCTCATCGTCGACAGCCCAGCCCGAAGAGGCCACCAAAAATATGGCAAGCCCCGCGGCAACCCGCAACTGTTTCGTCTTCATACAAACACCCCAATTCAAAAGCGCTCTGGCAGGGAACTGGAAGCGTTTGGCCCATGATCGCCATGGGCCGCCGCCTTATTGAACGGTAGTGCCGATCACGATCCTGACCGGTGCGGTCCCCGGTGAAACCGGTGCCGACATGCCTTCGATATCGCCGGCCCGGGCCAGCGCGTCGCCACTTCTTGAGATCCGTGCCCCGACGACCACCTTGCCGGCAGTCGACAACTTGAACTGCGGCGTCATCGACATGCTGTCGTCGAGCGTGAACTTCAGCGGCAAATCGCCGACCGTCTTGCGCAGCATCGCCAACGGCATTTTCGGGCCATCGACGGCACGGGCAAAAACGAACAGCGTGTCACCCTTGGCCACGCTGGCCGCCAGTTTCGGATCCAGTTCGACGACCCCGGCGACACTGGCCGGCGCGGCGCTTTCCACTTTCACCGGCGAGCCTGGCTCTTCGAGCTTTTTCCCGGAAATCGCCAGGCGATTCTCGGCATCCCGGATGCTGTTCTGAATCCCGCCACCGATCGGCGAATCAGCCGGCACCAGTGCAATCACCTTCTGCCATTCGCGAATGGCCTGGGGGTAGTCCTGGCGATCGAAGGCGATGGTGCCGGAGAGCGCCAGCGCCTTGATATTCTTGCCATCGATCTCAAGCGCCCGCCGTACCAGCTTCTCGGGTTCGCCGAGCAGGCTCTTGCCCTGCATCATGGCGACCACATCGGCGAAGTCGGCATAGTGCTGCGCTTCCGGCGGCAGCAGGCCCAGTGCCCGGCCGTAGGCGGCGGCCGACTCGGGGTAGCGTCCGAGCACGGCATAGGAGCGGGCCAGCATCAGCCAGCCCTGACCATCGTTCGGATTCTCCTGCAGACGCAGCGCCAGGCGCTCGACCATCGCCGTAATCTGTTGCGGCGACAAGGCGTGCTCGCCTTCGGCCCCGCCCTTGGCGACCGGCTTGCCGGTCAGGGTCTGCGGCGTACCGAGCATGACGTACAGCGACATTACGGCAATCGGAAAGGCGATGGCCAAGGCCACCGCCAGCTTGGTATTCCTGCCGCCGAATGTCCACTTGGTGGATTCCCCGCCGGCGTCGTCCAGCGTTCGTCGCTCAAGCTCATGCCTGGCCAGCTGATAAGCCGCCTGATCGAGCCGCCCTTCGCGCAAATCCCGTTCAAGTTCGGCCATTTGCTCGCGCAGGACGGTCAGGTTCAAGTCCCGCAGTTCGGCTGCGGACGACGCATCCTTGGCGGGGCGCTTCAAAAGCGGGAACAGGATGGCGATCAGGATGGCGACCAGCAAAACTCCGCCGACAACGACGAACCAACTCATTTCTGCACCTCGAGGTCACCGTGCAGCAGCCGCGACGCAACGATCTGCTCATCCGGGCTCAAGGGATCCGCCGCCTGCTCGCGACGACGCTTCAAGCGGAAGAAAAGGGCAACCAGGCCGCCGATGAACAAGGCGAACGGCCCCCACCACAACAGCCAGGTCGAGCTTTTCAGCGGCGGCAGATAGAGCACAAAGTCGCCATAGCGTTCGACCATATAGTCGATTACCTCTTTTTCCGAGCGCCCCTGGCGCAACATCTCGCGAACCTGGTTCTTCAGGTCGATTGCCAGATCGGCATGAGAATCGGCCAGATTCTGGTTCTGGCACACCAGGCAACGCAGGACTTCGGCCAGCGACTGGACCTTGGCTTCGAGAACAGGGTCGACCGCGAGCGTCGGCGCTTCACCGGCGTGGGCCAGCGAGAAACACGCGGCCAGAAAGATTACCGTCAGAATTTTACGCACCGTTCAACTCCTTCACCAGAGGGATGATCTTTTCGCTCAGCACGCTGGGCGTTATCGGACCAACATGTTTCATGCGAACTATCCCTGCCTTATCAATTACAAATGTTTCCGGAACGCCGTAGACCCCGTAGTCGATTCCGGCCTTCCCATCACGATCCCATACCGACAAACGATAGGGATTACCATGTTCCGCCAGCCAGGCTTTGGCCGGCTCCCGATCGTCCTTGTAGTCCAGTCCGACAATCGGGATCACGTTATGCCTGGCCAGATCGAGCAGTACCGGGTGCTCCTGACGACAGGAGACACACCACGATGCCCAGACGTTCAACAACCACACCTGCCCCCGCATGTCCTGCGGCGAAAATTGCTGATCGGCCGCTTCCAGCTGACTCAGACTGAAGGCCGGCGCCGGCTTGCCGATGAACGGCGACGGCACCTCGCGCGGATTCAGGCGCAAGCCCACCGCCAGAAACCCGACCAGCACGACGAACAGTACGAAGGGCAGCAGAAATCGACGCATGTCGCCGCTCCGTCAAGCCTCGGCCGCCGACATGCGACCGGCATCCGCCTGGGTAGCCTTGCTGGCGATCCGGTAGCGCCGGTCGGCAGCGGCCAGAATGCCACCCAGCCCCATCAGCAGACAGCCCCACCAGATCCAGTCCACCAACGGCTTGTGCTGGACGCGCACGACCCAGGTCTGGGCATCGATCGGCTCGCCCAGCGAGACATACAGATCGCGGAAGACGCCGGTATCGATTGCCGCTTCCGTCATCGGCATGCGCTGCACGGTGTAGACCCGTTTTTCCGGCTCCATCACGCGGTCGAACACGCCATTCCGGCTGACCTCGATACGTGCCCGCGCCGCAATGTAGTTGGGCCCCTTGATCTCGTTGATCCCCTTGAAGGCAAAGGTATAGCCACCGACCGTCGTCGTGTCGTCGATGCTCATCTTGACGTCGCTGGTGCTCTCGAAGGACTTGACCATGGTCACGCCGAGAATGAACACCCCGATACCGACGTGGGCAATGACCATGCCCCAGTGCGCCAGCGGAATCGCCATCAGCCGGCCGCCTAGCCCTGCCCCCTTGCCGTGGACGCGGGTCACGATCACCAGCAGGCTGGCACCGATGCACCAGACGCCAAGTAGCACGCCCAGGCCGGTGAGGATGGTCCACTTGCCGAACAGGATCGGAATGACCACCGCCAGGCTGACGGCAAGGCCGCCCAGCACGCGCAACGAGGACGGAAAATCGTCCTTGCCGGCCGCCTTCCAGCGCGTAAATGGGGCGATGCCCATCAGCAGCACCATGGGCGCCATCAGCGGCACGAAAATACTTTCGAAATAGGGAGGACCGACCGAAATCTTGCCGAGATCGAGGGCATCGAGGAAGAGCGGATATAGCGTGCCGATCAGTACCGCACCGGCGGCGACGGCGAGCAGGACGTTATTGACCAGGAGCAGCGACTCCCGGGAGAACATCGCAAAGCTGCCGCCGAGACCGACCTTGGGCGCCCGCCAGGCGAAAAGCACCAGCGAAATGCCGACCACGATGGCTAGGAAGGTGAGCACGAAAATACCGCGCTTCGGGTCGGTGGCAAAGGCGTGGACCGAGGTCAGCACGCCCGAACGGACCAGGAAGGTACCGAGCAGCGACAGCGAAAAAGCCATGATCGCCAGCATCACCGTCCAGTTCTTGAAGCCGCCGCGCTTCTCGGTCACCGCCAGCGAATGGATCAGCGCCGTGCCGACCAGCCAGGGCATGAACGAGGCGTTCTCGACCGGATCCCAGAACCACCAGCCACCCCAGCCCAGCTCGTAATAGGCCCACCACGAGCCGAGGGCGATGCCCAGGGTCAGGAAGACCCAGGCTGCCGTCGTCCACGGCCGCGACCAGCGCGCCCAGGCGGCATCCAGGCGACCGGAAATCAGTGCCGAAATGGCGAAAGCGAAAGCCACCGAGAAGCCGACGTAACCCATGTAGAGCAGGGGCGGATGGAACGCCATGCCCGGATCCTGGAGCAGCGGATTCAGGTCGCGACCGTCGGCCGCCGCCGGCAGCAGGCGCTCGAAAGGATTGGAAACGAAGAGCAGGAAAGCCAGGAAACCGATGCTGATCAAGCCCATCACCGACAGGACGGTGGTCAGCATCTCCTGCGGCAGGCGCCGGCTGAAGACTGCCACGGAGACTGTCCACAGCGCCAGGATCAGCACCCAGAGCAGCATCGAGCCTTCATGCCCGCCCCACACGGCCGCCACCTTGTAGAACATGGGCAGCAAGGTGTTGGAATGCTCGGCGACATAACGCACCGAAAAATCGTTGGTCACGAAGGACTGCAGCAGGCAGGCGTAGGAAAAAGCCACGGCGGCAAACAGGCCGACCGCCGCCGGCCGCGCCAGGGCGATCAAACGGCCGTGACCACGGAGAACGCCCAGCAACGGCAGCACCCCGAGGACAACGGAAACGAACAAGGCGACGATCAAGGCAACATGGCCGATCTCAGGAATCATCAATCTGCTCCGAGTAATATCAGCAGACATATAGCAAGATCAGTTCCAGACTCGGCGAAAATCGCCAAAGGGGTTGCAGCCGCTGCTTCGGGAAACTGACGGCCGGATTGACCCGGTACCGGCCGGTTGTCATTCCGAAACGCTGGAAACAATTCTCGATTTAGAGAAGCACAACCGACCGGCGGACGATCAGTTCAGAAGCGACGGGCGGCCAGGTTTGAGACCACGACGATCACGAGTGCCGCAGCCGCGTGAAAAACCTACGGCCGCCCTGCCCCGGGCTGGTGATCCCGCTTGCCTGGCTGCTCCCTGGCCGCTGCCTTGCTCTTCTCCAGTTCGGCGCGCAATTCCCAGGCTGCCGCCTCCGCCTTGCGCCGAAACGGATCTTCGGCCGGGCTGCGATGCAAATAGGTTTCCATGGCCTGCAAGGCAGCCTGCTTGTCGCCCATCGCCTGAAGCGCTTCGCCCAGGCCGTAATAGGCGTTCAACTGGTTCGGCCGCAGCGTGGTCGCGGTATCGAAGAAGTCTGCCGCCGCCTGGTAATTACCCATGCCGAGCAGGGCATAGCCGGCATTGACATGGGCTTCGGGCAACTTGGGGTCGAGTTGCAGCACCCGGTGAAAGGCGGTCAGCGCATGCTCGTACTGCTTGGCATGCAGCATCAGCACACCCTCTTTGAATCGGCGATCCAGTTCTTCCTTGACCTTGTGCTCCACGTGCTTGTCGGGCTGGATTCCACCGCTCATTGGCGAACTATCCCAGCCGAAGTAGAGAGCAATCGCACACGCGGCAACAATTGCGCCAAGCAGCAAAGTTCTGCCCAGATCGCTGTCAATTAACCGTTGTTGGTCTGCCGCCTTGGGCAGGGCATTAGTTTCCATTTAGTCGCTTCGCCTCTTCCAGATCGCCATCAATATCCACAGCACAAAAATACCGGCCCCTGCCGTCGCCAGCAATCCGCCGACGCCAGCCAGCCCCATCGCCACGTTGTGCATATTTTCAACCACAGTCGTATCGACATGCGGCGCCTTGCGCGGCACGCCGAGTCGCCCCGCCCAAGCCAGTCCAAGCACCATCAGACCGATGCCAGCTCCGTAGATCAATGGCTGCCAGCGCCACGACCACCCTTGGCTCAGAGCAAGGCCAAAACGCTCCAAGGCGCCCCGTGCCCAAATCATGTAGGCCAAGGTCACGGCACCGACCGTGCCATGGTAATGCGCCGGGACTGCCGTTGTTTCACCGCGAATACTGGCGCCGACAAGGCATCCAAGCACAAAAAGCGCAATCGAGCCGATCAGGCAACGATCAACCAGCGCCAAACGGCGGACTTTGCCCAGCCGGGCATAGCCGATCAGCAGGTAGCTGGCCAGGATGACCGGCGCCGGCCAGGTCACCCAGCGCATCACCTCGGTAAATCCCCTGCGGTAGGCCCGACTGCCGACAGGAAAACTCAGCGCGAGAAGCAAATCTGCCAATACAGCCAGCAATTCGATGGCGACCAGGCCGATCACAACAGCGCGCCCCAGTCTAACCAGTGCCAGCGCTTCGCGCCCCAGGCAAAGCCAGGCCGCCATCAGCATCAGGGTATGAACAATCTGCAGCACATGCCCCCCGCCCCACAGACGGCTGTCGAGAGATACGTCGTCGCCAGCGCCGCGCAGCGCCAGCAGGAAGACCAGGATGGCTGCCCAGAAGGCAACGATGGCGGCCGCCACCATCCAACGCCAAAAACCGGGATCACAGTCATCGGAGCGGGAAAATCCATGGCCGGCCAGGCTGGCGAGTGCCGCCATTCCCGCCAGGCCGACCCCCGCCAGAAAGGAGGCCAGGCCAAAATAGAACGGCGGGCTGTCGAGCACCGGCACATAGTTAGCCAGGATGGGAGTGGCCTCGTCCGCGAACGGCGACAGCAGCATGGCCAGTACGCCAGCACCGGCCAGCCAGATGCCGGCTCGTGCACAGCGCGCCAAGACGCAGCAGGTGACCGGGATCGCCAGCAACCAGACTCCGGCCGCGACAGCCAGAAACCAGACAACAACCGCCAGATCGACATGAAGGACCAAGGCAGTACGGAATAACTCGGCGCCGAAACCAAGAAACGGCGTCCGCGCAAAGACCAGGACCATTGCGCACAGCGTCGATGCTCCCAAGGCCAGTAGCGCCATGAACCACCAGGACACGGCAAGCGCCTGCGCCGATGACTCTTCAACAGTCCCGGGCTGGCGATCGATCGCAGCAGATTGGAGTGTCATGAATGGCTGCCGAAAATCAGACAGCACCCTGATGGGGAGTCTCGGAAATGAACGGCACCCCGAAGAAGGTCAGAAAGGCCGCGATGAAGACCGCGAGAACCAGCCAAGCACCAAGGCGCGGCGAGAGATTGAAGGTCAGCCGTGCATGCAGGGATACGCCGACGATAATCCAGGTAATGAAGGCCCAGGTTTCCAGCGGGTCCCAATCCCAATAGCGCCCCCAAGCATCCTGCGCCCAAATCGCCCCGGCAATCAGCATCAGCGTTTCAAAGACGAAACCGATAGCCATGCAGCGATAGGCCAGTTCGCCCAGGCGATCATCGGCTGGCAAGCGCTGGAACCAATCCCCCCCCCTCGCCGTCTGGCGCAGCAGAATGACCCCGGAGAGGCCGACCGCGACCAGCACGGCGCCGAGGAATACCTTGCCAAAACCGATATGGATGAACAGCCAGACCGTGTGATATGTCGGTGGCAGATGAGCCTCGCCCGGACTGACCGTCATCAGCCAGCCCATCATCGTAAACAGGATGGGCATCACCACCGCCGCTACTGGCCGTACCGCCGGCAGCCGCCAGTAGGCAATGGAGAAGGCCAACATCAGGCTCCAGATATTGCTCGACAGAATCTCGAACATGGTCACGAAGGGGCCGTGGTCGAGACGCTGCCAACGCGCGGCAATGGCAACCGTATGCAGGGCCAGGCCGAGCAGAATCAGGCCCAGGGTCACCCTTTCGGGATGTTTCTTGAGCAGCACGCCGAAAATAGCCAGGCTGCCGGCCAGCACATAGGCGATCACCGCAGCCCACAGAACCCTCAATTCAACCATCAAGTCCAATTGCTTCTCCTGCCTGCATTTCCAAAGGATGGGAATTATCTACGCAATCAAGATGCCAGCTCAGGCATTCCAGGGCGTCGCGTTAAACTTTCGCCAGAAATGCCAGCCCAGCGCAAGGACCGCCAGCACTGCAACGGCGAGCAGCCAGTAGAGCGTCGGATCATAGGTCACCTTGTAACCCATCCACGAACGCATCCCGGCATAGACCAGACGCCCCCCTGGTAGTTCGACGCTGCGCTGGCGTGGGGACAAATCGCGACCGGAAAAATCCGGTAACTCGTAACGCTGGTCGAGATAGCGCACGACGATGCGATAGTTGGTCGGCAAGCGGAACTCACCCGGCTGATCCTCCTTGATCAGTTCCTCGTCAAGTTGCAGCATCACCCAGACCGGTTCGGTCATCCCTGGCAAGACCCATTGCTGTGCCTGGCCCGTCGAATTCACCGGATAGCTGGGCAGGTTGATCGAACCGCGAATTATCGGCTGGCCCGGCCGCAGCCAGTCGAAGATCAGCGCGAACCCCTTGTTCGATGTCGTGTAGAAGCGGTAGCCATCGAGCACCAGGGGGACATGGTCGCCGATGACATCCTGATGCCGCTGGCCGGCCGCATCGACCCAGCTGACCCGATTCCGCGTCTGCAAACGATACAGCCCTTCACCGTAGGCAATGCTGAAGCCGTGATTGATGAAGCGCAGCTTGTCCAGCGTCCGGCGATGCCAGACCCCCTCACCGGTGACCAGCACATCGCCGGCAAACTCGGTTTCCTGGACCACTTCGGCCTGCCCGTTGAGATAGGTCAGACGCCCCAGGGCGATCAACAGGATCAGCGCCAACAGCGCCAGGTGAAAGAGCAGCAAGGGCTTCTGCTGGCGGAAATATGGCCGGGTCAGGATGGCCGCCAGCAGATTGACGGCGAGCAGAACCAAGGACGAGACCAGCCAGGGACTGGTATGGCTCTCGTTCAGATAGGCAATCAGAATGCCGGCCCCGAGAAAGACGAAGGCGGCCAGCGTCAGGCGGAGCGACCCGAGCCAACCCAGCAGACGCATCATGGCGGCGGATTGCAGGTATTTCTCATCCAGTCCTTGCCGGTGGCGGGATTGGTATTGTTGCTTGAATTGCCATTGGTCGAATTGATCCGACTGCCGGCCGCCTTGCTGCGCGACCCGCAGTTGCCTTCGCTCCACGAACCGCTGGTCCCGAAGCTGTAAACCTTCAATTTGGACTCAAGGTAATAGGGTTCCTTGGTGTAATAGTCGCTGTTACCGTTGATCGATACCTCGAAGCTCGAACCTGCGGCAAAGCCAGCCTCCTCGCCGACATCGTTCAGGTTGACCAGCAGGGAACGGTTCTTCCAGCCATGAGGCACGGCGACGTGGCACCAGGTGCACTCCAGCCCGGGCACTTTGTCGAGATGATAATTATGCAGATTGCCTCGACCGCCACCGGAAAACCCGCTGGAACTAGTCGGGTTGTGACATTTAAGGCAAAGGATGGTCGCTGTACTCGAGCGCGACTCCTTGTCCCAGGTTCCCTTCAGAATGAAATCATTGGTCGAGCCGTGCGGCCCCCACGGCTTGCCGGTGTCGGGGATGACCGAGGTTCCCGAAGACACGTTCGATCCATGGCAGTCGGTGCAATACATGGTTTGCGTACCCAGCGCATTGCTCCACGGTGTCCGCCAAGCACTGGTCGCCGTCACATTGCGCAAGGCCGCCGTTCTACCGGTGGGCGCCATCACCGGATGCCAGGAACGGTGATTATTGTTGGCGAAGGTGCTGTTGGCCCCGGCCTCGACGCCGAGATTGGTTCCAGTCGACCCGGTATTGTGCCCAGAGGGTGCCTGGAACTCCCTCGCCTGGTTGGTATACATGGTCAGGCCATTGGTGCCGCTGGTCGTCCCAGCCGCCCCGACCAGCGGGCGATTACCGCCGTTATCGACATGCAGGTTGTTGTCGGAATAGCCGAAATCGGAGTGGCACTTCAGGCAGATCTGATACTCGCGGGTGACGTAGGTCTGGCCGACATCGGTTGCTGCACTGCTCCCCGGGTCGCCGCGCTTGATGGTATAACTGGTCGGCAAGGCATGGAAACTCGCCGAGCCGTAGGTCGGCTCGACGCCCCAGGAGCCGCGTAGCACGCCGGAAATGATGTTGGTGTGGGTCATGGCTGCGTCTCGGTGATCGTGAACGCCGCCGCTGGCGCCATTCTGCATTACATCCTGGGTGTTGGCCGCAGTCAGCGCGCCGGGCAGACCATTCCGTGCCCGGATCACGCGATGGGGGTTGTGGCAGTCGGTGCATTCGGCATGGCGGTTGCTGGTGTTGCCAAGCCCCAGGTTTTGGCGCGACTCGATAAGGTCCTTGCCACATTGGCTGCCAGACTGACTGCAATCGAGAAAGCCGCTGACATTGACCGAGCTGCTCGGATCATGTACTTCGGGCGTACCAACGGTCAGTGGCATGCGCCGCCCGAGGTCGAAATCCGATTTGATGTCTGGTGCCCCACCGCTGACCGTAGTCACGATGCTGGCAGCTGTCGTGGTGTGACATTGATAACAAACCTGTTCCAACGCCGGATTGCCCCCGCCCTTCGGCGACGAGACGCTGTCCGTTCCTTCGCGCAGCAGGCGGCGGGCACCTTGCACGGTGTGGGTGTCGTGGCAATTCAAGCAGGCGGCCTGCCAGACCGGCAGGTTGGCCGGAAATTCGCGCTGGGTGCTGGCCGCCGCCTTGTAGGTTTCATTGGCGACTGCCGGATTGGCGTGTGCCGAGAAAAGCCATGAGGCTCCAGCCTTGTCATGGCAGGCCAGGCAGATGATATCGCCGGTATTGTCGGCCGGATCGAAGCCCGCCGGCGCCACGGCATGCTGCTTGTGCTGGAAGCGGTTCAGGCGCAGGAATTTTTGATTGCCAACTACCGCCTCATTGGTTTCCCGAATATGGGGATCGTGGCAGGTGGCACATTGAACCTGGGCCTGATTGGCCCCCGGCGTGCCGGTATTTTCGAGTTTGAGCGTGGGCTTGATGGTCGAGGTGCGGACCCCGATCAAGGTGCTATTCGCACTCGGCGCACGGAGTTCGCCATCGCGAGACGCCAGCGCATCGTTGTAGGAAACCGAAATCGGATGGTCGTTGGTGAGGTCGGTACCGAGGTTGCGTGTAAAGCCGGTGGTTGCGCCAGAGCCAGTGGGCATCGTGGTCGAGGCGCCGGTCGTGGTTATGGTGCTGCTGCCCTGAGGATTGGGCGTCGGGCTGATGCCGTTCAGGACATTGACGTTGCCGACGGCGACCGTGCCATCGTGACAGGACAGGCAAAGCTTGGAACTGCCGCCGGGCTGGTCGAGCGAGCCTTGCACCTGCTTGGCGTCGAGCGTATTGGAATCGTAGAGCACATAGCTCTGGGTGTAGCCGTTACCTGCCAGCTTGCGATTCCATAGTGGCGTGGCACCGGTCGCTACTCCATGCGGCGTGTGACAAAAGACGCAGATTTGGGTCTCGGAGGCTGCCTTGATATTGCGGGTCGGCACCGTTCCGGCACCCGACTTGGGATTGACGTAACCCGAGCCATCGGTTGCCGCCGAAAGGTTGTGCTTGGTGCCGCGGATGTCGGAAACCCGGGCCGCCTGCACCTGCTCCATGCCATAGCGCAGGAAGACGAACGCGACGAAGAAAGTCAGACCGGCAATCTGCAGCAGGCGTTGCCCGAGGTGACCACTCCTAATTCCCATTCTCTGCGCCCCCACCCAAAAACTGAAAAACCGCTATTCGACCATTGAATGTATCCGCCACAAAAACACGATTTCCCCTATCCACCCAGACGCCTGCCGGCAGATAGAAAGTCCCGGCCTCCTTGCCGGCTCCCCCAATTGGGAGCAGAAATCGAGCCTGATCGTCGAAGATCAGCAAATGGTCGTAATAGGACTCGACCACATAGATATTGTTCTCGGAATCGGTGGCAACGCCCTTGGGGCGGACGAAATTACCGATCTTGGTACCCCGCTCGCCGATGATGAGCGGGGCGGCGCTACCATCGAGGGTGATGAGTTGAGCCCGAGCGTTCATCGTATCGGCGACCAGCAGCTTGCCATTGTTAAGCGACAGGTAGGTCGGGAAATTGAACTCGCCCGGCCCTTCGCCGCGTTGGCCGATAGTCCTGACCTGGCGGCCGGTCACATCGAAGACCTTGATCTGGTGAGCCTGGGTATCGGCCACGTAGAGCAGGGCTTCATTGGCATCCCAGGCCAGGCCGGTCGGGCGCTCGAGCACACCCTGGCCGATCACGCTCTGACCATTGCCTTTCTGATCGAGGACGATCACTTCCTTGCGTTCGGAATCGGCGACGAAAACCCGCCCGGCCGGCCCCAGCGCAATGCCCGTGGGCGCCGAGAAGCGCCGGAAGCCGTCGGAAAATTCCCAGACATCGAGCACGCCATTGGGTTGATCGAAAACGTAGACGGCACCACGGCTGACGTCGGTGACCAGGATGCGGCCGTTCTCGTCCACCGTACCGGACTGCGGCCGCTGCAAGACCACCGGATTCTGCAGGTCGAGCAGACCGGCCACCCATTTGAGCGCCTCGATCAGATAGTTTTTCTTGGTCGGTTCGGCAGGGACGAAATTGTGCTCGCCGATCAATTCGCCGACATAGACATAACGCGGTACTTCCTCGTCGCTTACCGGCGGGAAATAGATGCGCTGTGCCGTGGCCGCCCGCGTCGGATCGAAGCGCAGCACCTGCTTCTCGGTGGCACAGCCGCCGAGAAGGACAAGGAACGCAAGGATCAGCAAGCGTTTCAAGCGCGCATCCTGAAGGTGAGCAGACGGCGAGCTGCCATATCGACAATGTAAAGCGTCTGGTTGGCAATCGCCATCCCACGCGGCTCGACCAGGCCCAGCGTGCCGAATTCGGGATCGGCGAGCAGCGTTCCCTGGCGATAGACGCGGATCACGCGATCCCGGGCATCGGCAATGACCAGCCAGCCGTCGCCAGCCGCCAGCGCCGAGACTTGGCCGGCATCGTCGGCAACGACAGTCAGGTTACGGCTGGCGAACATCTCGATGGCGACGACGCATTGGCAGGCACGGTCCGCGACATAGAGCATCCGGCCATCCATCGCCATGGTGATCGGCTGTTCGGGCAACAGGCCGTCCGGCAGAACGGTGGCCGCGCGACCATGGGGCATGATCTCCTCGAGGCGGCGCTGGACGCGGTCGAGACCGTAATAGCGGCCGCTCGTCGTATCGACGGTGACCTCGTCGTAGAAGGCGGAGCCCAGTTGCGGGTTCAGCGTCTGCATCGGCCGTCCGGTTCGGGAGAAACGGGTGGCCGGCACGGCACCGCCATTGGCGACCACCACCGAACCATCGCTCAGCGCCGCCAGCCGGGTCTGCTGGGTAACCCGGACACCGCGCACGACGGACATCGCATCCTGCATCGGATCGTAACGGAACAAGGCCGACAGTCCGGCGTCGGCGATGTAGATGTCGCGCTGCGGACTGACCGCGACCGCCACCGGGGCGACGAACAGGGTCATCGGCCCGAAATTGTCGGCGCGCAGGTCGGGGAAGCCGGACTCGTTGATCCGCGCCAGTAGCCGGGCACCCATGTACGCCGGACCGGGCTGCAGCACTTTGCTCTGGGCGCCGGCCAGGCCGGCGGCCAGCAGCGCACTGCCGCCCACACCGGCCAGCAGGAATCGCCGGCGCGGCCAATTGGTCGCTACAGGTGGGAAGGACGCCTCACCAGCGCCCGGGTCCGGATGTCTCGTGTCCACCAAAAACCCCCGTTGGCAAGCCTGGTTTGCCGGAATGGCAGAGATCGCAATTCTCGGGCGACCAGGCGATATCGTTGTTGTGGCAAGCGCCGCAGAAGCGGCCCTCGATGATGTCCGTCATCGTAATCGTGTTCGAGCCGGCGCGCATCTTGAAACCGAGTTCGGCATGACAAACTTTGCAGCGAAAACGGATGCGATGAAACCAGTGGGGGAAGACTACCGGTCGCATCCCGTTCTTTTCGGCCTGCCGATTGATCACCACATCGGCGTATTCTGCCCGGCTCTCGATCATGCCACCGAACACCATGATCGCCGCGAAAACGAGAGTGCCGGCCCGACGCAATTGATTATGAAACTGGCTCATGGCCGCCGCTCATTTTTCTGATGCATCAGGAGATCGACGTTGGCCGGCAGCGCAGGCTTGCTTGCGCCAGCTTTCGGAATGCTGTGGCAGCGCATGCACTCGGTCAACGGGAAAGCGACCGCTCCGTGGCAAACGCCACACTGCTCGCCTTGCAGAATCTTGAACATCGAAATCTGCGAAGTCCCGGTCTGGGTCTTGAAGATCCCCTCATGACAGTTCACGCAATCGAGCCACTCGGTATGTTGGCGATGCGGGAAACGCACCGCCGGCATCCCGCCTTTGGCGTCGAGAATGATGTCCTGATCCAGTTTTCGGATCACCGTCTGCGGGAAGAGCTTCTCGCGCGGACGGATTTCGCCGTTTTCCAGGGCCTGAACCCAGCGCACCTGATTGCCGGCATGGTCCGGGGCCAGTTTGGAGAGCGCCTCGGCGGGCTGCTGGAGGATCTTGGTTCCCCGCGAACGCGGGTCGTGAATGCCGTCCTTGGCCAGAGCCGGCCATTCCCCGGCTGCGGCAGCGGCCGCCAGCAGCGCCAAAAAAGCGCCGCAGAAAGCCAGCCGGAGGCCGCCAGGGCCTCCGGTCAGGATTTTCAACACATGGAAAGCATCAACCAGGGATGTAGACACCCGCATTCCGTATCGCTCGCACCAACTCGGCTGTGGAATCTTCGAGCAATTTGACTGCCTGCGCATGATCCTTCTTCGCCGCGGCGGACTCGGCGGCCTGACGCAGGTCCCTCGACTTGCCGACGAGGGTCTGGACTTGCTGATCGAGCATGGCATTGGTCGCGCGCTTTTCTTCGACCAGCACCTTGATCAGCATCAGGTGCGTGTCGTTGCGGTCGATTTCGTACTGGTATTCCTCTTCCTTGCTGGCAAAGTTCAGCGAGCGGACCAGCGTATCGCCACTGCGCAACGAACTGATGCCGGCCTTGGCCACCAGATAGGCGCGATCAAGTTCGGTACGGCCTTCCTTGTACTTGCCGGCCTGCGCCAGGCGATTGCCTTCAGCAACCGATTTTTCAATCTGGCCGACGGTTTCATTGACAGTCTTCGAGGCACTGCCCTTCTCGCCAGCAACCCGCTTGTAGGCGCTGAGCAGCGCATTGACGCTATCCAGCCGGGCGCGGTAATCGGCTTCCAGTTTCTTGGCGGTGACTTCTTCGGGGCGGCGAAGCGAACGGCGTCGAAGAAGGACGAGCGAACTTCGGTCAGCAGCGCCGACGCCTTGTTCAGATCGCCGGCATCGAGCGCCTGGCGAGCCGACTTGTAGAGTTCCCGGGCTTTCTCTCGGCGCGCCATCGCTTCCGGCGCTTTGCTCGACTCGATCTGGCGCGCAGCCGATGAGCTTTCGAGCAGTTTGCCGACCGACTCCATATTGAAATTAAGCTGGTCCTTGTCGATCTTGCCACCGGCCAGGCGCGTCGCCGCACTCTCCGGCGCCGCAGCAGGTGCTGATTGCGCCCAGACATTCTGAGCCAGCGCACCGACCAGTACCAAGGAACCCAATTCACACAACAATTTCTTATTCATTCAATTTCTCCAGGTCCCGCGCGGCGATTCTCCGGAATCGCCGCCCTCGGACTTATTTAGACTCTACGGCAGGTGCCGCTACCTTGGCCATATCCTTCTTCTTCGAGTGGCAACTGCGGCACTCGGAAACCGGGAAGGCAACCTTGCCATGGCAAACACCGCATTTCTCACCCAAGAGAATGGCCGCCATGCTGATCTGGTTGGCGCCCTTCTGCGGCACGAAAATCGCCGGGTGGCAATTCGAGCAATCGAGCCACTCGGTATGCTGCTTGTGGGGATAGACCACGTCCGGCATCGAACCTTTGACTTCGCGGACGATGTTCAGATCCATCACGATCGGCTCGGCTTTCGGATCATTGCGGTCATAGCGCGGATTGATCTTCTTCTGCGCGATGGCCTCCACCCAGTTGATCCGGTTGCCGGCCATGCTCTTCGGCAGCGTGCCAAAAGCGGTGAGCGGCGGTTGCAGAGCATGCGTACCGTCATTGGCCGGATCATGGATACCATCTTCCGGCGGCGGCAGATTGCGCTTGCTGGCCGGTTTCAGGAGTCGGTTGAACGAGTTCACATCTTCCGAACTGGCCGTGCTGACAGCTACCGGGGTCGGTGCCGGGGCGGGGGCGGCGACCGGGGCAGGCGCGGGGGCAGCCTTGGGCTCGACCTTCTTCGGTTCTTCCTTCTTGGCCTCGACCTTCTTCGGCTCTTCCTTCTTGGCTTCCGGTTCGGCCTTTGCGGTCTTCAGGGCATCCTTGACGGAACCCAGCATGTAATCGACCGCTGCCTTGACGTCAGCATCCGGCAGGGTCATATGCCCGCCCTTGGCCGGCATTCCCTTGGGCGTTCCCTTGAGGGCGCTTTGATAGAGTCCGGCTATGCCACCGCTGACGCGCGGCCCCCAGTCGGCGGCATTGCCGTAGCGGGGAGCGCCGGCCAGGCCGGTCGCATGACAGGTCACGCAAACCTTGGTGTAAACATCCTTGCCGACATCGGCCAGCGCCGGGTTGGAAAGCGCCAGCGCAGTCGCCAGCAGTGCGATTGTTTTGGAAATCTTCATGGTTGCACCTTTTATTTCTTGGGCGTGCCGGTCGGCTGCGCCAGCTTCTGGACCGTGCTTTCATGCACCTGCGTCGGGGTATTCGGCTTGCCCGAATGGCAGAGATTGCAGTTTTCGACCGACCAGGCGATTTCGCCGTTGTGGCAGGCCCCGCAGAACTGTCCATCAATAATCTTGACCATGTTGATTTCGTTGCCACCGGCCTTGAACTTGAACCCGAGGTCGGCGTGGCAAACCTTGCAGCGGAAACGCATGCGGTGGAACCAGTGCGGGAAAACCACCGGCCGCATGCCGGCACCGTCGGAGTAATTGTTGATCACGACGTCGCCGTACTCGGCCTGAGCATCCTTGATGTCCACAAAGAAAACGGCAGTGAGCGTGAAGATCAGCCCCGCCAGGAATCCTGCTCTCAATTTCGAGAGTTTTTTCATTACATTTCCTCTTGATTTAAAGCACCGCCCTACAACCCCAACCCCCAGAATCAATAAGATCCAAATTGCCGGGTTACCTGGAAGAAGAGCAGAGCATTTTTCTTGCCACCTGCGTCGTTGTTCACCAAGGACAGGCGGAAATTGAGCAGACCGATCGCGTAGTCGAGGCGATTGGTCAGCGACAGACGGCTCCTGTCCTGCTCGGCATTGACGTCGCCGAACAGTCGATCGTCCCGCAGACGCGTATCAGCAGCGAACAGCACGTTGTAGCGCAGACCGCGGACGCCAGCGAAGCGCAGGTGACTGTAGTTGACCGAACCGTTCAGGGTCATCCGTTCGCTGTTCATGGTTTGCGCCAAGCCAAAGGAATCCTGGGTCTGGTTGGTCTGATCCGACCAGTTGAACATCAGGTTCACGTTCAGCGAAGACTGCTGGGAAAGCTGGCCTTGGACAACCAGACCGAGATTCATATTCTTGTAGTGCTGGGCGTTGACGCCGGTGCTGTAGACATCGGAAAGCATCCCGGAAAGCGATCCCGAGAAGCGGTCGCCGGAATACACGCCATAGTTCAGCGACAGGTTGTTCGAGAGCGACTGCGAAGTCCCGATCGACTGGCTGCTCGTTGCAATCAGCGACTGTGAAAAACCAAGGGAGAGCGTCTGACCGGTAGCAATCTGATAGGCACGGTTTACTGAGTGGCTGGCAGTAGCGCCGAGCAGACTGCTGGCAGGGGTTTCGCCGGAGCCACTTTGCCAGTTGGCGTTGCCACCGACGTTCCAATTATAAGAAAAATTCCCAATAGTGAGAGGATTCCCGACGTAATTGATGTTGCTACCAACTAGGGTCAGCAGTCGACTCTCGCCATTGGAGACCGCAATATGATTGAGCGCCGTATTCAACGACGCGCTCAGATTATTCGAAAACCGGTAGAGCGCCGAAAGATTGGCACCGACCGTTTGAGCGGCGGACTTCGAGTCGCCGAATTGCGTTTCCTGGCTGCCGTAGCGCAGGCTGCCATTCAATGTCAGCGGCAGATCATCGAGGTCTTCGAACTCAGGCATCCAGGAGCCATAACCGTAGACCTGGAGAAATCGCCCGCGATTTGACAAGAGCCCACCATCCGAATTGGCCGTCTGCATATCGCTGTCGGAATAATTGACGGTGGCTCCGAGATTGGCATATTCGGAAAGATTGGCGTTGTGCGAAGTGTTGAAGCCGATTAGTCGGACACCTTCCCCAGTACCTTGGCGCTCGCTCTGCGAGTACCGGGCATTCATGTTGTGCTGCCAAAGTCCGGTATGAGTCGAGTAAGACCCCGACAACGAGGTCACCGAATCATTGCGCCGGTCACTGGTTTCAACGCTGCTCCGGTCCAACATGAAGTTCCCGCTGCTCTGCCCGTCTTCGGTGCGGTAATTCTGGCTCAATCCCATCCGTGTATTGACGTAATCCTGCCTGACGATAGTGCCGCTGGTCCGGCTGTCCGAACGGTCGAAGTAAGCCCGGAAGGGAAAGCGGCTGCTTGAAAACATCGATAATTCGCCACCGCCAATGATATTGGCTGACTGGTTGGTATCCCCCTCTCCTGCCGAGGAAGCCGAACTACTCGAATTGGAATTGGTGATACCTATGCGGCCGGAAACCGTTGCGAACCACGGGGCGTAGATATAGCTTGAAACATTCAGATTTGCCAGCAAGCCTTGGGAGGTGGACGACGTGGACGACGTACCGGAGTTCGAAGTACTTTTCTGTATCGAATAGCCGAGACTGCCCCCCCAACGGATTGGCGGAATCTCCCAACCCAGCCCGGCGATACCCGTGCTCGGGGTCACTGCCTCGCCCTGCCCGGCGGCTGCTTGCGCTACCGCTGGTTGAGTACCAACGAAGCCCCCGTCAATGGGTAGCTCACCCTCATCGCCGGCCAATGGAACAACTGTCGTTCCCGGCGGTGGCGTCCGCCCCGCACCGGCGGCACCCGGCATCGAAAGGGTTCGCGACGGACGCAACTGCGTCGGGCCATCCGGCTGCGTCATCCAGCGCGGCGTCATCCTTGGTGACTTGGTCAGTCCCATGGCCTGACTCAGGCGCAGGTCCTTCTCGCCCGTTACCACTGGTGGCAGTATCGCGCTGGGCGACGGCAGTTCAGCGCCAGGCAGCGCAAGCTCTGACGCCACCCGCAGCGACGTCGCCTCGTCCGCCCCCTCGCTCCAGCGCGGGGCAGCACCGGCCACCGCGGGCAAGACCAGTACCGGACTCAGGCGTAACGAGGACTCGCTCCCCGCAATCCCATCGCCCGGGTAGGCCGCCTGAATGGCCGTAACCAGTTGCCGCTCCGGGCTGGGAATTTGGTTGGATTCAACCGCGCTGGCGGCACAGACGGCGGAAGAACAGCAGACCAATACCCCACCGGCCAGACCCGCCATAAGGCGTCCGGGTGAGACCAGTCTGCTCGGAAGAACACGTTTTGCCACCGCCACCTGTACTGAAAACCAGCCCTAGTTCTTGCCGGTTTCCCGCTGCTCCGCTGTTGAGAAATACATGAACTTGACTTTGGCCTTGGCGACCAGTCGGTCGATCAAATCTTTCCAGGCCTTGTCCTGACGTTCACGTATGAGCAATTCGCGTGCTCGGTTTTCGACGTCGGCGAAATCGCGCTTCTTGGCAACCACCCGTTCGAGCAATTTGAAGATCGCGACCCCTTCCAGGGTATCCATCGGCTCGTTTATCTTGCCGACCTCGAACTTGTCGATCTTGTCCTGAATCGTCTCCGGCAACATGCCGCGATGCAGATAACCCATGTCGCCACCCTTGTCCGCATAGACGCTCGAATGCATGCGAGCCGCCTCGTCGTAGTCGGCACCGGCGCTCAGGCGGCCGTAGATGGCCTGGGCTTCTTCGCGAGTAGCCTGCCAGGCCGTGGCCGGCGACGACGGATCGACCGCGAGCAGGATTACAGCCAGGCGAATCTTTTCGGGCTCGACGAACAGTTGCGGATTCTTCTCATAGAAAGCCCGCACAGCCTTTTCGTCCGGTTCCGGAACTGCCCTGACCTGCTTGTCGAGCAGCGCGATCTGGCTTTGCTCGGCCAATTGTTTTTTCAGATCCGGCAACAGGCGCTCACGGTTCTCCTGCCACTGCGGGCTGGTCGCATAGCGCTTCTCGTAACTGGCAATGGTTTCTTGAATCTGGTTATCATCGGGCGCGATTTTCCGCCGCTCGGCTTCTTCCAGCAGTACCACACGCTGCACCAGCTTTGTCTTGATCTCTTCGCGCACGCCGACTAGTTCGGCCTCGGGAATCTGACCGTGGTAGAAGCGCTGGCGAACCAAGGTTGTAAAAGCAGCCTCGTAGTCTTCCGTCAGAATTTCCCGCCCGTTGATGATCGCGAAAATATTACCGTGACTGTTCTGGTGGGGCGCCGCTTGAACCGCTTTGGCTTCGGTCGGAACCGTCGCTACCGGAGCGACATCCTGCGCCCCTGAAATCAAAGGCAGACCGGCAATCAGGGCCACCATTACCACCCGGCGAGGGCGGCGGACACTGAAACATATTTTCACTTGGCTTCTCCTAAATAAAAAAACGGGCCGAACACAATGTGTCCCGGCCCGCTTGGCGGATTTGATCCTTGTTCGCTACAGGCTTACTTATTGTGGCAGGCTAGGCAAACCGCGCTTTGCGTATTTTCGATACGCAGGAAAGTCGTGTTGCTGGAGTGTGGATCGTGACAGCTGGCACACTCGACGAACGGCTGGTACTTGCCATTCTCGACGTCGGAACCAAGGGAACCGATACGAGCGTAGAGAATCATGTCGGTCTTTTCACGAGTACCGGTCGTTCCCGCAGTAGTATCAACCCACCAGGCACGAGCGCCGCCAATCAGGTCGTTCGCCGGGGCATTGAAATCCTTGTCGCGGCAAGCGGTTGCTGCAGTACTGGCAGCGACCGTCGAAGCACCGCCGGTGCTGATACCACCGCCGCAGTACTGAATACCGACCGGATGGTCATTGGTCAGATCCTGACTCAGATTGGCAATGAATTCGCCAGCGTTGGTCATCTTGCCGCCACTCTGACGAGCACCGGTCCAGACGCCGCCGGAGATCGCCGCGCCTGCGGCGAGATAACCGCCGGAACCCGGCTTGTTGATCATGGTATCCATGGCCTGGGTGCCGTCATGGCAGGACAGACAGGCCAGCGAAATACCCGACATATCAACCGAACCGTCGATCGTTGCCGACGTGGACGTGTTGTAAGTCGTGTAGCTGGTACCGGCTGCGACCGGCTTATTCCACAACGGCGCCTTGACAGCAGTATTCGAGGCGTGCGGCGTATGGCAGAAAACACAGATTTCAGTGGTACCTGTCGTCATGTAGTTTTCGTTTGCCGCATTGTCGGCCCCAAGGTTGTGCTTGGTGTCCTTGATGGCCGCATGCGATGCAGCGACCCCAAAGACAAGTGCAGCCCCAGCCAACAGCCTGAGCATTCGCCCGGCCAGTTGCCTGCTTCCCACAGTGTGCTTGAACATATCGTAACTCCCGACCTAAAAGTAATTGATCAAGTCCGAGCCATTCAGATTCAGCTCGCCTCGGTCCTATATGAGCAGGTTCCGTGCCACCCAAAAACACCACAAATTCCATTGTATTTTTGGAACATCTGCCAAATAACCGCCATATAACCTTGTTTTTTTTGAGGTTATTCCCAACCCTTGGAAATCCTCGTTCCCGGAGACGGGAATCAGAAATCAACGATTGGCAAGTCGCTACTGCCCCGGCACCTTGGGGCGCTTCCCAAGAAAACCAGCATCGGCCGCCAGGGCGTGAGGGCGGAAAACGTCGATCTTCTTGAACCATTGGTCGACCATATAAACCCGGCCGTCTTCATCAACATAGATACCCGACGGCAACATGTATTTTGCTGGCCCACTGCGCTCCGAACGCTCCCCGATGAACATCAGGAGATCGCCATCGGGATTGAAAATCTGGAAATTGCCAAAGGCCGCATCGACAACATAGACATTGCCCGCAGCGTCGGTGGCAATCTCTTTCGGACGGGCAAAGTTGCCCAGCTGTTTGCCCACCGAACCGAAGCTCTGCAGGTATTTGCCATCGCGGTCGAAGATCTGAACCCGGAAATTTCCACCATCCACGACATAGATCTGACCGTTCTTGCCGACTGCGGCATCGCGGGGCAGATTGAATTCACCCGGGCCGATACCCCGCTTACCGAGATCGAACAGGTGATTACCGGTGACCGTATCGAAAACGCGGACCTTGTGCTGGTCCGAGGAGACGCCACCAATATCGGTAACCAGAACCCGCTGACCGATGGAGTCGATCGTCACACTGGACAGGCGCTCGAAGATTTTCGGCCCACCGATCTTGCGAATGAACTTGCCGTCCCGCGTATAGACCATCACCGCCTTGGCGCTCGCATCGGCAACATATAGATTGCCGCTGGCATCAACGTCAATACCCAGCGGCTTGGCCAGCGGCCCCTTGTCATCGTCGCCAATCTTAAAGTACCGCCCCTCGACCACATCGAAGACCTTGACGAAACGCTCTGCCGAATCACTGACAAAAATCCTGCCCTTATGCACCGCCACCGCATAGGGTTTGGCCAAGCCCTCGGAAGTCCCTAACTCACCGGTCAAGGCTCGTTTCAGGGCAAGGTCCTGGCGTTGCGGCACGACATCGGCACTACCAAATATGGTGCGCTCGAATACAAAGCGCGGCTCGTCCGGCGGCCCCGGATAGATCAGCTGATCCGATCCCGACTCCGATTTCGGCCGCTCCTGAACCGGGGCACACCCGACCGCGAGTGCGACGCTCAACGCAAGCAGCAGCTTGCCGGAGGCTTTTTGCCATTTCATCTGGTCATTCATATCTATCAAACCTCAAGCGTTATCCATATAGCTATTTATCATGACAGGTCAGACAAAGGCGACTTCCTTCGTTATTGACGCGCAAGAATAGCTTGTTGGAGGAATGCGGATCATGGCAACTGCTGCACTCCACATAGGGAATCTCTCCCGTCTCCACCTTCCGGGCATACAAGGGAAGGTCGGCGCGCGTGCGCAGAGCGCTCACCCCGCCGGCCGACACCCACCACACGACCCGGTTATCGACCACCCCCCGACTGGGCAGACGGAACTCGTCCAAGGATTTGACTTCCTTGGCCTCCCGGGAAGGCAGATCCTCCGACTTCTTGCCCGCCAGCAACCTGGAACGCTCGTTCCCGCGCGAGAACCCCCGATAAGGAACGCCGAACGGGTGATCCGACTCTGCGGCCTGTACCGAGAATGCCTGATTGGCATCGTGACACGACAAACACGCAATCGATTGCGATCCGACCGCGAGTTTGTCGCCGAATTGCAGCCGGCCAATATCGTCGTAGAGCACAAACGAATGCGCATCGGGCAACGACGGTTGCCAGGCGGGTTGCACCCCTGCCCCACTCCGCCCGCCGAGATCGACCGCCAATTGGGGGGTATGGCAGAAAACGCAAACCTCATCGGCATCCACCGTCAGGCCTTGGCGCGCCAGGTTATGGGGCGTGGAACGGATGTCGGCCGCCCCCGTCGGAACGGCCTGAATCAGCAGTCCCGCCAGCAGCCCCCAGATCGCTCCAGTCTTGATCAAACCGAATTCCTTAAAAAAAACGCAGCCCGAAACCTCGGGCTGCGGAAAAATGGCTACCGGAGCAATTACGGGGAGGTGAGTTGCTTATCATGCCCGGCAGCCCGTCTGGAACCTATTTCGACCCATTCAACATAAAATCCAGTGCAACGTACGCTTCCGCCGCTGTCAAAGAAGCATTCCCGCCTTTAGGAGGCATCGCTCCCTTGCCCCGGAGGACAGAAACCATCAGTGCCGCAGGCCCATTCTTGGCTCGCTCGACCCAATCCTCGGGACGTCCGGGACGGGGCGCTCCGCCCACGCCATTGGCGTGGCACATGGCGCAGGACTGAACATACACCTCACGGCCATTCAGTTCGCGGATCAGCTTTCCCTTCCCGAAGGCGTCTGCGGCTGCGACATCGGCAATAACCGGCAGACCGAGCACGACCATCGAGAATAAGAGGCGACGCATGAAGGCGAAGATGAGATAGCACCGGAGAAATTTAAAATCTGGACATTCCAACACAGATGCAGAGAAGCAATACCTGTGCCACAATCCAGCATCGGCCTGGTTTTTGCTTATCAAAAACGACCAACCATCAACCCCAGCCCTCCAGTCGGAGATAGCGACGCCATGACTCGGCAAAAAATTCTTGCAAAAACACTATTCGCCCTTCTTTCCCTCGCCACCGCTTTCAGCGCGAGCGGCGGCGAGCGCCCGACCAAGGGCGGGCCGATCAAGCCCGAGGTTCTGTATCACAACTACTGCTCGGTCTGTCACGGCGACCGCGGAGATGGCAACAGCCGGGCCAAGAACAGCCTGGTGCCGCCACCCAAGGATTTCACCCGCGCCCCGGAACTGACGCGTGACACGATGCTCACCATCGTTACCCACGGCAAGCAAGGAACGGCGATGACCGGCTGGAAGTCCCAGCTTAACGACAAGGAAATCGTGGCCGTGGTGGACTACATCCGCGCCACCTTCATGCAGCTTTCCATTGACCCCAAGCTGCAACGCGGCCGCACGGTCTATGCGCAGAACTGCATGGTTTGCCATGGCGACCGTGGACAAGGATCGCCCAGCTCGGTTGGCCTGATCCCGCCCGGGATTTCTCGACGCCGCAAGCTCGTGCCGAACTGACCCGGGACCGCATGCTGAACTCGGTCACCAACGGCCGGCCGAACACTGCGATGGCGGCTTTTTCCGGGCGCCTGCCGAAATCCGACATCGAAGCCGTGGTGGACTATGTCCGGGTTGTACTGATGCTGCCCGCGACGAGCGGCATTTCCGGAACCAAGGCACACGGCGGACAAGGCTCGCAGGCATCCGAAGGCATGACCCTGCCATTCGCCAACGGCCTGACCGGCGATCCGGTCAGGGGTCAAAAGTTCTACATGGCCAACTGTGCCACCTGCCATGGCATCAAGGGTGATGGCAAAGGACCGCGCGCCTATTTCATCAATCCGAAGCCGCGCAATTTCATCGACAAGAACTTCCGTTTCGCCTTCAATCGCCCGGCTATTTACACGGCAGTCTACGATGGCCGCCTCGGCGCCGAAATGCCGGCCTGGAGCAAGGTGCTCACTGATCAGGAAATCGCCGACGTCAGTGAATTTGTCTTCCGCCGCTTCGTGCAAGGCAAGCCCGCAGCCAAATAGGTACTGAACCCCGTCAATTCATGAAGCCTTTTTTCTATTTGCTGGCAGCGCTCGCCTTTCTCCCCGCAACCGCTTCGGCAACGAACCGGGTCGAGGAAGGGCGGGCGGTTTACAACTTCCGTTGCTACTTCTGCCACGGCTACTCCGGCGATGGCAAGACACTGGCCGCCACCTATCTGACGCCGCGCCCCACCGACTTCAAGCGGGCCGATCCGGCCTACCTGAATAGCGAACGGGTGCGCGAGGTGCTCAGCCAGGGTAAGCCCGGCACCGCGATGAAACCGTTCACCGGCATTCTCAGCCAGCAGGAGATGCAAGCCGTGGCTGAATTCGTGGTCGACGAATTTGTCCGGCGCAAAGCCGACAATACGTCCTACCATACCGTAGAGAATGGCTGGCCCGAGCACGAACGCTATCGCGCAGCCTTCCCGTTTGCCAAAGGCGAGATACCGCTTTCCCGACCTTGGGAAAACCTGACGCCGGAGGAAGCCCAAGGCAAGCGTCTCTACTTGTCCAGTTGCGTCAGCTGCCACGACCGGGGCGCCCCGACTGACGACGAGATAACCTGGGACTCGCGCCCGCTCTCCTTCCCGCGCAACAACTTCTCCCTGGCCAATCCGCCCAAGGTCGATGCGACAACCAGCGCCAGTCCGTATGCCTTGCACGAAATTCCGCCCAAGGTGGCCGGCATGAATCCGCTGGAACGCCGTGGCGAACGACTCTTCCAACAGAACTGCGCGTTCTGCCATGGCGCCGACGGGACGGGCCAGAACTGGATTGGCAAGTTCATGGAACCGCACCCGCGCAACCTGCGCGACCCGGCCTTCATGACTGCCGCCACTCGCCAGAGCATCAGCCACGCCATCCGCGAAGGCTTGCCCAACACCTCGATGCCGGCCTGGAAATCAGTGCTCCGCGAGCGTGACGTGCAGTCCATCGTCGCCTATATCAATCGCGCCTTTCACCCGCTGAAAGACGAAAAAACAAAGCACTAAGCAGTTATTGGCACTCATCTTGCGTAATGAATACACCGGCGGCAAAGCCGGGGGATAAGCAGTTGCGCGAGGGGGATGAGGATGAGTGTTTGGCAAGTTGTGGCGCAGCGAGCCAGGGAGGCTGCCCACCTTACCGCGGCAGGAATCACGCTACTTTTCGTAGCGCCGGTCGGCATTTATCTCTTCCACCAGCAACACAGTACCAGCGCCGAACTCGATAATCGGGCGACCCACCACGCCGAAATCTACGGCCAGCGCATCACGAATACCCTGAGCCAGACGGTTGCCGCAGCGACTGTCCTGGCCGACAGCTTCCGCGAACAGGACATTCCCCAGCTCACGAGAACCATTGCCAGCGTTCTGAAAATTGTCGGGCCGGCGGCCATTCTCGAAATTTCGCCGGATGGCGTGGCGCCGATCGTCATCACCCGCAGCAATGGCATTCCCGGCAACCTGCCGACCCAATCGCTGCCCACCCCGGCCGTCTGGCAACATCCGGAACCGCTCGGTGAGCCGACGATCAATGTCCGCGGGAATCAGTTGGTCGTCACCCAAACCCTGGCCAACCGGTCGCCAGAGGGGCGCACCCGCTACTGGGGATCGGTCGGCATCGCCCTGCCCTTTACCGCCCTGGCCCAGATTACCCAGTTTTCCGAGCTGAACAGCGAAGGCCTGACCATCCGCGTGCAACACACGCTGAATCGGCAGATTCCCGGAACTTTGCTGTTCGATAACATCCAGGACAGCAGCACGATTGCGGCCAGCAGGGACGTCCGGCTGACTGCGGACAGCCAGCTTCACTTCGATATCGCACCCACCGCCAGCGTTCCCTACGGCACCGGCCTGGCCGCCTGGATCTACCTGATCCTCGGCAGCCTGGCCCTGTACGCGATCAACCTGCAATTGCTCAAGCGCCCGGCGTTGCTCGCCCAGGAAGTTAGGCGCCACACGCAGCTTCTCGATAACGAGAAAGGTGCACTGGAACAGGAAATCGCCGGCCGCCAGGAAGCCGAAAAAATGCTGGAACGCTCGCATCGCCTGCTCGACAGCATCTTCGAACACATTCCCGGAATGATTGTTCTGAAACGTGCCGGCGACCGGCGGATTGCCCGAATCAACCGCTCCGGCGAGCAGATTCTCGGACGCACCCGGCAGACCCTGATCGGGCGCAGCAACGATGAAATCTACGACCGCAATCTCGCCGACCGCCTCAACCAGAGCGATGACGAAGTCATCAGCAGCCTGGCGCCGCAGGAAATTCCGCTCGAGCACCTGACCATGCCGGGTCAGGCCAGCCGCTGGATCAAACTGCGCAAGACCGCCCTGCTCGGCGAAGCCGGCGACCCCGAGTACATCCTCGAATTCGGCCAGGACGTCACCGAGCAGGAACAACTCGACCTGCGCCTGCGGGAACACCTGCATTTCCTGGAACAACTGATCGATGCGATTCCCGGTCCCTTGTATTTCAAGGACACCAAAGGGCGCTTTATCGGCGTCAACAGTTCTTACGAGAAATACATCGGCGTCAAGCGCGCGGAAATCTCGGGCAAGTCGGTATTCGATATCGAGTCGCCGCCGCTGGCCTACATGCACCACCGCGCCGACATGGATCTGCTGGTCGCCGGCGGCCATCAAAGTTACGAAAGCTCGGTCAGTAACGCCAATGGCGACGAGCGTGACGTCCTCTTCCATAAAGCGGTATTCCATCAAACCGATGGCGGCGTCGGCGGAATCGTCGGCATTCTTCTCGACATCACCGAACGCAAGCAGGCCGAACAGCAGGTTGCCCAACTCAACCGCCTTCTCACGCTGCTCAGCGATGCCAACCAGGCGATCGTCCGCATCCGGGAACCCGCCCAACTGCTGACCTTTGTCGCCGAACTGCTCTGCCAGAGCGGCAAGTTCCCGATTGCCTGGGTCCATCTGACGAGCAACCAGCAGATCCTGATCGCCGACAACTGCCGGCCGCAGGAAAGCCTGATCCACGAAGTGATCGAGAGCCGACGCAGCAGCACCGGCGAGATCGCCGAAGCCCCCGTGTACTGCAACGTCGAGGACTGCTTCGAAAACCAGTTGGTGAAGCAACTCGACAATCACGGGCTGAAGGCCTATATCAACCTGCCGCTGCGCCAGCAGGGCCAGGCGATCGGCCATATCGGCATCCTCGATGTCAGTCTCGATGCCTTCAGCAGCAACGACCGGCAACTGATTGAGGACCTCGCCAACAACCTCTCCCATGCGCTCGAGAGCATGCAGGCGGAAGCTCTCCGCCAGGCCGCCGCCGAACAGCTTGAGCTGGCGGCACGGGTTTTCGAGAACAGCGCCGAAGGCATCATCATCACCGATGCAAGGAACCGCATCCTGATGGTCAACAAGACCTTCTCGGCAGTGACCGGCTATGCCCCGGACGAGGTGATCGGGAAAAATCCCAATCTGCTCAGTTCGGGTCGGCAGGAAGCGACTTTCTATCGCGAAATGTGGGAAACGCTGAGCAGCGATGGCGAATGGCGCGGCGAAATCGAGAATCGGCGCAAGAACGGCGAACTCTATCCGGAGTGGCTGAACATCAGCGTCGCCCGCCAGGCGGATGGAACGATCAGCAACTATGTGGCCGTATTCTCGGATCTGACGAAACGCAAGGAAATCGAGAACCGCCTGGTTTTCCTCTCGCACTTCGACGCCCTGACCGCACTCCCCAACCGCCTGCTCTTCCACGATCAGCTTCGCCACGCCACAGAACAAGCCCGGGCACGCCAGACCAAGGTCGCCCTGCTGACGCTCGATATTGACCGCTTCAAGATCTTCAACGACACGATGGGACATGCCGCCGGCGATCGCCTGCTGGTCGAGGCCACCGGCCGGCTGAAGGCGTGCATGGCACCCGGTGACAGTCTGTGTCGCCTGGGCGGCGACGAATTCGCCATCATCATCAACAACATCGCTGCGGCCAGCGACGCGGCCGCCATGGCCACCGCCTGCCAACGCCGATTGCGCAAACCGATCACCATCGACAATCACGAGATTCATCTCTCGGCCAGTATCGGCATCAGCCTCTTCCCGGACGACGCCGACACCTTCGAAGGGCTGATCAGCAGCGCCGACTCGGCCATGTATGTGGCGATCGAGCAGGGCGGCAACGCTTTCCGCTTCTTCCAGCAGGAAATGAATGCCCGGTCGGCGGAGCGCATGCGCATCGAAAGCCGGCTGCACCACGCACTCGATCGCGGCGAACTATCGGTCTTCTTCCAGCCGTTGATCTGCGCGAAAAGCGGCCGGATTGCCGGTGCCGAGGCGCTGCTGCGCTGGCATTCCGACGAGTTGGGAACGGTCAGCCCGGCGGTCTTCATTCCGCTGATGGAAGAAACCCAGTTGATCCGTCCGATCGGTCAGTGGGTACTCAGAAAGGCCTGCGAGGAAAACCAGCGTTGGCGCAAACAGACCGGCGAAGAGCTGTTCGTCGCGGTCAATCTCTCGGCCGTCCAGCTCGCCGACGACAAGCTGATCGACGATATCCGGAAAATCCTCAACGACACCAACTTCGAGCCGCGCTATCTGGAAATCGAACTGACCGAAAGCGCCGTCATGCACGACAGCGAACTGGGCATCCGCACCCTGAATCAGATCAAGGAACTCGGCATCAACCTCTCGATCGACGACTTCGGCACCGGTTACTCCAGCCTGAGCTATCTCAAGCAATTCCCGCTCGACACCCTGAAGATTGACCGCAGCTTCGTGATGGATGCCGTCGGCGACGACAATGCGAGCGCCATCATCAAGGCCATCGTCGCCATGGGCCACACCCTGGGCTTCCAAATCATTGCCGAAGGCGTCGAAGACCTCGAGCAAGTGAGCCTGCTGCGCGAGGTTTCCGTCGACATCCTGCAGGGTTACTACTTTTCCCGCCCGCTGCCGGCGAGTCAGTTCGAAGAACTGCTGCGCCGCACCCCCCGCTTCACCCTGCCCAAGCCCTGTGTCGAAATCACTCTGGCCAGCCCGCCGATCCCGCTGGCTGGCCGGCGAAACTGAGCCTGGTACCAGCAGTTGCCTCCATGGTACTAGCGCCAGCCTTTGCCTTCACGGTATCAGTCCGCCTCCGACGCCCGGACCAGCAGCAGGAACTGGGCGGCACCTGCAGCCAGCGCCGCGATCAGGACCAGTCCCAAAACGAGCATCCGCTCGAACGACGAAATCCAGCCCGCCGTCGGGACCAGTGACAGCAACCAGTTGTTGTTGGGGAGGCCGATCCGCACCACGATCGAGTCATCGGTCACCGCCTTGCCTTGCCGGGCGAAAGCCTTGCACTCGCTCCCGCCCAGGGGAACGCGGCACAGGCTGTAGTCGTAACCGGCCCGTTCAAGTTCCATCTCGCCGGCGATGGCCAACAGTTCCGGAACGTTGATCACGGCAATGGAAAAACCCCAGAAGCTGCTCTTGCCCTTCACGCCGCGCACGAAGATGGGATAACGGGCGACCGCCCCCACCCCCCCCTGCTTCAGTTCAAATGGACCGGCCAAGGTCATTTGGCGCTTGACCAGGGCGGCATGGGCTTCCTTGTTGCGCTCCCTGTCCTTGAGCAGGTCATGGCCGAGAATCGTTTCGTTGCCGTCCAGCGGATAGACCGTCGTTACCACCCCGCCGGGGGCCAGCTCCAGAGCGCGAATCAGGGGAAACTCGTAGATCAGTTCGGCTGCCGCCGCGTCGAAGTTCGGCACCCCGCCGGGACTCCGCTGAACCATGGTGGCGAGCATGAAAACCGGGCCCACCGTTTCATGGAATCGTTCGACCACCCGCAGGGCAAAGCTCTGGCCAAGGACGCTGGCCGCATGCTGCCTGACCTCCTTGAGATTGAGCAGGTAAGACCAGCCAAAACCTCCGAAAACGATGAGTCCAAGCAGCGTAACGACGACGGCGGTACGCCGGGCGAGCGATCGAACTTGCGTCATGGCCCCTCTCCCCTCTCCTTGGCATGCTAACCACCAACAGTAGCGGCTGGCACGAAGCGTGCGTTATTACTTAGGTAATAAATTATGCCTCATTTTTGTATCGAAATCCTTGGAAAGCCCTCAAATGCAGTTCCGTCTGGTGCGTCACTTTACCCTGACCAGCCTCGCATTCATCATTGCGGCCGGGGCGGCATTGGGCCTTTACTACCGGGAAATAGCCCTTTCCCGGATGTTGCAACAGCAGGAATCGAACAACGTAAACCTCACCCGCGTATTTGCCAATACGCTCTGGCAGCGTCATTTCTCGGAGCTTCTGAAAGATTCCGCGCTGCGCACCTCGACAGAATTGAAACTGCTTTCTCAAATTCCGGAAATTCACCGCGATGTCCAGGCCCTGATGCGGGGCAGCTCGACATACAAAATCAAGGTCTACGATCTGCGCGGGCGCACCATTTACTCGTCCGAGCTGGCACAAATCGGCGAAGACAAGCGCAACAACCCGGGGTTTCTCGGCGCGCTCGAAGGCCTTACCCGTACGGAGCTGGTGCACAAGGAAAAGTTCAGTGCCTTCGAACAGGTCGTTGAAAACCGCGACCTGATTCAAAGCTACATTCCGCAATATGAGGAGGGCAGCAGCGAACTGGCCGGCGTCTTCGAAATCTACTCGGATGCCACCCCTTTTCTGGCCGAAATTCGCGAAACAGAAATCCGCCTCGCCACCCTGATCGCCGGAGCCATGGGCGCCTTGTTTTCGGCGCTCTATTTCATCGTCCACCGTGCCGACCGCATCATCCGACAACAGGCCGACGAGAAGAAGCTGTCGCAACAACAGTTGGCGCAAGCCGAAAAAATGGCCTCACTGGGTCAACTGGTGGCTGGTGTTTCACACCAGTTGAATACCCCGATCGCCTTCTCGCACAACAATATCCTTCTGGCCATCGCAGCCCTGAAAGAACTCGCCCAACCACTGGCGCTTGCCAGCCATGTTGCCCAGCTGGCGACCAAACTACCGGCCGGTCACGATCGCCTCGAACTGGAACTCGGCGCCTTCCGGCACAGCATTCCGACGATGACCATCGCCACGGAAGAGGTGCTCCAGGAGATCGGCCACATGCTAGGCGATATTCAGGGCGGCCTCGAGCAAATGCGTGAACTGGTCGACAACCTCAGGAATTTCACCCATCTGGACCGCAGCAAGGTGGTCCGCACCGACATCAACGAAACCTTGAAAACGGTGATCTATATCGCCCGCAGTTCGATCCCCTCGGGCATACGAATCGTCGAGCAATGGGGTGACATCCCGGCGATTGCCTGCAACCCGTCGCAACTGAACCAGGTTTTCCTGAATCTGATCACCAATGCCGCCCAGGCCATTGCGGAGCAAGGCGAGATCCGCATTCGAACGGCGCTTTCCGGTAACCAGGTGGTCATTGAAGTATCCGACGACGGTACCGGCATCCCCGATCACGTCTTGCCCCATATTTTCGAAACTTATTTCACCACCAAGCCCAAGGGTGAGGGAACTGGGTTGGGCCTCGCCATCGCCCAGGATATCGTCCGCAACCATGGCGGCAACATTTCCGTCACCCCCGGAGCGGGTCAGGGAGCGCGCTTTACCGTCACACTGCCGGTCAATGCCCCCGACACCGTGAGGGGATGCTAATTAATTCGCCGCCAAGCAAGGCCATCCACATGTCTGCCACATCGCTATCCATCACCATGCCGACGAGCCGTCTAGCTCCGAAAGGACGGGTACTCTGTGTCGATGACGAACCCTGTATCCTGCGCGCCCTCTCCTGGCTGCTGAAAAAGGAATTTCACGTCGTCACCGCGCAGAGCGCTCACGAAGCTCTGGAACTGATCCGTACCGGCGAATTCGATGTCGTGATCAGCGACCAGCGGATGCCGGAAATGAGCGGCGTCGACTTTCTGAACGAGGTCAAGACGCTGACCCCGCGAGCCATCCGCATCCTGCTGACCGGGTATTCCGATTTGCAGTCGGCGATTCGTTCGGTCAACGAGTCGGAAATTTTCCGCTTTGTCACCAAGCCGTGGGATGTCGAAGAGCTGCCCTCGATCGTGGCGCAAGCGGTCGCCATCGCGAAGAGCCAGGCTCTCACCCCTCCGGTGCCGTCGACCAATGAAATGCCGGCCGACCGTTCGGCCAAAATCCTGGTTCTCGACGATGACGAGGCGATTCATTCGGCCGTCGAGATGAGCGCCGGCGACCTCGCTGAAGTGATCCACGTCACCAGTCCGGTCGATGCCTTCAAGGCGCTGCAGAATGACGATATCGGCGTCATCCTCGCCGCGCGCAAACTCGGCTCGATGGACCTTACCCACCTGCTCTGCCTGCTCAAGCGTCAACATCCGCAGATCGTCAGCATCGTCCTGACCGAAACCTCGGACACCGCGCTGGTTTCCCAACTGATCAACCAGGGCCAGATTTTCCGCCTGATCGCCAAACCGGTGAAAGCCGGGGCACTGCGTCTTGCCCTGAAGTCTGCCCTGAGCAAACGCAACGAATTGCTGGACGACCCACTACAGGCGGCGCGTTATCAGGTGGAACCCCTTGAAGAAGACGCCGAGCGGCTGTTGCAGGACCAACTGGCCGGCCGTGCGTCGCTTGCCACGCCCCCCGTTGCGCCAGGCACTGCTCCGACCAGGAACAAGCCGGTGACGGGGTTTGTCGGCCAGTTCATGCGCCGACTGTTCAGGGGCTAGATCATTCGACCGCTCACCTTCAACGCATTGCAAGCCGGAGGAATGCGGCTTGCCTGCAGGCTCGGCCTGAGTATGGCCGTACTCGCTGGTGCCGGGCAATCGGCCGCCGAGACGCTCCAGCTTGCTTTCCTGCGTCCGGCCGCCAGCGAGGCCCCAAGCTCAGCACCGACCGCGGACGGCGTAGCGGAGCGCGGCAACCAGCCCGTGGCGCGACGGGCGATCGACAATGTTCGCCTGCTCGACGAAAACAACCCCGACTATGGCCGACTGCAAACCATCGACGAGGCAACCCGCCAACTGCCCTATGACGCCAACGGTTTCCCGGACTGGATGCGCGCGCTCAAGGCCGGGCTCATCACTCCGCGTAGCGGCCTGACCGGGAACGAGAAGATGGAAGTCCTCGACCTCGACATCATCATGCGCAATACCAAGGAAATGCCGCACGTCCGCTTCCCGCACCGCTCGCACACCTTGTGGCTGGCGTGCTCGAATTGCCACCCGGATCCATTCAAGCCGCTGACGGGAAGTACCAATATACGGATGGCCGACATTTTCCGCGGCGAGTATTGCGGCAAGTGCCATGACCGCGTTGCCTTCATCACCTTTTTTTCCTGCGACCGTTGCCACAGCGTTCCCCAGACCGTCAGCCTGCCGGCCAAGGGCGGGAGCAAGAACTAGTAGTTTAGTACCGCAAAGGCACTACTGCCTTTGCGGTACTCGGCCGGGCGGCCGGCTCCCCGGTCAGCCCGTGGTTTTTTGGCCGCTATCGGGCAACGGCAGGGCGAACAAGTAGCCTTGGGCGCGGTTGCATTCGAAGCCATGGAGCAGCGTCAGTTGCTCCAGACTCTCCACCCCCTCGGCGACCGCCCGCAAACCAAGCGCGGCGGCCAAGCCAAAGACTGCGGTCAGCAAGGACTGGTCCTTGCCTTGGTTGAGATATTCCCGAATCAGACTGCGGTCTACCTTGATGGCATGGATCGGCATCTGGTGCAGCGCACTCAGACTGGAATAACCGGTTCCGAAATTGCCGATGCTCAGCATCACACCGAGATCGGCCAGAGCGCCGAACATGCGCTGCGAATACTCGGCATCCTGCATCACCAGCGTCTCCGCCACCTCGAGTTCGAGCAATGACGGCGACAGGCCGGCACGGCGCAGGATGTCGCGGACGACATCGGCCAGATCGGGGCGCTTGAATTCGCTGGCCGAAAGGTTAACCGCCACGGTCACTGCCTGGTTCTCCAACTGCCACAGTCGGGCCTGAATACAGGCGGTTTCGAGAACCCATTCGCCAATCTTCTTCATCAGGTCGACCTCTTCGGCCAGTCCAATGAACTCTTCCGGCAACAGCAGCTGACCATCCGGCATCTGCCAGCGGATCAGCGCCTCTTTGCCATGCACGGTGCCGCTCTGCAGATCCATGATCGGCTGGTAGTGGAGCACGAACTCGCGATTGATGAAGGCGTCCTTGAGCCGGGTCTCAAGTTCGACCCGCCGCGACGGCGCTCCGAGTAGTTCGGACGAGAAGAAACAGCGCCCGGCCCGCCCTGCCCCCTTGACATGGTACATGGCGGCGTCGGCGCACTTCATCAGCGTCTCGACATCCCGGCCATCCCGGGGATACATGCTGATGCCGATGCTCGTCGACACGACCCGGTCTTCCGCCCCCAGGCGAATCGGCTCGCGCATGGCGGCCAGTATCTTTTCCGCCACCAGTTCGGCATCCGATTCCTGGGTGATTCCCGGCAACAGCACCGTGAATTCGTCGCCCCCCAGGCGGGCCACGGTATCGGCCGAGCGGACGCAGCGCTTCAGACGATTGGCCACTTCCTTGAGTAAATAATCCCCGACGTCATGACCCAGCGTGTCGTTGACCTGCTTGAACTTGTCCAGATCCAGGAACATCACGGCCGGCGTCCGAACCTTGTAACGTTTGGCCTGAGCCAGCGCCTGTTCCAGACGGTCCTTGAAAAGCAGCCGGTTGGGCAGGCCGGTCAAGGCATCGTGGAAGGCCTGGAAGGTGATCATTTCCTCCCGTTCCTTGCGCTCGGTGATGTCCGAGAAAATCGCCACATAGTGCTCGACGTCGCCGCGCCGATTCCGAACCGCGCTCACATTCAGCCATTCGGCATAGACCGAACCGTTCTTGCGCTGATTCCAGATTTCCCCCGCCACTCGCCATCCCGCTGCAGCGCCGTCCAGAAGTTCGCATAAAAGTCCGCATCCTGCCGGCCCGACTTGAGGATGGCCGGGGTCTTCCCGATCACTTCCTCAGCCGTATAACCCGTCGTATCGGAAAAGGCCTTGTTGACCAGCTGGATCCGCGATTTCGCGTCGGTGACGGTAATCCCTTCCAGTGAGTTTTCGAACACGATTCGCGACAGACGCTGCTGCTGCAACAGTTCGCCGGTTTTTTCCATAACCTGGTTGAAGGCCACCGTTGCCGCGCCCACCTCATCGCGACGGAGTACCGGCAGCAGTTTGGCGTCCTCGATATCGCCATCGGCAATCCGGCTCAGGCCCGCCGTCATTTCGTCGAGCGGACGGGTCACCATGCGGGAGATGAAGAACCAGATGAACAACGCCAGCGGAATACACAGCGCCAGGCCGGCAAAGATGGCGCGAATCCCGAAGCTGCGCGTCGTTTCGCCGGCCCGGACCAGGGATACTTCCATGCTGACCGCGCCGAGCACGGTATTGGGCGGCACTTCGTGGCAGAACAGGCAGTTCTTCCCGAGATAGTTTTCGGTCGCCCGCACCGGAATGATGGCCTTCAGCCGGTCCCTGCCATCCTGGCTGGTGACCACGTCGAAATAGGATTCGCCGGTCACCAGGACCTTGGTCTCCAGGGCATCCGACGGGGTTTCGCCGTCGAAGCCCAAGCCGAACTGATTGACCACTGCATCGCTACGAAAAACCTTGAGCGATTCGATATGGTTGGTTTCCTTGATCTGGTCGAGAAAAATGGTCCGCAAACCAATCGTTCCGGTGATCATCATTCCGGTAAGGCCGGCAAGCGTCATCTGATGGACGCTCATCGCAAAATCCTTGGACTGTTCGATGGCCAGATTCTTCTGTTCCAGCGTCGCCCAGTGGATCAGGCCAGCGCCTGAGGCCATGACCGCCAGAAGAATCGAAATGACCAGCCGAACCCAAATCTTCGCGTTTTTCATATTTTTAAGTTGTCCCGCAACCGTGCAAACCCGGCACCTGCGTCGATGATGCATTGCGAAGCCACGAAATGGCAACCCGGAATTGAAATTCTCAAGCGCCCACAGAACTGGCCCATTGTTTGCTATTCTAAGCCCGGTGCGCGACTGGACTTTGCTGTCAGGTCTGCACATCCTGAAGATTAGGCCCAAGCTGACTCGGGCCTTCTAATCGTTTCCCGTCCCGAGTTCGGGGCCTAGCCAAGAGGAGTTAATTCACATGAACCTTTCCCGTCGGAAAATGCTGAAAATCGGTGGTCTTTCTCTAGCCATGATCCCGGTTGTTGCCATGGCTGCAAAAAATGATGGCATGCGCGCCTCCATGAAGTACAAAGACAGCCCGGAAGGCGACAAGAGCTGCTCGAACTGCGTCCAATTCGTTGCCCCCAACGGCTGCAAGATTTTCCCGGGAGATACCGAGATCTCCGCCAAGGGCTACTGCGTGGCCTGGGCCAAGAAGGCCTGAGCTTCACACAGCAAAATACAAAGGCACTTCGGTGCCTTTTTTATTGCCTGCTCGTCGGGCCGAAGCCGGCAATCCCCCCTCCCGGTTTCGCAATCAAGAGAAACCACATAAGAAAATTCTCAATAACGAGATGAGTGTTCCGACACCTTCGACCAAACCAAAACGATTGCAGCCAAATGTTTCCCCGGCGCCAAGACCTGCTGCTTGGCATTGTTAGTGCTTTTAATTCGGTACCGTTGAGTTTCCTGATAGCGACAAGACGCTTTCGAGAACGGCAATTTGAGGGTATCCATTGTGAAAAGTGCACTTCTGTATACGCGCGAGAGATCGATCCAGCCCGAACCCACCGGCGCCCTCGGCGCTGACGGCCCGCAGAGCCATGCCCACATCGACACGCCGCTGCCGTTGATCAACCTCGACCTCGATCAGGTCGAACCTGGGGCTGGCCGCCATAAGGGTCCGCCAGCCGCCGTCCTCTTCCCGGCTCACGAGACCAAGGCCGCCATCGAGTCGATGCCCCACTTGGAAAGCCGCGTCGTCGGCCTGTGGCGAACCCGGGATCTGAACACCTTCATTTTCGACCTCTTACTCGACTCCCGCGATGGCACCCGGAAAGGTTTTCCGGCGGCGGTGGCCAAGGAGTTGCTGCTACTGGCCAAGATCAATCTCCAGTTGCGTGCCGAGGATGCCGCGCCGTTGCTCGGCGTCAGCATCGAGGATGCCGCCGACCTGATCGCCAAGGGCGACCAGGTCGCACTGGGCCATGCCATGGCAACGCATGATGTATGGGGCGTCAACGTTAGCCCGGTCGACAAGTTCGGCCACCCGACGCGGACGGCCGCCAATCCGAATCCGCGAGTCCCCGAAGCTCACCTGAACCCGGTATCCGACATCCTGCGCAACCGGATGCGCCCGAAATCCTCCCCGGCACATGGCGGGCTGGCCTTGCTGCTCAACGAAAGCCCGCCGACCCCGCCCTCCGTCCGCCTCGACCTGACCGCCCCGAAAGCGCTGCGCAGCTCCCGGGGGACGCATCACCAGGGGGGTGTCATGGACCAGGGATTCTTCCGCTGCATCGTCAAGGAACTCAGCGGGCTGAAGATCGGCCAGCTGGTTCTTTCCGACCTGGGCGATTCGGAGAAATGCAACTGGCTGCCCAGCGCCATCCGCTTCGCCAAAGTCGGCTGCAGTTTCCGCCAAGTCGTCCTCCAGGTCGACCTGCTGACCGCCCCCGAGCAGCAACTCATCGATTGCATCAATTCCGGCCTCAACCATCTGGTCATCAACCTGAATCTGGCCAGCGGCAAGTGGCGGGCCAAGGCCGAGGCGGTCGCCGAATCCGATCCGAACTACTTCCGGCGGGAAATCCAGCGCCTGGTCAGAAACCGTGACGAACTCGCCGCCCGCACCGGACATCACTGCGCGATCTCGATCATCCAGCCGCATCGCAAGAGCAGCCACTATCTCAAGGAAGAATTCCGCAATCTGTCCGGCGAACCAGGCCTCACCGACTTCCAGGAAGTCACGCTGCCCGACGCCATCGCGGAAAACCAGGCCGAATTCCATGGTGCCTGCCATTGTTGGGCGCCCTTCATCGAGGCCCACATCCGGACCAATGGCCACATGGTGGCCTGCGCCCAGGATCACTCGGGATACTCGTTCACCGCCGACCTGAAGCACACGACATTCTCGGAAGCCTGGCACAGCGAGGCCTTCCGGATGACCCGGCAACGCGTTCTGCATGGGGAAAAGCCGGGAAGACTGTGCGACGTCTGCCCGCACAAGGCGAACAAGAACTAGGGCGCAGCCTGCCCGCCCGAGCACCTCCCGATCGGGGAACGCCCCTTCCCTGCCGGGGCTTTGGCGCCGCAGCATGCGCCAAAGCCGGGAAACCATTTTCATCAATTACCACGAACAAGGCTCCACCATGTTGCAAAACGACCTTCATGCAATTCACGCCGCTTCTTCGGATCCCGCGCTCCATGTCTCCACCAAACAGACACTGGAGCAGGCCATGGCCCTCTATGAAATGCCGTTCATGGATCTGATCTGGAAGGCGCAGCTGGTCCATCGGATACATTTCGATGCCAACCAGATTCAGCGCTCGGCCCTTTTCTCGATCAAGACCGGCGGCTGTTCCGAGGATTGCAAATACTGCTCCCAGTCGGCCCGCCATGACACGACTGTCGAGCGCGAACCACTCAAGCCACTGGCCGAAGTGCTGGCAGCTGCGCGGCAGGCGAAAACCCAAGGGGCCTCGCGCTTCTGCATGGGCGCTGCCTGGCGCAGCCCGAAGGACAAGGATCTCGAGGCAGTCGCCGAGATGGTTCGCGAGGTCAAGGCGCTGGGCCTGGAAACCTGCCTGACGCTTGGCATCCTCAAGGATGGTCAGGCCGAACGACTGAAGGAAGCCGGCCTCGACTTCTACAATCACAATCTCGACACCGATGCCGAGTTCTATCCGGCGATTGTCAGCACCCACACCCACGATGATCGCCTGGCGACGCTCGACCAGGTCCGCGCCGCCGGCATCAAGATCTGTTCGGGCGGGATCGTCGGCATGGGCGAAACCCGGCGCAACCGGGCCGGCCTGCTCGTTCAGTTCGCCAACATGCCCAAGCCGCCGGAATCCGTCCCGATCAACCACCTGGTCGCCATCCCCGGCAGCCCGCTGGGCGACTTGCCGAGCCTCGACCACTTCGAGTTTGTGCGCACCATCGCCGTTGCCCGGATCCTGCTGCCGAGCTCCCATATTCGGCTTTCCGCCGGGCGTCAGAGCATGAGCGACGAGATGCAGACCCTCTGCTTCCTGGCCGGCGCCAACTCCGTGTTCTACGGGGATAACCTGCTGACCACCGACAATGCCAAGCCCGATCAGGACGACGGGCTGTTCCAGAAACTGGATTTGAAAGCGGTCTAAACCGCAGCTTGCGGCTGGCGACCCGCCCCCTGGCCTGGGTCGCCAGCCACGCGCTGCACCGGTAGCCAGATACGAAAAAGGGTGCCCCGGGCCGGTTCGCTTTCAAGCTCGATCCGCCCGCCGTGGCGCTTGACGATGCTGTAGGCAAGCGACAGTCCAAGGCCGGTGCCCTGTCCAACCGGTTTGGTCGTAAAAAATGGTTCGAAGACGCGGATCTGGTGTTCCGGTTGGATCCCTTTCCCGGTATCCGCAACTTCGATCCGCACCCACCCCTCTTCGTGTCTGGTAGCGATCCTTACTGTCCCCTCCCCTTCGATCGCCTGTACCGCGTTCAGTACAAGGTTGAGGAAGACCTGATTGATCTGCAAGAGCACGCACTCGACCGGGGGTATTTCCCCGTATTCCTTGATCAGTCGGATGCCCGGCTTGATCTCGTGGGCAATTAGATGAAGCGTCGCCTCGATCCCTTGCTGCAGGTCGGCAAGTTGCCAATCCTCACGGTCGACCGACGAAAAATCCTTCAAGTCCTGAACGATCCGTTTGACTCGCCCGACCCCGACCAGGGTGTCACTCAGCAACTCGGGAAGTTCGCTGCGCATGAACTCGAGATCGAGCTTTTCAGTCAGCGCGAGAATGCTGGCGCGGACCTCCGGTTGCAACTCGAGCAGATTCCCGGACGCTTTTTCGTAGGCCGAAATGATCTCGAGCAAGCCATCAGCATAGTTACGCAGGATACTCAGATTGGAACTGATAAAACCTAGCGGATTGTTGATCTCGTGAGCCACCCCGGCAGCCAATTGACCGATCGAGGCCATCATCTCCGATTGCAACAAATGATTCTGGGTCGCGGCCAGCTTGTCGATCAATATCTTCTGTTGCCGATGCTCATCCTGCAATGCCGCATTGGCCGTACTTAGCTGGGCTGTTCGCTCCTGAACCTTGGCTTCCAGCCGGCTTTCGCTGTCGCGCAACGCCAGCTCGGTCTGCCAGTGCCCGACGATCTCGGCCTGGAGACTGGCGTTCGCTTCAGTCAGTTCCTGGGTTCGCTGCGCCACCTGCTGCTTGAGAAGATGGGGTTGTCGCAACAGATTAAAGGCCAGAAACGCTGCCATCAGACTGGTCAGCGCGGCAGCGACCGCGGCCAGGATGAGCAACATCCGCGAGGAATGCCAGCCCTTGATCCGGGATACGCTCAAAGTCCATTCGCCGTTGGGGACCGCGATCCGGTAGCTCAAGGGATCCTCCAGCGGCCGCTCCGAGGAGGACCAGAAAACCTCTTTCTGCCAGGTATCCGGGTGAATGCGCGACAACTCATAAGCATAGTCGGCCGAAAAATCGCCGCTCAGCTGACTCGCCGCCAACAGGTCGGGAATCCTGATCAGGGCCGTTGTAAACCCCCAGAATTTCTCGTTCCCCGATTCGTCCGGAAGAAAAACCGGAAGACGGCCAACCACCGCCACGCCGCCCTGGCGCAAGGTAAAGGGACCGGCCAGGGTCAGTTTCCTGGTCTGGACCGCGGCAAATGCCTCCCGGTTGCGCGTCTCGTCTTCCAGCAGGTTGTGACCGAGCGCCGCCTCATTGCCAGCGAGCGGAGCGATTTGAGTAATGATGCCTTTGGGCGCCAGTTGCAGGGCACTGATCCCGCCGTATAGCCGGAGCATTTCGGCCGCCATGGCATCGAAATCATCAATCTTGCCGCCCCCCTGACGCAATACAGCGGCCAGCGCATATGTTGCCGACAGCGAGCGGGCGGTCTGCTCCTGCAGCAGGTGGCCGTGAACCGACGCGACCTCCAGGGCGGCGCTCTGATGCTGCAACACCTCGTTCTGCTCGACGAGGTGGATGACGACCCCACACAGCGTCAGGGTCGAAACGAATACCAGAATTACCTTGAAATACAGGTCTTTTGCCTTGAAAAGCATCGCTCCGAATCTTTCGCATTACCGGGAAAACCGCGCTATTGCCTGGCCCTTGCGTTACTCGGCCAGACCCGATGAACAGTGTAACAAAAGAAAATCCTGCACCATTAGTTCCCCTTATCCAGCCGGAAAACTTCGCGGCTGCGAGCTTGACTGGCACACAAACTGCTCGGGAAAGCTATTACATCTTCCGAAACCCGGGATATCAGGGAAGCCGAATGCGAAGTCAGCCTTTTCGCTACCTGAACCTCCATTCCTTCCAGACAGAAAAGCCACCTCCCGTGCCCCCTGCCTTTGAAAACAGCGAACGCCGAAAACGCCGCGATCCGGAAATTCGCGTCTGGGACCCTCTGGTACGGGTCGTACACTGGGTACTCGCCTTGGCTTTCACCATCCTCTATCTGGCACCGCGCGAGTCATCGCTCCATGTCTACGCTGGATACCTTGTCCTGACGGCATTGTTCATTCGCATCGTATGGGGCTTCACGAGCCATGGTGCCGCCCGCTTTTCAAGTTTCCGCTTCACACCGCGACAAACCCTCACTTACCTGAAGAACGCCCTCACGGGACAAGCCGAGTACTACTTCAGCCACAACCCGATCAGCGCGCTCATGGTCCATGCGCTTCTCGCCACGCTGTTGGCCAGCACCATCCTCGGCATGTTCGCCTACGGCACCGATCCGCACGCCGGCGTCGTCACGGCTCATGCCTGGCTCAGCCACCTGGCCGCCGGGCTCGTCGTCGTCCACCTGTGCGGCGTAATCTGGGCATCTCGCCTGCACCGCGAAAACTATGTCCTGGCGATGCTCACCGGCATCCGTCGGATTCCCCGTGCCGTTGCCGTTCCTCCGGGGCGGTACATCCCGAAATTCGGCGAAAGATTGGCAGCACCGGCGAGCGCCTAATGAGTTGGCTGACCTATCGACATCCATTCGTTGGATCCGTGATTCTGATGACCCTGATCGTCGCTGGCTTAACCCTGCCGCTGATCTAGGCCCTGACCTTTTGCCGTCCAATGAGCCCGATACCCGGCTCGGCAAGCTTGGAATACGTCTTGCTAAGACAGTAGGAACATTCACGAAAGCGCAGCCATGAAGTCAGCCAAAACCACGGAACCCGACGCAACTAACGATCCGTTGCTGCAGTACGCAACCACGGTCCAAGGACTGCACACGAAGCTGCATCGCATTCGCGCCAGTCAACGGGATATCGCCGCAAGTCTGGGGCGCGCGGCACTGGCATTGCGCTCGATATCGGTAGCGCGGACGTCGCCAATGACTCCTGCTTTCAAGAATGATTCTTCCAATTTACGAGAATCCAATTCTCGTGCACCATCATGTACGTGGGAAAAATTGCTGATTTGCCCAGAGGGATAATTCCGACCAATGCCCCAAATTACCTGGCACCCCTCCTTTAGCGTCGGGGTTGAAGAGCTCGATGAGCATCACCAGCATCTGGCTCATCTGATCAATCAACTCGCCGACTGCTTCCCGAACGGGAATCACTCCGAGAAGCTGGTCGACATCCTCACCGCGCTAGTCAGCTACGCGAAGTACCACTTCGACCATGAAGAACGCTTCATGGAAGAACATGACTATCCGCTGCTCGCCCCGCATCGCGCGGAGCATGTCCAGTTTTGCGAAGTTATCGCCGAAACCTGCTACGGCGCCTCCCTTGGCGTTATCGGGGCGCAAGAGTTGTACGACTATCTGGCGCGCTGGTGGAAGAACCACATCCTCCACGAGGACATGAAGTACAAACCCTTTTTTGCCGCCCGCGAAGTCGGTCAATACGACTGATACATCCGGCCGCTCCCGGCCTCGTTACAGGCTCGACGACTCCCGTGCACTCAGCTCCATCGCCGAAACCATTACTCTGAAAATGATCAGCTCATGAAGAAGCTCCTGTCACTCTGTCTCTTGCTCTCCATCGCCAGCGTTCACGCCCAGACCATGGTTCCGAAACTGGATCAGGAGGGGCGGCGCGGCGACGTGGCACGCCAGGCGAAACAACGCGCCATGGAGAAATTTGACCTCGCCGACGAAGACAAGGATGGCAAATTGTCTCGTCAGGAAGCGGAAAAAAATCTCCCCTACCTGTTCGATACCTTTGACCAACATGACAAAGATCGCGACGGATTCCTGAGCTGGGAGGAATACCTCGGCCACAATCGCTGGCCGCGCTGAGACAACGACCAGGAAGCGAACAATTGCATAATTGTTCATATTATTTGGCCGATAGCGGCTAATACCGAGGCAACTTGCTCAATCAGGACCATTTACGACCTATGGCTCCCCTGCCACATGCGCGATAATGGCGGAAAATTTCCGGGACCGCGTCATGCCTGACACATTGAGACTGCTTGCAGCCCTCTTCAGCACGCTGCTGATTTCCACCCCGTTGATCGCCGACCCCATGCATATCTCGGTCAGCGTACCCGGCCCGGGAGCCGCCTCTTACATACCGGTCGAACTGATCCCGAAAATCGGGGCCGACCGAGCCGAAGGCGCCGAAGTCCGTGTCGAGTTTTCACCGGGCGGCGGCAACTCAATGTCCGAACTGCTGACCAACAATGCCGACTTCGCGGTCGTCGGCCTGCCCGCAGCCATGTCGGCCCGCCTCAAGGACCCGCGGGTGATTGCCCTGGCGGCGATCAACGATCTCCCCCTCTACGTGCTGCTGGTGCGCCAGGGACTCAAGGGCGAGGTGAAAAAGATCTCCGACCTCAAAGGCAAGACGATTGGGCTTCATACCAACTCGACGACCAGCAAGACCACCTCACAACAAGTTCTCGAGCTGATTTTCCGCCGTGGCGGCGTAGCACCGGGCAGCTATCGCATCGTCACCGTCGGTCGGCGCTGGGATTCGGAAGCGCTGATGCTGCGCACCGGGGCAGCGGACGCCGTGATCGGCGACGAACCCAACGCCACGCAGATGGTGGAAGACAAAGTTGCTTTCCAGTTGCTGCATCTGGGTGAGCCAGAAACCATGCGGACCTATGCCGGTGCCGGCTTTCTGCGCGGCGCACTGATCGGCCGCAAGGATCGGCTGGACAAGGATTCCAGCAAATCGGAAACCATGGTCAGGATCGTCCAGCGCACGCTGCAGTGGATGGCCAGCCACACGCCGGAAGAAATCGTCGGCAAACTCGACGGACGTTCCCCCGAAGAGCGTGATCGACTGATCGACCTGCTGAAGAAATATCCACGCCAGTACAGCAAGGACGGCAAGTTCTCGGCACGCCAGCTCCGGGAAACCGAAATTTTCTTCATCGATTCGCAGGCCGGCAACCCGGCGGCGGAATCCTTTCGCATCGAATCGATGATTGTCGACCGCTGGGCTGGCCGCAAGGACTGACCCGCCCATGCCCGCCCGCTCATCGCTCGTTCGCCAGGTCGCCGGCCGATTTCTGGTCGCCTTTCTGCTCTCTGCTACGCTGAGTACCCTGGTCGGCGCCTGGGTCTACTACGCCGCCAACAAGCAGGCAGCCGAGGCCCAACAAACCAGTGCCCGCGATCACTACACCAATGTGATTGCCGACCTTGAGCGACGCTGGGGACGCGAAGCCTTCAACATCAAGATTCGGATTGAGGCGCAGCGTTTTCTCGAAGACCCCAAACAGCGCAAGGAACAACTCCTCGCCTACCTGACCGCCCAGGGCGGCAGTATCGAATTCCCCTCGCTACGCATCGAAGACCCGAAAGGCGAGCTCATCGTCTCCTTCGAATATGCCGACGACAAGATCCCGAAGGTCAAATTTCTGCCGGGGCAGGAATCGACCTGGGCGCTCGACCCGATTCATGGACACCTGTTCCTGGTCTTCCGTCAGCTGATCTGGCTGGGCAATGAGAACGGCTACCTGCTGCTGTTCAAACCAATGGATCATGCCCTGCTCACCCAGTATGGCTATCCGCATACCCGCATCAGCCTGTGGTGGAAAGGCAAACCCATTGCTTCTTCCGAGGGCGAAGATGGACTGGTCCTTGCCGCCAAGGCATTCCAGCAATCGGGTAGTTCCGCGACCGCCTCGCTCTTGCCCTGGTTCGGCATCGATAACAACAACTCCCCGCAACTGCTGATCGAATCGACCGCCCCGCCGCTGCTCGGCATTGGCGAACTGGCCGGACCGCTGGCGATCAGCCTGCTCACCTTCGCCATTGCCGTCTGGTCGATACTCGGCGCTTGGGGATTCCGTACGCTGCGCCGCGTGCTGGCGCTGGAACGGGCACAAAACCGCTTCCGGACGCTGGGCACGGCTGACGCGACAGTGGACCGCGACCTGAGGACCGGCCACGGAATCGAGAACGATGAAATCACGGCCCTGGCCGTGGCCCTCGAAAATCAGATGCGCGAGTCGATCTCGGAAAGTCGCTGGCCGGACTCGGGGTTCTGACAAGCCTGCACTGCCAGCCGGCTGCAATCAGAAAGTCGAGGACCGCCCCGGAACAGGCTGCGGACGCAGCGGCGCGGCGGGCTGTCCCCCCGCAGCCGGGCGGGGCATGAACTCCATGCTCATGCGGACCAGTTCGGCCACCGATCCGGCCTGGAGCTTCTGCATGATCAGATGACGATAGGTTTCCGCCGTCCGCTGGCTGATTCCCAACTCGTCGGCGATCACCTTCGTCAGCTTGCCTTCGAAGATGCCGGCCAGCACTTCCTTTTCGCGCGGCGTCAACAGCGCCATCCGTTCGCCGACTTCCCGGCTTTTCGCCTGCATCTCGGCGCGCGCCTGGTCGATGCGCAAGCCATCCTGAATGCGATCGAGCAGTTGTTGCGTCGAAAAGGGTTTCTGAAAGAAATCCAGTGCCCCGCCGCGCATGGCACGGACCACCGATGGTACTTCGGGGTAGCTCGAGATGAAAATGATCGGCAGATCGATCTGCCTGGCGCGTAACTCATCCTGCAGATCGAGGCCGCTCATGCCTGGCATGCGAACGTCGGTCACGATGCAGCCGCTCATGGCCGGCACGGCCTGCTCGAGAAAGCTGAGTGAATTGTTGAAAACGGCGTAGGGCAAGCCGATCGACTCGACCAGATCGACCAGGACATACGTAATGACCGGTTCGTCATCGATCAGATAGACCTTGGCGGTCATTGCTTCACCTTGCTTGTGCATCCATGGTTCAAATCAATAGTGGCTGGCCGAGCCACTGGCAATGAGAGGCCATCGCCCCGGGATTCCGGCACTAGCGCAGTCATCGACGTCGATGTCTGAATAACCAGGATGGCGATGCCTGAACGGCCGGCGTAGGACGACCGAATTATAGCTAATTCACCCTCCTCTAATACAAAGAGCGAGGTGCGGTGCCGAGTATTAGCCGACGGTCTGCCGGATAGCCCTGATCAGCGCGCCCAATTCCTCGATCAAGGCGGCGCGGCAGGCGTCGATTTCGTTCGGCCCGGCGGCAGCCCGCAGCGCGGAATGGAGCGCCGAAGCGGCCGTCGCCACCCGGTTCGCCCCGATCATGCCGGCCGACCCCTTCAGAGAGTGAGCCAGTTCCATCAGCGCGGCCGGATCAGCTGCGGCATTGCCGTTTGCAAAGCGTTTGACGTCCGCGGCATGGCTGTCGGCAAACAGCCCCAGCATATGCGCATGCTTGGCCGCAATGCCCCTGACCTGCGCCAGCCCGTGCTCGATATCCAGTCCGGGAATGCCCGCCAGACGGAGCCGCCACGCGTCGATATCCAGGACCGACAGCGGCCTCTCGGTTAGCGGCACCCGGGCAGCCCCATCGCTGGGTTCCACCCGCTGCGCCTTGTTCGGCAACCATTCGAGCAATGTTGCGTAGAGCACTGCCGGAGCGACCGGCTTGGAGATGAAATCGTTCATTCCGGCAACCTGGCAGGCGATCCGGTTCTCCTCGAAGGCGTTGGCGGTCATCGCCAGAATCGGCAAGTCCTGCGCACCGGGCTGCGCGCGGATGGCGCGTGCCGCCTCCAGGCCGTCCATATTGGGCATCTGGATGTCCATTAGGATCACGTCGTAGCGCGTGCCCTCGGCCTTGCCGACCGCCTCGCGCCCGTCGACCGCGATATCGACGGAAAGCCCGACCCACTGCAACAGATCCCTGGCCACGTCGCGATTGACCGCGTTGTCCTCGGCCAACAGCACCCGTGCCCCAGAGTGATCGCGGCGCAGCCTGACCTCGGCATCCCCGAGGTCAGGGTTGGGCCGTTCGGCAGATGGCCGGTTTCCCGTCCCCGACTGCAGGCGTGCGCTAAACCAGAAGCGACTGCCCATCCCGGGTCGCGAGTCGACACCAACCTCGCCCCCCATCAGCCGCGCCAGGCGCCGGGTAATCGTCAGTCCGAGACCGGAACCGCCGAACTTGCGCGTGGTCGACGTGTCGAGTTGCTCGAAGGCCTTGAACAGCCGGGGGATTTTGTCGGGTGCGATGCCGATGCCGGTGTCCTCGACCGCGAACTGGATCAGCAACCCCTCGCCGCTGTCTTCGAGAAGACGGGCCCGCAAGGTAACCGAGCCGCGCTCGGTAAATTTGACCGCATTGCTGGCGTAGTTGAGCAAGGCCTGCCGGACCCGGGTCGGATCGCCACGCAGCCACGCCGGTACGCCCTGGATATCGACGGCGACATGCAGTTTCCTGTCGCGGGCCGGCTCGGCGATGATCGAAACGACACTCTCGAAAATATTGGCGAGCTGAAAACTCGTGCTCTCGAGCTGTAGCTGGCCGCCCTCGATTTTGGACAGGTCGAGGGTGTCGTTGATGATCGCCAGCAGGTGCTGCCCGGCCCCGGCAATTTTTTCGAGGTGGATGTCCTGCTCCGGAGTCGTCACGCCCCGTCGCAGGATATGGCTGAGGACGATGATCGCGTTGAGCGGTGTCCGGATCTCATGACTCATGTTGGCCAGGAAGCTGCTCTTGGCGCGGTTGGCCGCTTCAGCCGCATCCTTGGCCTGGGCCAGTTCGGCGGTGCGGGAAATCACCAGCTCCTCGAGATTTTCGCGGTACTGTTCGAGCTCCCTGGCAACCTGCTTGCGCTCGGTAATGTCTTCCTTGAGCGCGACATAATGGGTGATCCGCCCATCCGTCTGGCGGATCGGGCTGACGATGGCGAACTCGATGTATTCGCTGCCATCCTTGCGCCGGTTGCAGAACTCGCCCCGCCAGGTCCGGCCGTCGGTCAGCGCCTGCCACATTGCCGCATAGGTTACGGCCGGCGTTCCACCCGAGTTGAGAATATTGGGATTTCGCCCGATGACCTCGTCGCGGGAATAGCCGGTGTTGCGGACAAAAGCATCGTTGACGTATTCGATCCGGGCATCGATATCGGTGATGACAATGCTTTCCGGGCTTTGCTCGACCGCCCGCGAGAGTTTGCGCAGGGATTCCTCGGTCTGTCGGCGCTCGGTGATGTCGACAGTATAGCCATGCCAGAGCACCGCACCGTCGGCCTCGAGCTCCGGGTGGGCGTCACCGGAAAGCCAGCGCACGGTGCCGTCACCGAACCTCACCCGATATTCCTGGCGCCATGGTGTCAAGTCGCGAGCCGATTGCCGGATCGCTGAAACGACATCGTCGACGTCGTCGGGATGCAGCACGGAAAAAACCCGCGCTGCGTCGTAACGCACCTCGCCCGGACTGACCCGATAGATGTCGCGGATGACTTCGCTGGCGAACGGAAAACAGGAAGACCCGTCGGCCCGCAGACGATACTGGTAAACCACGCCGGGCACCCGTCCGGCGATTTTCTCGAGGCGGCCGAGTGCCTCCTGCTGCGCCGCTTCTGACTTCTTGGCAGCGGCAACATCGCGCGCCGAACAGTAGAGCGCCGAGTGGCCATCGCAAGTCACCGGCACCGCCTTGACCTCGACATCGAACCGGCTGCCGTCCGAATGCCGGTAACGGCTCTCGAAAACCACGGGTCCGGAGCTGCTCAGCAGCTCGTCCAATCGAGTGTAGGGATCGGCCTCCGGCCCGCAAGCTGTCCACTCCCCGGCCTGCAGTTTCATGACCTCGCCGCGCGCCAGGCCGAGCATGGCGCAAAACGAGTCGCTGACTTCAAGCAGGCTGCCGTCGGCAGCGATGATGTGCGAACCGTCGCCGACATTGCGCAGCATCAACTGGAGACGTTCGCTCTCCCGGGCCAGGGGGGCGACGACCAGTTCGCGACGGCGCTTGGCTCGGGCGAGCCGGCGCCGCGCGAATCCGGACTGGCCGATCACGACATTTCCCGCAAGAAACCGGTTTCGGGAGCGGAGGACAGCGGGTAGTTCATTCCCGGCAACAGTTTGCACACGATACTGGGGGCCTAACTTTTCAAGGCAGCGGTGAGCGATTCGACCTCTTCAGCCGATGCAGCCAGAATGCTGCTCAGCATTTCGTCATCGACCAGCAGATCGATATCCGCCGCCACCCCTTTGTGACTTATCCCGGCCAGTTCGCTCAATGGCGACGCGACCGGCGACAGTTGGTCGGCAAGCAGCAGGGTGTCGCCGAGCGAGACGGCGGGCATGGCCAGATAGCCATCCCAGAGCCTCTCGAGGGCTTCAAGAATGGTCGCGGGAACGCCCAGCGCGTGCAACACGGCACGACCGACCCGGGCTTCGCCGTCGCCATGCCAGGACTCGAGATTGCCATCGAGAATGCCCGGAAAGGCGGCGGCGCGGGCAATCAGATAGAAACCGCCGACCTCGTGAACAATCCCGGCAAAAAAAGCGGCCTCCGGGTCCTGGCGGGTCACCCGACGGGCAATCACCCGCGCCAGTGCCGCAACGTGGGCCGTGTGTTCCCAGAGGCGGGCGGCGAGCCGGCGATGCTCGGGAGACTGTACCCCTTCCTGCATCTGGCGCACGATGACGGCGGTCACCAGGGTGCGCAACGCCTTGAAACCTAGCCGCGATACGGCGCTCTGCACATCGCTGATGCCCCGACCAGACGGGTTGTAGGCCACCGAATTGGCGACGCCGACCACCCGCGCCGAGAGCATGGGTTCGGAGGAGATCAGCTTGCTCAGTTGATCGATCGGGCAATCCGGATCATCCAGGGCGCGCTGCACGCGCCGAATGATTTCGGCATCGATGGAAAACACCATCTCCCCGCGTTCCGCATCCGCGGCAATCGCCTCCAAGGCTGCCTGAACGTCCATGTCATTCCTTTTCAGTATTCTCTGCCATAGCCGACAATTGCCGCCGGAATCTGATCGAGTGCCAGCGTCTGATCGGCGGCACCGAGCTTGATCGCCTCTTTCGGCATACCGAAGACAACGCAACTCGCCTCGTCCTGGGCCACCGTCCTGCCTCCGGCGTCGTGCAATTCTTTCATGCCCCGGGCGCCGTCGTCACCCATGCCGGTCATGATAATCCCGAGCGCGTTGGCGCCGGCAAACTTGGACACCGAGCGGAAAAGAACATCGACCGATGGCTTGTGCCGGTTGACCAACGGCCCGTCGATCACCTCGACGACGTACTGGGCACCATTACGCTTGAGCATCATATGGCGCCCGCCGGGCGCGATCAGCGCCAGGCCGGGAATGACCCGGTCACCGTGCTTCGCCTCGCGTACCTCGATCTCGCACAGGCCGTTCAGGCGTTCGGCAAACATCGCGGTGAACTTTTCCGGCATGTGCTGGACGATGACGAGACCCGGCGCCGTCGCCGGCAATTTGGTGAGAACCGCTTCCAGCGCCTGCGTGCCACCGGTCGAAGTGCCGATCGCCACGACCTTGTCGGTCGTGCGCTCCAGGGCTCGGTCGGGGCCGATGCTGAGCACGGCATCTGCCGAGAGCTTGGGGCGACCGCAAGCGGGCGCTGAAGAACTGCGCAGCGCCCGCATGTTGGCGCGCGCCGCGCTGCGCACCGCCTGCACGATATCGTTGGAAGCGTCTTCGAGAAAACTCTTGAGGCCGATCTTGGGCTTCGTGATGATCGAAACGGCGCCCGCCGCCAGCGCCTCGAACGTGGCGCGCGCGCCCTGTTCGGCCAGGGACGAACAGATCACCACCGGCGTCGGGTGCTCCGCCATGATCTTCTTGAGGAAGGTGATGCCATCCATGCGCGGCATTTCGATATCGATCACCAGCACATCGGGCCACCGGGTCTGCATCTTCTGCAGGGCAAACAGCGGATCCGATGCCGTGGCGATGACCTCGATGCCCGGGTCGGTCGCCAGCGCCTGGGACACGACCTGGCGGACCAGCGCCGAGTCATCGACGATCATGACCTTGATTTTGTCAGCCATGCACACTCCTGTTTTCGGCCTCGGCGTTCCGCGCCGACGCCAGCCAGACATCCCCGCTCCACAGATCGAAACGAATTTTCCGCTGCCCGCTGCCGCCGACGTGTTCGGCGATCAGCGCAATCTGCGACGCGGCCAGCCATTGCCGGCCGAGCGCCACGTTCAGCGCACCGATATCCCCCCCGCCGCCCGCGAGGTCGCCCAACATGTTGGCGCCGCCGAACAATTTCGCCTGGTATTCCTCGGGGCGAGTTCCCGCTGCCGCCACCTGTTGCAAAAACAGCGCAAAGGCCTCACGCCCGAAACGTCCATCGAGCGCAGCGACCGGCGGCCGGGTCCGCTCGCTCAGCATGTAGTGACACATGCCGCCGATGCGGCGACGGGGATGCCAAAGCGTGATCGAAACGCAGGAACCAAGCAGGGTCGAGATGCGGGTCTGCCCATAGCCGAAGTGGAAGTCGCCGGGTTGCAGGAAAACCTCATCGATACCTTCACCGGGTGTGCTCATGGCTTGCGATAGATCGTCGGCAGAACCGCTTCCACCCGGTCTGAAACGCCGTTCAGCGTTTCCGAATGGCCGATCACCAGATAGCCCCCGGCTTTCAGACGCGGCAGCAGATTGCTCACCACCCTCTTCTTCGTCTGTGGATCGAAGTAAATCATCACGTTGCGCAGAAAGATGACGTCGAACTCGCCAATACCGGCATCGATTGGCTGCATCAGATTGATCTGGTAGAAGCGAACCCGCTTGCGTAGTTCCGGCACGATCAGGAAAGTACCGGCGTGGGAACGCACGCCCTTCAGGCAATACCTGGTCATGTAGCCCGGCGGTATGCCCTCGGTTCGGGCCAGCGAATAGTGCCCGGTCGCCGCCTTGGCCAGGACCTGGGTACAGATGTCCGACCCGATGATTTCCCAGGGGGTGTTGGGGAGGTGCTCGGCGAGCACCATGGCCAGCGAGTAGGCCTCCTCGCCACTTGAACTGGCCGCACTCCACACCCGGAAGCTCGGCGGATTCTTGCGCTTGCCGATGATTTCGTCGCGCAGGAAATCGAAATGCTTGGGCTCGCGAAAAAAGCAGGTTTCGTTAGTCGTCAACAGATCGACCATCGTCTGCAACTCTTCGGGATGCTCGCCGCTGGACAGCATCCGGTAGTACTGGGTGAAGCTTGTAAACTCATAGACCCGGAGGCGGCGCGTCAGGCGTCCGACGAGCAGGATTTTTTTGGCGTCACTCAGGCTGATCCCGGCAATCCGGTAGATCAGCCGCTGAAAAAGCGCAAATTCATGGTCGGTGATGTTGTCGGGTTCAAGCATCGGAACAACTCAATAACGGTGCCGAGAACTTTGCCGCCGAGATGAGCTTTGCCGCGTAGCTCGCTTCTTCCCGGGCAATCACCTCGGCCGTCGCCATACTGGTGACCAGTCGCCGACAAAAGACTTCGCCGGTAATCGGCAGAAACAGCACCTTGCGCGACCAGGGGCCGAGAAAATCGGCAGCCAGCAAGGGAATCCCCTGGCGAGCCAGCCATTCCTTGGCGAACTCGGCATTGCGCAGACCGATGCTGGGCGACTCGCCACCACTGTCGATGATTGTCCCGCCACCGAAAGCCTTGGCCTGCAGGCGCTCTTTCCTGGCTCCGCGCTGCAGCAAGGCATCGAGCAGCGCCTCCATGGCGTGCGACCCGAAAAGCAGCGCATCGAGGGGGGCGTTGCCGTTGCGCCGGAGGTTCGGCAACATGAAGTGGTTCAAGCCACCGATCCGCGTTTGGCTATCGACGAGGCAAACGGCGACGCAGGAACCGAGCAGCGTCGACAGCGGACGCTCGGACTCGACGGCCCAGGTGCCCGGGTTGATGCTCCGGGCGAGGCGTTCGATCCCCTGGAAACGGAGCTTGCTATAGTCCATGCCTTCCATTGCCTCCGTGCATTGCCGCCCATTTGCCGACAGGAAGCAGCCGGCAAAGCCTGACGGTCGATTCGCTCAGCTGACTCCCGCCGCGATTGCAGTCTCGACCGCCCCCCGTCCGCCGTGGTCAGCATGGCGATTTCCTCGACCGAGAGCACCTTGGCGATTTCGAGCAGGATGACGAACTTGCCGGCCACCTTGCCCATGCCGAAGATGAAGTCGGCACGGATGCGTGCGCCGAAGGATGGCGGCGGTTCGATCTCGCTACCCGGAATTTCCAGGACTTCCGAAACGGCGTCGACGATGATGCCGATATCGTGGCGGGTATCTTCATCCGACACCTCGACGATGACGATGCAGGTCCGCCGCCCGATCTCGGTCGATTTGCCACCGAAGCGGGCCGCCAGGTCGATGACTGGAACCACGCTGCCGCGCAGGTTGATCACACCGCGGATGAAGGCCGGCATCATCGGAATTTCAGTCAGGTTGCCGTATTCGATGATTTCCTTGACGTTGAGAATCCCGACGCCGAACATTTCGCCGCCGAGCGAGAAAGTCAGATATTGAGAAGGCACTTCGTCGCCCCTGGCGCCGATGGCGTGGCCCGGAGCCACAGCACTTCCCTTGGCTTGCACGAGTTGTCCCATGATGACTCCTCAATAACGCTCGAAGTCACCCTCGTTGACCTGGACCGCCGCAGTCCGCGAGGCAACCCGCGACTTGGCGCCACCCGACGATCGGGCAGTCGGCGGAACGAAGTTGCGGGCCGGGTTGCGCTGGCCCTGATCGAGATGGAAGAAGGTCATGGTCTGCTGCAGCTGTTCGGCTTGCGAACCCAGCTCTTCGGCGGTAGCCGCCAGTTCTTCCGAGGCCGACGCATTTTGCTGGGTCGCCTGGTTCAACTGACCCATTGCGCTGTTGATCTGGGCCACGCCGGTGGACTGTTCGGACGAGGCGGAAGCAATCTCCTGGACGAGATCGGAAGTCTTGCGGATGTTAGGCACCATCTCGGTGAGCAGCGACCCGGCACGTTCGGCCTGCTTGACCGAGGAACTGGCGAGATTGCCGATTTCCTGGGCGGCAACCTGCGAGCGCTCGGCCAGTTTGCGCACCTCGGCGGCGACGACTGCGAAGCCCTTGCCGTGGTCGCCGGCGCGGGCGGCTTCGATGGCGGCATTGAGCGCCAGCAGATTGGTCTGGTAGGCGATGTCGTCGATGATGCCGATCTTGCTGGCGATGCTCTTCATGTCATCGACCGTCCTGCTCACGGCCTCGCCGCCTTCGGCGGCTTCCATCGCCGCCTTGGAAGCCATGCCGTCGGTGACCTTGGCGTTCTCGGTGTTCTGCGAAATCGAGGCGGTCATTTGCTCCATCGACGACGAAGTTTCCTCGACCGACGCCGCCTGCTCGCTGGACGATTGAGACAGCGACTGGGCCGTGGACGAAACCTGGGCGGCAGCATTGGTCAGGTTGTCGGCGGCGGTGCGCACCTCGCCGATAATCTGGGTCAGCTTGCCGATCATGTTCTGCATGGCATTCATCAGATGGCCAATCTCGTCCTTGCTGCTGGATTCGAGTTTGACGGTGAGATCGCCTTCGGAGAGGCTGGTCGCCGCCTTGACCGCTTCGTTGATCGGCCGGGTGATACTCGTGGTGACCCAGAACGCAAAGCCAGCGGCAACCAGGATGGCGCCGAGCGACAGCACGAGTATCAGGGTCTTGGCGCGATCGGCATCAGCACTGGCATGCTCGCCGGAGCGCGCCATCAATTCGGTCTGGAACTCGATCAGCTTGGCGATCGAAGCCAGGTAGTCGGCCTGCGACTTGCGCATGCTGCCATACATGACGACCATCGCCTCGTCGCGCTTGCCGGCACTGATCGAGTCGCGCAGCTTGTTGAGATCGGCGACGTATTCCTTGCGCGTGACGACGACTTCGCCGAGCAGTTTCTTGCCTTCTGCCGTGGTGACGGTTTTTTCCAGCTTGTCGAGACGATCGGAAATGATCTTGCTGGCGGCCGGAATGTGGCTGAGTTCGGCCTGGACCACTTCCGCCTTGGTCGCCAGCAGGGCATTGCGCGTAATCATCGCCACCAGGCTGACTTGCTCGATGATGTCGTGGGCGGCGACCGTTTTCGGCACCTTGTCGTTGACGATATCCAGGATTTCGTCATTCAGAAGGCCGACGCGCGTGAAGGCAAGCACGGCGATGACCAACAGAAGTACGAGTACGAAACCGAACCCGATGCCGAGCCGGACGCCAATTTTCAGATCCTTGAACATGACCTACCCCTTCGTGAAGTGCAATGCGTTAATTGTTTTGAAGTGCGGTAAAAGGCTGATGATTTCTGCCAAGTAACATCTTTCTCTCCTCAGCCTGGCTGACGGCATGAACCAGCGCCGCGACATCGAGAATCAGGGCGACTTCGCCACTGCCCAGAATGGTCGAGCCGCCGATGCCCCGCAGATTCGGGAACATCACGCCGAGGGGCTTGATCACGGTCTGGAATTCGCCCATCAGCTGATCGACGACGATTCCGGCCCGCTGACCGCCAAACTGCACGACGACAATGCTCTCGCGCGGAGGACAATCTCCTGCCACTTCGAACAGTTCGCGCAGGCGGATGAACGGCAGGGCCTCGCCACGCAGGTTGAGAAAACTGCGGTCGGACGGCAGGTTCTTGAGTTCGATGCACTCAACGACGGTATCGAGCGGAATGACATAGGCTGCCCGCCCGACGCCGACCAGAAAGCCGTCGATGATGGCCAGGGTCAGCGGCAGGCGGATGGTGAAGGTGGTGCCTTCGCCATCGACCGAGGCGACATCGACCGCGCCGCGCAAGGCCTGGATGTTGCGGCGCACGACATCCATGCCGACGCCACGTCCCGACAGATTGGAGACTTTTTCCACGGTCGAGAAACCGGGCTCGAAAATGAGATTGACGATCTCGGCTTCGGAAAGCGCCTCGCCCGACTGGATAATGCCGCGTTCGACCGCCTTGGCGACGATCCTCGCCTTGTTCAGGCCACCGCCGTCATCGCTGACCTGGATCACGATGCTTCCCGAGTCGTGAAAAGCGTTCAGCGCGACCCGGCCGCAAGCCGGCTTGCCGCGCTCGAGCCGCAGGGCGGCGGATTCGATGCCGTGGTCCAGCGAATTCCTGACCAGGTGCATCAGCGGGTCGCCGATCTTTTCGACCACGGTCTTGTCGAGTTCGGTCTCGGCACCGCTGATCTGCAGCTCGATTTCCTTTCCGAGTTCCTTGGCGACATCGCGGACCACGCGGTTGAAGCGGGTGAAGGTGTCGCCGATCTGGACCATGCGCAGTTGCAGCGCCGAGTCGCGGATATTTTCGACAAGACGGGAAAGCACCGAGGTCGCCTCGACCAGATCGACCTGCTTGCTCTTCTGGGCCAGCAGATTGGCCGAGGCGCCGGCGATCACCAGTTCGCCGACGAGGTCGATCAACTGATCCAGCTTGTCGGCCTGGACCCGCACCAGCCGGGCCTCCTTGGCTTTCTTGTCGCTGACCTGGGTCTGCTTGACGACGGCTGCTTCGACCAATTCCTGATGTACCACCTTGTGATCGACGAGAATTTCGCCGATCGGCTGGTGCGGCGTATCGCTGTCGCCGGCGGCGTTGTCGGCGGAAGATTGTTGTTCGCTCAGCCCCCGCTCGACCTCGGCCGAAGTCAGCGCGCCGCAACGGACCAGGATTTCGCCCAGGCGCATGGTGTCTTCGGGCAGTTCCTGGATAAGCTGTATGTATTCCGAGAGCTTGCCGTGCGGCGCCAGGATGCGCAGATCGCAATCCTCCCTGACGAAATCGAAGACGCGCTCGATATCAGCCTTGGCGCAACGGGTCTGGAGCTGGACCTCGAAACCGATGTAGCAGGATTCCGGATCCATCTCGGCGGCCGCCGGCAGGCTATCGGTGATGGTTTCGATGGCGAGGATCTCGCCCAGCGTCGCCAGGTAATGGATGAAGGACAGCGGGTCCATGCCGCCGCGCAAGACGTTCTCGCCGAAGCGCACGGAAATGTGCCAGCTATCGGTCAAGACCAGGCCGCCGCCGGAACTCTCGACGGCATCGCCCGCAGCCTGAACTGCCAGGTCGACGCCGGCGGAGGCAGGTGTTGGCTGGCCGATGGCATCGAGGAACACTTGCAGGCGCCCGCTCAGTTTGTCGCCGGCGAGCTGGAGCCCGGCATCGGGGGCAGCGGCCTCGGCGGCCAGCAGATCGACCAGGCGGGCCATGTGGTCGCAACATTCGAGCAGCAAGGTGGCGAGCGCCGGGCTGACCGCCAGTTGCTTGTTGCGCAGGGCATCGAGAATGTTCTCGACGCGGTGCGTGAAGGACTCGATGAAGTGGCATTCGATGACGCCCGAGCCGCCCTTGATGGTATGGGCGGCGCGAAAGATGCCATTGATGTTGTCGTGATCCTGCGGACTCAGTTCGAGCCGCAGCAGGCCGGACTCCATTTCGGCAAGCTGTTCGCGGCACTCCTGGATGAAGACGCTGGTGATCTCGTCCATGCTGTTTTTCTCCGTTCGCTCAGGAGGCTTCATGGGCCGGGATGACCAGCGGGTCACCGAACTCGGCTGCCATGTTGCAAAAATCGATGACCGAACTGACCGCCTGGCTGTGGGCGACAATACGCACCTGCTTGCCGGCCCGTTGCGCCTCCCTCTTGAGCAGGACGAGCAGTTGCAGGCCGGCGGTGTCGATTTCCGACACCTGCGCCAGATTCAGTTCCAGTTCACCGGTCGCGGCCAGCGCATCGAGCAGGAGCTGCTTCTGTTCGAGCGCGTGGTAGATGGTGAGATCCTCGGTGATGGTGAGTGGCTGACTGGACGACATTTGGCTTGCCTCGATCTAGAACAGTTCGATACGGGATTCGGGCGGTGATGACGTTGCCGTATCCCGTCGCAGTGAGCTTTGGTGAGTGGCGCGCTGGCTCTCCATGACGTAGCGTCCGTAGAGGGCTTCCAGATGCTGGGCGATCGGCGTGTAGACGAAGGCGGGGTCGTCGTAACTGCCCAGGCGCTCGGCGAGCAGTCCGGCATGTTCATCGAGTTGGGACAGCGCCCCGACCACCTGTTCGATCTGTTGCCGGCTGACATCCTGAAACTGAACGCTGGCCTGGGCCGCCATGAACATGGCGGCGAGCTGGGTGCTGCTTTCCTGGACCTGAGCAAGAACATCCGCCTCGTGCCGCATCGAGTCCTCGTAGTGCTGGCCAAGATCCTTGAGCTGACTGGAGAAATACTCCAGTTTCTGCCGCTCCTTGGCGAGATGGTCATTCGACAGCTTGTCGCGAAATTGGGCCTCGATGTGTTCGGCCACCGAACCGATACCACGGCTGATCTGGACGACGGCAGTTTCGGTTTCGCTCGACAACTTGCGGACCTCGGCGGCGACCACGGCAAAGCCGCGCCCGGCCTCCCCCGCCCGGGCCGCCTCGATCGCGGCATTGAGGGCCAGCAGATTGGTCTGGCCGGCAACATGCTTGATCAGCTGGACCAGCGATTCCAGGGAATGGGCTTCCTGAACCACCTGGCTGACCCGCGCCTGATCCAGATCCGCCTCCTGCCGCCGCTGCTCGACGTACTCTTCCATCCTGGCGACGATGTTCTGGTTCTCGGCAATCCGGGCTTCGGAGTTGCGCATCAATTGGGCGGATTCGTCGGATGAGGCATTGACGAAACGATCCAGCTTGGTGACTTCTGTATCGATGGTTTGCAGGCGTTCGACGATATCGAACGCCGCCCTTTCAGTTTCGTCGATCACGCCCTTCAACTGGCCGCGGACCACGTCGTTGAAGTCATGAACCTGTTTCAGTTCCGCCGCTACCTCTTCGGCGATCCTCAGGAAGTTCTGCTGCTGATTTCTTCCCTGATCGGCGACCTGCTTCAACGAATGCATGTGCTCGCGGTCTCCCAGCTTGGCAAGCAGAACGTTGCCGAGGAAGGCGAGGAGGACGATGACCGCCGTGCCGACAGCATCGGTGAATGCCGTCGCGCCGAAGGCGTGATGAACCCGGTCGCGCAGGAAATACACGGCACACGCCGCTGCTAGCGCCACCAGCATGGCCACGAACAGTTCCCGTTGCAGGAGTTTGGTGAGATTCATGATCTCAGCGCACAACCAGCTTGATCGTATTCAGCAAATCGTCTGCGGTGGCGGGTTTGACGATCCAGCCGGAAGCGCCGGCGGCCTTGGCTTCGAGCTTGCGCGACTGCTGCGACTCGGTGGTCAGGAACAGGATGGGCACGAACTTGTAGGCCGCCAGCTTGCGCACTTCCTTGATCAGGTCGATGCCGTTCATGCCGGGCATGTTGAGATCGGTGATCAGCAGATCGAGCTTGAGGCCGGTGCCCAGTTTGCGCAGGGCTTCTTCGGCATTGGCAGCCTTTTCAGTGGCGTAGCCGGCCTTGGTGAGAATGTTCGAGATGGACAGCAGAATCGTCGCCGAATCGTCCACCAGCATGATTGTCTTCATAGCGCCTTCCTCTCGAGGAGGGGCGCAAACCCGTGGTCCAGACCTGCCTGAGCAAGTTGCAAGAACGTTCGAACCCCTTTGGAGGCGATAGTCTCAAAGGTGCCCTGTTTTGTTTATGCGTGAATGCCGCGGCCAATTGCGGTTTATACGTAGTTCCACACCAGCCCACCGGCCGAGGCGCCGAGTCTGCGCCGCGACAACGCCGGAGCAGCCATGAAAAAAACCGCTGAAATCATCGATTTCAACGGCTTTACCTGACTGAACCCGGCTATTTCTCGACGAAAGCCCGTTCGATCACGTAGTCGCCCAACACCCCGGTGTGGTGGTTGCCGACCACGAAGCCGCGCGCATCGAGCATGGCGGCCGTATCGGCCAGCATGGCCGGACTGCCGCAGATCATTGCCCGGTCGGTCGTCGGATCGAGCGGCGGCAGGTCGATATCGGCGAACAGCTTGCCGGACTCGATCAGGTCGGTCAGCCTGCCTTCGTTGCGGAACGGCTCGCGGGTCACCGTCGGGTAGTAGATCAGCTTCTCCCGCGCCCAGTCACCGAAGAACTCGTGCTCAACGATTTCGTGCTGGATGTAGTCGTGGTAGGCCAGTTCGTTGGTCCAGCGCACGCCGTGGATGAGAACGATCTTCTCGAATTTCTCATAGACCTCGGGATCGTGGATCAGGCTCATGAAGGGTGCCAGGCCGGTACCAGTGGCGAACATGAACAACCGCTTGCCCGGCTTCAGGTCATGGAGGACCAGCGTTCCGGTCGGCTTCTTGCTGACGATCAGCGGGTCGCCTGGCTGCAGGTGCTGCAGGCGGGAGGTCAGCGGCCCGTCCGGCACCTTGATGCTGAAGAACTCCAGGTGTTCCTCGTGGTTGGCGCTGGCGATGCTGTAGGCACGGGTCAGCGGCCGGCCATTGACTTCTAGGCCGATCATCACGAACTGGCCGTTGACGAAACGCAGCCCCGGATCGCGCGTGGTGCGGAAGGAAAACAGAGTGTCGTTCCAGTGATGGACGGAGATGATTTTCTCGGTGGCAAGGTTACTCATGGCGGCAATTTCCGTCGAAGTTCGGTGACGGACTGAATCATAGGCTGCGCACGATATAAATATAAGCGGATAATTTCGCTAACCATTACCTGTTTTATCAATATGAAAATCACTCTGCGCCAGCTCGAAATCTTCGCCGCCATCGCCCATGGCGAAAATGTCTCACGGGCGGCCGAGGCGCTCGCCATGTCGCAGTCGGCGGCGAGCAGCGCCCTGGTCGAACTGGAGCGGCAATTCGACTGCCCGCTGTTCGACCGCATCGGCAAGTCGCTGCGCCTGAACAGCACCGGCCGCGGCCTGCTACCCCAGGCCCACGACCTGTTGGCACGTGCCGCCAACATCGAAGGCTATCTCGCCGGCGGCATCCTCGGCCCGCTGGCGGTCGGCGCCACGTTGACCATCGGCAACTACCTGGCGACGCTGGTCGCCGCCGAATACCTGCGCCGCCACCCGGCCTCGAAGATCGGGCTCCACGTCGCGAATACGGAACGCATTGTCGAGCAGGTCGTCGGGTCCGAACTCGATATCGGCCTGATCGAGGGCGAGGCCAACCACCCCGACCTGCTGCTCGAACCGTGGCTGGACGACGCGCTGGTCGTTTTCTGCGCCCCGCATCATGCGCTGGCGACGGCTGGCATGGCCGACGATGCGACCTTGATCGAACAGCAGTGGATCGTCCGTGAACGCGGCTCGGGAACCCGCGCCCTGTTCGACCGGGTCATTGCCCGCTCCCTGCCGGCGCTGCGCATCCAGCTCGAACTGGAACACACCGAAGCGATCAAGCGCGCCGTCGAATCCGGCCTCGGTGTCGGCTGCCTGTCGCGCCTTTCGCTGCGCGAGGCCTTTCGCCGGGGCAGCCTGATCGAGATCAAGACACCGCAATTCGACCTCAATCGCCGCTTCTATTTCGCCCGCCATCGGCAACGTCAGATCAGTCCGGCAGCACAGACCTTCCTTGCCCTGTGCCGGGAAGCTACCGGAACGGCGCGGGGAACCGATACCCTGCAACTCCCGTTCATCAGCTAATACCTCGGGCCAATTGAGTTTTCTGCGCACAGCGGTTTAGCGGGTCTGAAGACCATGATGGCTTTCCCGATTTCGAGACTGCTCACGCTCTGACATCCTCGAAGCCTTTGCCCGATGGCCAGAAAAGTGGACCATGCGAACGTCAAAGAACCTCGCTCAATCTACGAATCCAGCATTTTTCGAAAAATTTGGTGACGGAAAAAGTTGACTGGCGTCAAATTTGCTTCCAATCAACTTTGAAAAAAGATGCCGGCTGAGTAGGCTTTTTCAAGTCATTCACAACTCACCCTGCTACAGACGAATAAGTTGCGCTCAATGCTGAGGGTGATATGCGTAAAGCAATATTTGCTGCCGGTGCACCGTGGGGTCGGGACTGGTCGGCGCTGATTGTTTTTGGACTGTGGATGGGCTCTGCGGCGGCAGAGCCCCCCGATTTCGATGCCAATACCCTGACCGGTGGCTGGTCCGGCTTGCGCGCCGAACAATCCGGGCAGGGTTGGGACTGGGATCTGGGTCTGCGCCTGGAGCAAATGTCGGTCGTGCGCGGTGGCCTGGCACAAGGCGGACGACCACTGACGCACCTTGATTTCAAGCTCAAGGCCGATCTGGACAAGATCATGGGCTGGCATGGCGCCACCGCCTTCTTCAACCTGATCGATGATCGTGGCGGCAAGCCCAATACCGACTACGCCGGGAGCCTGCTCGGCGTCTCGAATGTCGAAGTACCGGTGGCAACCACCCGCCTGTTTCATGCCTGGATTCAAAAAGAGTGGGCGGAAGGCCAGTTCTCGCTGCTTACCGGTCTGTATCCGATCGACTCCGAATTCATGGTGGTGGATTCCGCCGGGGTCTTTGTCCAGCCCGGTTACGGCGCGCTGGCCGATGTGGCACTGACTCGCGGCCCTTCCATCTTCAACAACTCGGCATTTGGCCTGCGCGGCAAGTGGACCTCGGCCGACCGCAGTCTCTATGCGCAGGGAGCGGTCCTCGACGGCATTCCCGGCGACCCGAAGCACGCGGTTGGCACACGGGTCCGTTTTGCAGCGGGCGATGGCGTCATGGCGATCATGGAGGTCGGCCACCGGCCGGTTGCGGAAATTCCCGATATTGATTTTGCGGCAGACGAAATGCGACCGGATACGGAAGCCAAAGCCCCCGAACCGGAGCCTGGATTCGCAAAGTATGCCCTGGGTCTCTGGGGTTATTCCGAACGCGTCGATGACCTGGTCGATGTCGATGACAACGGTGCCCCGGCCAAACGGCGCAGTCTGGGCTGGTACGCCCTGGCGGAAAGGACCGTTTGGCGGGAAACCGCGGTCGGCGATGTCACGGTTTTTGCCCGTTACAGCCAGAACGATGGCAATTCCATCGCCCTGGAGCGTTCCTTGAACCTGGGCGTCACCCTGAAGGGGCCGTTCAAGGGGCGCGATAACGATGTCGCCGGGCTGGGTTATAGCCGGGGCATGATTTCCGACAAATACCGCGTATTTCTGGAATCCGGCGGTGCGCTACCGACCCGGTTCGAGGATGCCTGGGAATTGACCTACCGCTTTCAAATGGAAAACTGGCTGGCCATCCAGCCAGTTCTCCAGTTCATCCGCCATCCCGGCGCCGACCAGAGCGTGCGCAATGCCACGGTAATCGGTCTGCGGCTGGATTTGGCACTTTGACCCATGAGCTTCGATACCAGGCGTTCCCCCGATATGAAAGGAAATACTGTGGCGACCAAAACTCACTCCTACTTTCGCGTCTTCGCGAGTGTTTTCGCCCTGTGCATCTGCTCGACGCTGAGCTTTGCCGAAAATGGCAATGTGCCCCACAACGATCCCTTCCCCAAGGGACTACAGGGCAACCTCGCGCACGGGCGGGCAGTATTTGAGGAGAACTGCATGCGTTGCCACGGTCAGCGTGGCGATGGCAAAGGGCCCGATGCCAAAACGCTTGACCTGAAGCCGCTGAGCTTCCAGACCGACAGTTTTCGTGCCGAATTCGGCCGGCGAGACATTTTTACAAGCACGGCACTGGGTAAACTGGGCACACACATGCCGACTTGGTTGAAGAATATGGACGATCAGGATGTCGCCGATGTCAGTGAATATGTTTATCAACGCTTTGTCCTCAGACAAATTGACCATACTAATTAAGCAATTCCATAAGCGCCCCAACATAACGCGGAATAAATCCATGATGCACATCCGACATAACCTATGGTGCCTGCCCTTTCTGCTGCTGGCGCTGGCCGGCTGCGACCAGGAGTTCAAGCTGGTCGCCGACGACGGAACGGAAACCCGGGGCACAATCATCATCAATGCCAGCCCGCCCAACGAGATTTCCATCACCCTCAAGGGCGAGGAGTTTGCGGGCTATTGGCGCTCCTACGTGGTCGATGAAAGCGAGGCAGTCCGCAAACACTACGGTGCCTGGAGTTCGACCTACAAGAACTATGCGAGCGGCCAGTCGTCGCTCAAGCTGCGCCATGCTCACGCCGTCATGCGTGGCAACAAGGGCTCGTTGATGGAATGCGAGTTCGATTACCGCGGTGAGAAAAACGGGCAAGGCGTTTGCGACCTGGCCGGAACGAAATACCGCTTGCTGTATTGAATTCATTGAGAAAGCCGTTTCCCTTACTTTTGCAGCCCCCAACAGGAGTCGATATGTCCGTCAAAACAAGATTGCTGCTCATGGCCGGCGTCGCAATAGCCTTCAGTATCCTGATCGTTGGATTCGCGATTATCCAGATGGGGCGCCTCGCCGATCTGCAAAACGAGGGTTACAGCAAGACGCAGACGCAGGCTGCGGCGGGCGAGGCTTCACAACTGGGAAGCCAGTTCTATCAGGTGATCGCCGACACGATCATCAACCGCAATGTGGAAGAGTCGAAAAAATTGTTTGCCGACTTGCTCGTCGAGGCCAAGGGCGATCTGGACAAACTGGCCAGGGAAGCCGATACCGCCGAGGAGCGTCAGGCGGTAGCCAACGCCCAGGAGTCGGTAGTCAAGCTGGTCGAGCTTTTCGAGAAGAAGCTGTTACCCATCCTCTCGGAAAAAAACAAGGTCGACGCCGAGCTCAGCAGTCTCGACGGCGAAATCGACAAAAACGTCCAGGGGATTCGCGTACAACTGCAAAAAGTCGCCAAATCCATGAATGCCGAGGCTGAAATTGCCGACCGCGAGTTCGACGCCATCGGCAAGACGGCTATCCGTACGGTGCTGCTGGTTGCCGTCCTCTCGGCGATTGCCCTGGGCATTTTTTCCTTCGTCACGATCCGCGCCATCATCCTGCCCCTCAACGAGGCCCAGCGCGTCACGGCGAGTATCGCGGCCGGCGACCTGTCGCAGGCCGTTCTGCTGAACAATCGGAATGACGAGTTCGGCCAGATGCTGACCTCCTGCGAGAAAATGCGCAACAGCCTGCGCGAAATCGCGCAGGCCTTGCAGGATGGTGCGAACGATATCGCCTCGACCAGCACCCAGCTGGCGGCAACTACGACGCAAATCGCCAAATCGACCGAAACGCAGTCCCAGGAAGCTTCGTCTATGGCCGCCTCGGTCGAGGAACTCTCAGTCAGCATCACCCACATGTCCGACCGGGCGGAGGATGTGCGCGGGGCGGCGACCGATTCCGGGAAGATTGCCGAGCAGGGCGTGCAGGCCGTCACCCGGATGATGGACGAAAATCAACGGACAGCTCACAACATCGAAGACGCGGCCACGCAGATCCGTAACCTTGGTGCGCTGTCCGACCGGATTTCAACGATCGTCAAGGTCATTCGCGAGGTTGCCGAGCAGACCAATCTGTTGGCGCTGAATGCCGCCATCGAAGCGGCGCGGGCCGGTGAGCAGGGGCGCGGCTTTGCCGTCGTTGCCGACGAAGTGCGCAAGCTGGCCGAGCGGACCGGCAAATCGACCAGCGATATCACCGTAGTCATTGAAGACGTGCAGCGGGCGACGCTGGCGGCAGTCGACACCATGGAAAAAGCGGTCACTGCCGAACGGAACAGCATGGATCTGTCGCACGACGTCAGTAACTCGATCACCAAGATTCGCGACGAATCTTCGCGGGTCGTCTTTGCCGTCGCCGACATTACCGGCGCCCTCCGCGAGCAGGGGACGGCCAGCACCGACATTGCAAGGCGCGTCGAAATGGTTTCTCAAATGGGAGAAGAAAATTGCGCCGCAGTCGAGGAGACCGCGGTCGCCGCCAGCAGTCTGGAAAATCTGGCGGCTCGCCTGAAGATTGCAGCAGGGCGATTCAGGCTTTAAGAGGCTAATGGGATGGTCGCCCCTCCCAGAAACGGCATCAAAGTGCCAAAGTGGCGATAGCAATATCCCACTGAGTGAGAGGAGCGACCGAAATGAAGATTACGACAGTTGGCATCGATCTGGCAAAACAGCTCTTTCAGGTTCATGGTGTTGATGAGCGAGGAAAGGCGGTGCTCAAGAAGCAACTGAAGCGCGATCAAGTATTGCCGTTTTTCGCCAATTTTCAGTGCTGCCTGATCGGCCTGGAAGCCTGTGGTGGCGCTCATTTTTGGGCGAACAAACTGCAGGCGATGGGCCATACGGTGAAACTGATGGCACCGCAGTTTGTAAAGCCGTATGTGAAGAGTAATAAGAACGATGTGGCCGATGCCGAGGCGATTTGTGAGGCGGTAAGTCGACCAAACATGCGCTTTGTGCCAATCAAGACAGGCGAACAGCAAGCAGTTCTGGCACTGCATCGAGCCCGCCAAGGCTTCGTCAAGGCGAGAACGGCTCAGGCCAACCAGATTCGTGGCCTGCTGGCTGAATACGGCATCATCATCCCGCAAGGCATTGGGTACATCGGTAAGCGACTGCCCGAGATTCTGGAGGATGCTGAGAACGGCTTGCCTGGCATTTTTCGCCACCTGATTGCACGCCTTGGTGACCACCTCAAAGAGTTGGATCGGCAGGTCCAAGACTTGGAAGTACAAATCCAAGCGTGGCACCGGGAGAGCGTGGCGAGTAGAAAGTTAGCGCAGATTCCCGGCATTGGCCCGATCACGGCAAGCGCCTTGGTAGCATCGATCGGGAATGCGCGGAACTTTGAGAATGGGCGCCAATTGGCAGCTTGGTTAGGGCTGGTACCACGCCAGAACTCCAGCGGCGGCAAGCAAACGCTGCTGGGTATCAGCAAACGAGGCGACACTTATCTGCGAACCCTGCTAATCCACGGAGCACGAGCCGTGGTTCGTATCGCCGAGCACAAAGCTGCCTATGCCGGCAGTTGGCTCGCGGAGGTTATGGGACGACGTCACAAGAACGTGGCCGCAGTGGCACAGGCCAACAAGAACGCTCGAATTGTTTGGGCACTCCTGGCTCACGAGCGAGACTACGAACCCTGCTACGGATCGGCGGCATGAATATGGGTTATCCACAGTGCCGCTGCCCTACGGTCTAAAAGGACCTTCGGCCATCGGCCCCATGGATAACCCTGCAAGGTAACAATACAACGGCAGCAAACATCAAGGAGAACCACCGATTGCACAGGCAATCATGACGTGATGGCGAAATAGGTTAGACCGGGATCGGTGAATGCTGCTGTGAACTTCGTACTTCGGGTACTGGGGGCTGTTGAGCGACCGATCTGCATATTCCATCAGGGACAGAGGCCTTGGCCTCGATCAAAGTCCGGATCTATGGCTGCAATCTCCACCTGTTGAACGTCACTGATTGAGGGCTTGGCAAACCGGGGCGACCATCTATGTTCACAATCATTTGCATGTCGTAAACTGGGGCATGAGAAAGAGATACCCCAGCGATATCAGCAAGGAAGCATTCGAAGAGATCAGGCCCTTGCTGGAAAGCGTGCGCAAACAGACCAAGCCGCGGACGGTTGATTTATATGAAGTGTTCTGCGGCGTGCTGTATTTGCTGAAAAGCGGTTGCCAGTGGCGGATGTTGCCGAGTGAATATCCGAAATGGCGAACGGTGCATGCCTACTTCGCCAAGTGGAGCGAGCCTGGTCCAGACGGTTTCAGCGTCCTGGAGCGGGCTTTAAAAAAATGTGGTTGGCGAGGCTCGTACAAGACAGGGGCGCAAATTCTCGACGAGCTTTTTGATCGTCGACGCGCAGAGCGTCAAGAATACCGATAGCGCGGGCGAGAAAGGCTACGACGCCGGCAAGAAGGTATCGGGGATCAAGCGCCACATTGCGGTCGATACCCAAGGCTTACCCCACGCGATCGCCGTCACGACGGCCGACGTCACAGACCGCAAGGGTGCATTGCTTGCTCTCGGTCGTTGGGCGGCTGATTTGCGAGCCGTGCAGCGCATCTTGGCCGATGGTGGATATGTCGGTCAGCCATTTGCCCAGGCCGTTGAAGAACTGCTCGGCGCTGAGGTTCAAATCGCCAAACGCAGTGAACTGCACACCTTTGCCGTTATGCCTCAGCGCTGGGTGGTTGAGCGATCATTCGCCTGGATCGAAAAATGCCGCCGTTTGTGGAAAAACTGCGAACGCAAGCTCAACACCAGCCTACAGTTCATTCACCTCGCCTTCCTCGCCCTTTTGCTCAAAAGATCGTGAACAGGTTCTAAGGCTCCGGCCTGCCCGAAGCGCCAGCCCGACCAGGGCTAGGCAGCAAAAGGCAGCGCCGGCCAGGAAGGTCACCGCCGCACCAAACTGGTCCCAGAGCAGGCCGGCGGTTGCACTGGCAAGAAGCATGGCCAGACCGCTCATCAGGTTGAAGAAGCCGAAAGCCGTGCCGCGCAGATCGGCCGGCGCCGTATCGGCAACCATGGTCGCCAGCAGGCCTTGGGTCATGCCCATATGCACGCCCCACAGGGCAACGCCACCAAGGACGACCGCCCAGTGGCTGCTGCTGGCCAATACCAGGTCGGCGGCCACCAGCACGGCCAGGCCGCCGCCCAGCAGGCGGGTGTGGCTCATGCGGTCGGCCAGTTTGCCGAAGGGATAAGCCGCGGCGGCATAGATCAGGTTCATCGCCACCATCACGAGCGGCACCAGCGCCAGCGAAATCCCGCCCTCAGCGGCACGCAGGACGAGAAAGGCTTCGCTGAAACGGGCCAGCGTAAACACCGCGCCGATGCCGACCACCCACCAGTAGCTTGTTCCCAGGCGGCGCAGGTTTTCCCGGGTGATCGGATTGGTGCGCAGGGCAGCAGGACGACCGGTCGGTTCGTGCACGCCGAACAGCAACAAGGCTACGGCCAACATGCCGGGAATGACCGCCACCCAGAACACCGCGCGAAAATCGTTGGCCCACAACAGCATCAGCCCGACCGCCAGCAGCGGCCCGAGAAAGGCGCCGACCGTATCGAGCGACTGACGCAGGCCGAATGCCGCGCCGCGCATGCCTTCCGGCGTCAGGTCGGCAACCAGCGCATCGCGCGGTGCCCCGCGGATACCCTTGCCAACCCGGTCGATGAGGCGGGCGCCAAGGACCACGCCAATGCCCGGCGCCCAGGCAAACAGCGGCTTGCTCAATGCCCCCAGGGCATAGCCGAAGACGGCCAGCCCTTTACGCCGGCCGAGGTAGTCGCTGAGGACACCGGAAAATACCTTGACGATCAGTGCCGTGGCTTCGGCCAGCCCTTCGATCAGGCCGACGATGAATGCGCTAGCCCCGAGGGCCGTCACCATGAACAGGGGCAGCAGGCTGTGGATCATCTCCGACGAGATATCCATCAGCATGCTGACAAAACCCAGCACCCAGACACCGGCCGGAATCCGGTTTGCCCCCACCTTCGTCTGCCCCATGACGACTCCAAGCTACCTGCCGCGCAGGCCAAGACCGCAGTTTAACGATGTCCGGGCGGCGTTTTGCCAGGCGCGCAGCAAGCCCCTGTTTTTTAAGCTCATCGGCGAGCCATGGCACAAATACTGCGTATATCCAGCAAGCGACTAAGCCCTTTTCGTGTCAGGTATAATCGCCGGTTTAGTCGACCCCGTTCGCGCCTGGAGTATCCCTATGCAACATCGCAACGTTCTGTCGCTGTTTCGCCGCATTGCCGGCGCCAGTCTGGGCGCCACCGCCCTGGCGCTATCCGCACCGACACTGGCCGAATCCGCCAACAACTTCCCGCTGATTTCCCTGCTCATGCCGACGCTGGCCGAGCCCGCCGTCGTCAGCCCGGAAAGCGCGCTGACCATTCACGAAGTACGCGCCGCACCGACGCCGCCCGGCACCATCGACCTGACCGCCAGCACCGACAATCTGTGGGATCGTCTGCGCAACGGCTTCGCGATGACCAACCTGAACGACGACCTGGTACTCCATTACCAACAGTGGTATCAGAATCGCCCGGACGCGCTGCGCCGCATGGTCGAACGCAGCCGTCCCTACCTGCACCACATCGTCGAGGAACTCGAAGCGCGCGGCATGCCGACCGAACTGGCGCTGCTGCCAATGGTCGAAAGCTCGTTCAACCCGATGGCCTACTCGCGCGCTCATGCCGCCGGCCTCTGGCAATTCATCCCGGCCACCGGCAAGCGTTTCAACCTGGAACAGAACTGGTGGCAGGACGAGCGCCGCGATATCGTCGCCTCGACCGGGGCCGCCCTCGACTACCTGCAGACCATCTACGACATGCACGGCGACTGGCACCTGGCGCTCGCCTCCTACAACTGGGGCGAAGGCGCGGTCAAACGGGCCGTCGAGAAAAACACGGCACGCGGCCTGCCGACCGACTACGCGAGTCTGAACATGCCGAACGAAACCCGGCATTACGTCCCCAAGCTGCAGGCGCTGAAGAACATCTTCGGCAACCCGGTGCTGATGGTGCAACTCGGCCTGCCGGAGGTCATGAACCGCCCCTATTTCGCGACCATCGATACCGAAAAGCCGATGGATGTGAAAACCGCAGCCCGTCTGGCCAACATGCCTCTGGCGGAGTTTCTGGTCCTCAACCCCTCGCATAACCGGCCGGTGATCAAGGCCGATTCGGCAGTCGTCCTGCCCGCCGACAAGCTGGAAACCTTCCGCAGCAACCTGGAAAAATATTCGGCGCCGCTGACCGAATGGCAAACCTACACCCTCAAGCACGGTGAAAAGCTCGACAAGGTGGCCCCGCGTTTCGGCATTGCCCTGCCTGAACTGCTGCGCGTCAATGGCCTGCCGGAAAGAGTGCGCCTGAGAGCCGGTTCGACCTTGCTGGTACCGGCCGGCAATGGCGCCGACGACCTGGCCAGCTTGTCGGATGCGCCGGCGCTGACCCAGATTATCGAACCGGAACCGGTCGTCAAATCGCGTGGCCGGGCGACCAAATCCGGCAAGGGCAGTAAAACGGAAGCGATGCTGAGCGCCAAGGGTCCGAAATCCGCTGGCAAAGCCCCCAAGGCGGTATCCGGCAAGGAACGCAAGCTGGCCTCAGCCGGCGCCGGCAAATCCGCCGCCAAGTCGGCCAAGGCCGGTAACGCCAAACCTGCTGCATCTTCCAAGGTCGCCAAGGCCGGCAACGGCCGGCGCAGCTGATCAAGCCTTCAAATGGCAGTTGACCGTATGGGTCGCTGAAAGCTCGCTGGTTTCCGGGTAGCGCTGACGGCAGACATCCATCGCCTGCGGGCAGCGCGGATGGAAATGGCAACCTTGCGGCGGATTGGCCGGCGACGGCGTTTCGCCGGGCAGGCGGATGACCGCGGTGTGGGCATCGAGCCGGGGCGCTGGCACCGCCGACAGCAGGGCCTGCGTGTACGGGTGCTGCGGCGCACGCAGCACATCCTCCGCCCGGCCCCGCTCGACGATGCGGCCGAGGTACATCACCGCCACGTCGTGCGCCAGGTACTCGACCACCGCGAAATTGTGGGTGATGAACAGGTAGGCGACGCCCAACTCCTCCTGCAATTTTTTCAGCAGATTGAGAATCTGCGCCTGCACCGAGACATCGAGCGCCGAGGTCGGCTCGTCGCAGATCAGCAGTTCGGGCTGCACGGCCAGGGCGCGGGCGATGGCGATGCGCTGGCGCTGGCCGCCCGAGAATTCGTGCGGATAACGCCCGGCCGCCTCGTCGGGCAGACCGACCTGCTTGAGCAGCGCGGCCACTGCATCGGTCGGCACGGTCGAAGCGGCCTCGACGGTCAGCGCCGTCATGCCCTCGGCGATGATTTCGCCGACCCGCATGCGCGGATTGAGCGAGGCGAACGGATCCTGGAAAACCATCTGCATGTGACGGCGTGCCGCGCGCAGGCGCTTCGGCTTCATGCCGACCAGTTCGCTGCCGCCGATGCGGACGCTGCCCGCCGTCGGTTTGATCAGTTGCAGCAGCGCCTTGCCGACCGTCGTCTTGCCGCAGCCGGATTCGCCGACCAGGGCCAGCGTGCGGCCGGCGGCAATCGCCAGTGACACGCCGTCGACTGCCCGGACATGGCCGACAGTACGCTGCAACAAGCCACGGCGGATCGGAAAATGGACTTTCAGATCGCCGACTTCGAGAAAAGCGCGGCCCGGTTCGAGATTCAGGTCGGTGACTTCATGGCGTACGCTGGCGCCCTCCCCGGCCTCACCCTGCCAATGGCAACGGACAACGTGCGCAGCACCGACCTCGCGCCAGGGTGGCGAAACCTCCCGGCACACCGGCATTACGTGCCGACACCGATCAGCGAACCGGCAACCGCCCGGCATCGCCGACAGCACCGGCACCTGGCCGGGGATCGTCGTCAGCTTGAGGCCGCGCCGCGAGACTTCCGGCAAGGCGGCAAACAGGGCCTGGGTATAGGGATGGCGCGGCTGCCCGAAGAAGTGCTCGCGGCTTGCCACCTCAACCAGCTCGCCGGCATACATGACGCCGATGCGATGCGCCATGCGGGCGACGACGCCGAGATCGTGGGTGATCAGCAGCATGCCCATGCCACGTTCGGCCTGCAGTTTGCTCAGCAGGTCGAGAATCTGCGCCTGGACGGTGACATCGAGGGCCGTGGTCGGCTCGTCGGCGATCAGCAGTTCCGGCTCCCCGGCCAGCGCGATGGCGATCATCACCCTCTGCTTCATGCCGCCGGACAGCTGGAAGGGATATTCGGTAAGGCGGCGTTCGGGATCGGCGATGCCGACCAGGCGCAGCAGCTCGACCATGCGGGTGGTCGCTGCCGGGCCGGACAGGCCGCGATGGCGTTCGAGTACTTCGCCGATCTGGCGGCCGACGGTCAGCACCGGGTTCAGGCTGGTCGCCGGTTCCTGGAAGATCATCGCCATCCGGCCGCCGCGGTAGGCCCGCATTTCGGCTTCGGAGAGCGTCAGCAGTTCGGTGCCACCGAGCCGGACGCTGCCGTCGAGGATGCGCCCGGCGGCTGGCAGCAAACGCATGATGCCCTGCGCCGTGGCCGACTTGCCGCAGCCCGATTCGCCGAGTAAGGCAAAAGTTTCGCCGGCGGCGATGGCGAACGAAATGCCATCGACCGCAGCCAGTATCTTTTTCCCGGCAGTGAAGCCGAGGCGGAAGTTGTCGACCTTCAACATTTATACAGCCCTCGGGTCGAATGCATCGCGCACCGCGTCGGCGAACAGGTTGGCGGCCAGCACCAGGATGAACATCGCCGAGAAGGCCGCCGCCAGCGACCACCAGACCACCGGTTCGCGGCCGAGTTCCATGCGGGCGTTGTTGATCATCGTGCCGAAGCTGGTCATGCTCGGATCGACACCAATGCCGACGTAGGAAAGCACGGCTTCGGCCAGCACCAGGCCAGAGAAATCCATGACCAGTGCGATGATCACGATGTGCATCAGGTTGGGCAGGATGTGGCGGACGATGATGCGCCCGTTCGAGACGCCGAAGGCCTGCGCCGCCTGGATGTATTCAAGTTCGCGCAGCTTCAGCGTCTCGCCGCGCAGCAGCCGGCACAACCCGGTCCAGCTGGTGATGCCGAGAATGAAGCAGAGGGCGAGCAGGCGGAGATCGGCGCGTTCGGCGGCAGTCGAGAACCACTGCGGATGGGTGTCGATGACCACCTGCATCATCAGTACCGCGGCGGCGATCAGCAGCACGCCGGGAATCGAGTTGAGCACGGTGTAGATGTACTGGATCACGTCATCGACCCAGCCGCGGAAATAGCCGGCGACGATGCCGAGCAGCACCGCCATCGGCAGCATGACCAGGGTCGTCACTAGGCCGATGATCAGGCCGGTACGCACGCTTTTGAGGATCTGATAGAGCACGTCCTGGCCGACCTTGTCGGTGCCGAAGACGTGGTACTGACCGGCCAGCCAGAACAGCGGCACGACGAGCAGCAGCATCAGGCCGAGCGTGATCAGCATGGCATTCCAGGCGAAAGCGGTTTCGCCGCGCCATATTTTCCGCCAGCCCGCTGCGTCGCCTGGCGCACGGCGGCGATTGACCGCAACGCTCGCCATGCCGGCCACGGACAACCAGGCCAGCAAGGCCACCACGCCGGCACGCAAGGCGGTGAAGCCGGCATCGCTCGCCACCGCGTCCTCGCGTTCGCCGAGATGTTTGCCGCCGTACCTCAGACGCGGATAGTCGCGCACCGTGCCGCCGCCCGGCAGATCGATGGTTTCCTTGGCGTAGAGTCGCGTCGCGAAGGGTTCGGAATAGGTTTTCTCATTGCGCAAGCGCAGCGGCGCGGCCAGCGCATCGAGCACCGACAGCACCTCGATGGCGTAAGTCACCTTCTGGTCCGCCTTGCCATCCATCTGCACACGGTAGTGCAGCGAATCGAGCAAGCCGATCAGCACAAAGGCCAGCAAAATGGTGGCCGAGGCCATGCCCACCCGGTTGGCACCGACCCGCCGCCAGGCGGCGAGCAGCGGCGGACTCTTGGCGATCAGCAGGCCGAAGCCGACCCCGGCGGCGACCAGCAGCCAGATCAGGATGTCCGACCAGAGAACCACGATCTGGAAGCCCGTCATTCGAAGCGGATCCGCGGATCGACCACGGTGTAGGAGATGTCGGTCAGGATCAGGCCGACGATGTAGAGCACCGAGCCGATGAAGACCATCGAGCGCACGACGGCGAAGTCCTGGGCGTTGATCGCATCGATGGTGTAGCTGCCGAGGCCGGGAATGCCGAAGAAGGATTCGGTCAGCAGCGAGCCCATGAAGAGCAGCGGAATGACCACCACGATGCCGGTCATGATCGGGATCAGCGCATTGCGCAGGATGTGGCGGAAGAAGACCACGGTTTCCGCCAGGCCTTTGGCGCGGGCGGTGCGAACGTAGTCCTTGCTGACTTCTTCGAGGAAGATGGTGCGGTACCAGCGGGCCGAGGAGCCAATGCCGGAAACCACGCCGATCAGCACCGGCAGGATCAGGAAACGCCAGGCTTCCAGCCCGCCCCGAAACCGGAAATCGGCACCAGCCGCCAGATCTTGCTGATCAGGTATTGGCCGCCGATGATGTAGAACAACCCAGAGATCGACATCATCGCGACGCAGAGCACGACGCCCCAGAAGTCGAAGGCAGTGGCGCGGAAGAAGGCCAGGGTCAGCGCAAAAGTCACCGTGACGAACAGGCCGAGGATGAAGGTCGGCAGCGCGATGGCCAGCGAGGGCCCCATGCGGCCGGCAATTTCGCGGGCGATGTCGCGGCCGTCCTCGGCACGGCCGAAGTCGCCGACGAACATGCGGGCCGATTTCTGGAAGAACACGGTATCGGTGAACACGGCCGTTCCCGCAGCCGCCTCGTTGATCAGCAGCGGCTTGTCGTAGCCGCGCTCGACCTTCCATTTCTGGATCGCCTCCGGGGTCACCCGTTTGACGCCCAACTGCATGCGCGCCATGTCGTCCGGCGTGTTGACCACGAAGAACAGCGCGAAGGTGATCAGGTTCACCCCGATCAGGATCGGGATGGCGTAGAGGAGGCGGCGGACGATGTAGGCGAGCACAGGCGGATTATGCCAAGACCCGGTTCAGGATCAACACCATCAGCGCAACTATCGCCAGCCCCCAGCCCGCTACCGCATAGTCCGAGCGCAGCGGCGGTTCGGCCGGCGCCAGCGGATCGCGGAATTCATCTGGAAAAGGTCGCGGCGGCACCGGGACGATCTGCTGATCGGCCGGGTCCTTCGGCAGCCGCGCCCGATACTCGACGCTGTTTTCCACCGGATAGTCGCCCCAGGCCCGGCTCGAGGGAAACTGCGGCACGCGGACAAGCAGGATTTCACCGATGTCATCGCCGAGCAGGCGCTCGAATTCGCTCAAGGGGCGGCCGCCCTGCCCGCTCGCCAGGCGCAGCAGATCGGCGCCCATTTCCTCGAAAGCCGCCGCCGGGTAGAGCCGGGTCTGGTCCTCGCTCAGGTAATCGAACATCTTCTTGCCCTGGCGCAGGCTCAACTCCCGGATGGCCGTCAGCGGCAGCGCAAGCATTGCCTTCAGCCAGCTTTCCGCACCGCGCGCCACCACCTGCCAGCCCAGCGCGCGGGCCGTCGACACACTGATTCCGGTGCAGTTGGTGTGGCCGTGGTGATAGGCGAAGCGGTGGCGGTAGAACTGGTCATAGACCCGCCCGAGTGCCGATTGCAGGTGGGTGGCCGTCCGCGCATCGTTGAGAATCGCCACCAGCATGTATGACGGCCGGTACCAGGCCTGGCCGCTGTTGAGGTTGCCGAGGTAATTGTCGAGCGGCACGGGCGCGGCGATGATGCCCTTCTCGCTTTCCGTATCCAGCGTATAGAAATTGTTGACCAGCCAGTCGTCGATCGCGCCCTGCTCGCCAAGGTAGCCGGTCATCAGCGCAAAATGGCCGCTGTGCGCCTCGTCGTCGTCGCCCTGCGCACCATTCAGCATCAGGCCAAGGACCGCTTGGCCGGCCTGCGGCCCGTTTGAGCCCGGCCGCCGCCAGACGGATTCGACTGAAAACGGCTCGCGGGCACCACCGCTGGGCTGCGCCCGCACCCAGACGCGCAGCGCCGCCGGCTCGGCCGCCATTTCGCTCCGGACCGGATTTTCCGGCAGCCGGAAGTTCTCCGGCCAGAAGCTGCGCGCAACAAAAGTCTGCTCTGCATGCTGCCCGCGCAGTTTCAGCGGCTGCCCGCAAAAATAAACTTCACTGCTCCGGTCGAAATAGGCGCGGTTCAGGGGCAGGCGCGGGACAAGTTCAAGGGCCATCTGACCTCCGTCGGGGCGCGCCACCCGGCCCTCGACGCCCAGTTCGACCCGCCGCAAGACGTCAGGCGCCCCCAGCCAGATCAGCGGCGGCGGCGCCAGCTCGCTCCCCACCGAGGTTGCGGCGTGCCAGGCACGCAGATCGTCCCACACCGACAAGCGGTGTTGCGCCCCAACCCCGGCCATACGGTCCTTGGCAACGGCGACGGTTTCGTGCCGAAAATACCAGAGCGCCGGTTGCGCCAGCTCCTCGGCCAGGGCATGGCCGGTGGTGACGACAAAGCGTTCGCAGGGGAAGAGACCGTAGGCAGGCATCGGTTGCATTCTGGCCGATCTGGGGCGAATGTGGGTTACAATGCGCGCCCTGAAAACAAAAAAGCCCGTGAAATCACGGGCTTATCTGCACAATTCGCTGTGGCGGAGAGGGTGGGATTCGAACCCACGGTACCTTGCAGTACGCCTGATTTCGAGTCAGGTACATTCGACCACTCTGCCACCTCTCCGCAGCGGGCCGCATAATAGCACAACAGATGCACTGGATGAAAAGACTGTTACCGCTGGGCATGACTATTTTCCTCGCCGCGTGTGGGGACTGGTCGTTCACGCCGCTGCCGTTCCCGACGCCAGCGCAGCACGACCTTGTCGTTCTGACCCGTGGCGGGCCACTGACCCACCAGACCGACGATGCCGGCAACGCGACCGGCCTCGAACACGACCTGGCCGAAGCCTTTGCCCAGGAACTCGGCGTCGGCGTGAAATACCTCGTCGTTGCCCCCGAGGATATGGCGAAGCGGCTACGCAGCAACGACTACCATATCGCCGCCGCCTGGCTTTCACCGCTGCCAGACAGCGAGATTCGAGCGACGCCACCGATTTTTCAGACCCAGGACACGCTGGCCCAGAACGACGCCTCGCTACCGCTTCGCGAACTTGCCCAACTCAGCGGCAAGACCGTGCATGCGATGGCCGGCTCGCGCCAGGCGGCCAACCTGCATCGCCTGAGCTTGGAAATTCCCGACCTCGCAGTCGTCGAAGTCGGGCACGGCGACATCCTCGATCTGCTCGAATTACTCGGTAACGGGCAAGTCGATTACGTGGCGATGGACAAGAATCTCGAAGACATCGCCAACCAGTTCGTCCCCAACTTGCGGACAACGCTGCTGATCGGCGAGGAGCAGCCCATCGTCTGGCTGCTCGGCGACGCCCCGAATGCGGAACTCGCGGCGCGGGCCAACGCCTTCATCGACCGCATCCAGCGCGACGGCACGCTGGCCAAGCTCGAAGACCGCTATTTCGGCCACGTCCGGCGCCTGAATCAGGCCGACGTAATCAAGTTCCTGGGACAGATCGAAACCAGCCTGCCCAAACTTCGCCAGTACTTCCAGACAGCGGAAGCGGCGACCGGCATCGACTGGCGGCTGCTCGCCGCGGTCGCCTATCACGAGTCGCACTGGGACAGTAACGCCACCAGCCCGACCGGGGTGCGCGGCATCATGATGCTGACCGAGGAAACCGCCGACCGCCTGAAGGTGAGCAACCGTCTTGACCCGCGCGAAAGCATTCTGGCTGGCGCCCGTTACATCAACCTGCTCAAGGACAACCTGCCCGACGACGTCAGGGAGCCGGACCGGACCTGGCTGGCACTGGCCGCCTACAACATCGGCCCCGGCCATTTCAACGCCGCCCGCACTATTGCCAAACAACTGAAGGCCGACCCCAACGCCTGGTTCGAAATGAAACGCATCCTGCCGCTACTGGCCAAACCGCAATACTACGAGCGTCTGAAATCGGGCCGGGCGCGCGGCGGCGAAGCGGTGATCCTGGTCGAGAATATCCGCAGCTACTACGACATCCTCGTCCGCCACGAGCCGCAAGCGCAAATCGCCACCCGTGTGGACGGCATGACCGGCGGCCCGGGACTGAAACTTAAACGCTAAGCTGCTCCAGCCCGCCCATGTAGGGGCGCAGCACGGCTGGCACCGTCACGCTGCCATCGGCATTCTGGAAGTTCTCAAGGATGGCGACCAGCGTCCGGCCAACCGCCAGGCCGGAACCATTCAGGGTATGGCACAACTCGGTCTTGTTCTTGTCGTTGCGAAAACGCGCCTGCATGCGACGGGCCTGGAAGGCGCCGAAATTGGAGCACGAGGAAATTTCGCGATAGGTGTTCTGGGCCGGCAGCCAGACTTCGAGGTCGTAGGTCTTGGCTGCGGAGAAGCCCATGTCGCCCGAACACAGGGCGACACGGCGGTACGGCAGTTCCAGCTTCTCGAGGATCACTTCGGCGTGGCGGGTCAGCGCCTCGTGCGCTGCGGCCGACTGCTCGGGATGCACGACCTGAACCAACTCGACCTTGTCGAACTGGTGCTGGCGGATCATGCCGCGCACGTCGCGGCCGCCGGAACCGGCTTCGGAACGGAAGCACGGCGTATGGCAGACGAACTTCAGCGGCAGCGCCTCGGCGGCGAGGATCTCGTCGCGGACGATATTGGTGACCGGTACTTCGGCGGTCGGAATCAGGTAGAGCGGATCCTGATCGCCGCGCAGCACCTTGAACAGGTCTTCCTCGAACTTGGGCAGCTGGCCGGTGCCGTACAGGCTGGCGGCATTGACCAGATAGGGGGTGTAAACCTCTGTATAGCCATGCTCGGCGCTGTGCGTATCGAGCATGAACTGGGCAAGCGCGCGGTGCAGGCGAGCCAGCCCCCCCTTGAGCAGCGAGAAACGGGAACCGGAAATCTTGGCGGCGGTGCCGAAATCGAGCTGGCCCAGGGCCTCGCCGACATCGGTGTGATCCTTGACCGGGAAATCGAAAGTGCGCGGCGTGCCCCAGCGCTTGATTTCGACATTATCCTTCTCGTCGCTGCCGACCGGCACCGAGTCGTCGGGAATGTTGGGCAGCGCGGCGAGAATGGCGTTGAACTTGTCCAGCAACTCGCCGAGGCGGGCTTCCGAAGCCTTCAACTCGTCGCCGATGGCAGCGACTTGCGCCATTACACCGGAAGCATCCCCGCCCTGCCCCTTGATCATGCCGATCTGCTTGGACAGGCTATTGCGCATGGCCTGCAGATCCTGGGTGCGGGCCTGCAGCGTCTTGCGCTCGGCTTCCAGCGCCTTGAATTCGGAAAAGTCGATCGGCTTGCCGCGCTTGGCGAGGCCATCGGCGACGGCATCGAGATTGGAACGGAGTTGTTGGATGTCGAGCATGGTGCACCTGCAAATTGGTCAGCCGGTCATTATACGTGAGGCCCATGTCATCCGCTTCCCGGGCCAAACCGGCATTTCCGCACCGTTGGCCAATGAATTTCGTTACCATGGCCGGCATAACAAAAGACATCCGAAAATGCCCGCGCAACCTCGGAGACAGCAATGGGAAGTCCATTTCCAGTTGCATCGCGTTCACGCGCCACGGCCATCGCGCTCATTCGCTTTTTGAGCGTTTTCTGCCTATTCCTGACCAGCGGAATCTTCCCGGCCGCCGACGCCGGCGAGCTGAGCAAGGCCGACATCGAACGGCGCTTCCAGCCGCCACTGCACGTTCAGGAAAAGCTCAGCCAGATTCCCGCCTGGCCGCTGACCAGCGAACTGGAGCCGGAAGGCGGGCCGGTCGGCTACGTGTTCGAATCGATCGATCTGGCACCGGTTCCCGGCTTCGAGGGCACGCCGATGAATTTCCTGGTCTCGATCGACCGCAAGGGGAACTTCCTCAACGTCGAACTGCTGCGCCAACACGAACCGGTCTTCCTCGGCGGCCTCGGTGAAGCGCCGCTTCGCGAATTCGTCACCCAATACGCCGGCCGCAATCTCAAGCAGCAATTCCTGATCGCCCTCAATGCCGCCCGCAACCGCAGCGGCCCGGCCGACAGCCGGAGCGACCAGACGACGCTGGACGGCGTTGCCAAGGCCACCGCCTCGGTGCGCATCGTCAACCAGACGGTGCTCGGCGCCGCGCTCGAAGTCGCCCGTGCCAAGTTGGGTTTCGCCGACCGCAGCCAGCGCGGCCCAGCCGCCCAGGTGCGCCCGGAGATCGACGCCCCACTGACTTTTGCCGAAATGCTGAACAACGGCATGGTCGGACACCTGCGCCTGAGCAACGCCGAGGTCGAAAAGCTGTTCGCCGGAACCGACGGCGCCGGGATCGATGAAGAGGGTCTCGCCCAGCCCGAGGCGGTCTTCGCCGACATCTATATCGCCTACCTGAACACGCCGAGCATCGGCCGCGCCATTCTCGGCGAGGCGCAGTACCAGGCGGCGATGGCGCGCAATTTCGAGAACCGGCACCTGTGGTGGATCGGCTCGGCCGGGCGCTACCCCATCGTCGATGACAATTTCGTACCCGGTGGCCAGTCATCCCGGCTGCGCATGGCGCAGGACGGCCTGTTTCTCGAACTGCGCGACCAGGGTTTCGACCCGACCGCCATCGCCGGCCCGCTGGAGCTCAATACCTCCCGCCTGTTCGGCGTCTATGCCGAGGCCGGACTCGACCCCGGCCGGCCACTTGAACTGAGCCTGACCATCACCCGGGCCAAAGGCATGATCCTGCCCACCCTGACCCACCAGACAGTCAGCCTGTCTTACGCCCCGCCGGCCCGGCTCTTCATCTACCCGCCGGCACCGCTGCCGGAATGGCTCCTGGCCTGGCAGCAGCGCGGACTTGATCTCGCCATCCTGAGCGCCGCGCTGATCCTGCTCAGCGTCGTCCTCACCCGCCCGCGCTGGATATCGATCGACGCCCGGCGCCTGAAGATTTTCCGCCTCGGCTTCCTGAGCTTCACCTTGCTCTATGTCGGCTGGTACGCTCAGGGGCAACTCTCCATCGTCCAGGTCACCGGCGCCCTCAAGGCGCTGAAGGCCGGCCAGGGTCTGGCGAGCTTTCTCTACGATCCGATCTCGCTGCTGCTCATCGCCTTCACGCTGTTCAGCTTCGTGATCTGGGGACGCGGTACGTTCTGCGGCTGGCTCTGCCCGTTCGGCGCCCTGCAGGAATTCGTCGGCTGGCTCGCCCGCCGGCTGCATGTGCCGCGCCTGCACATTCCGCTGGCGCTGGCCAAGCGTCTCGAAGGCGGTCGCTACCTCGTCCTTGCCGTGCTGGTCGGCGCCGCCCTCTTCCTGCCCCGCCAGGGCGAAAGCCTGAACGAAATCGAACCTTTCAAGACCGCCATCACCGTCGGTTTCGACCGCAACTGGCCGTTCGTCGCCTATGCCGCCGGCCTGCTGTTGGTCGGCGCCTTCTATTACAAGTTCTTCTGTCGCTTCATCTGCCCGCTGGGCGGCGTGATGTCGCTCGGCGGGCGTCTGCGCCGTTTCGACTGGCTGCCCCGCCGCGCCGAGTGCGGCAAGCCCTGCCAGAGCTGCAAGGCCAAATGCGCCTACGACGCCATTGAACCGAGCGGCGAAATCCGTTACGACGCCTGCTTCCAGTGCCTGGACTGCGTCGGCATCTACCATGACGCCCAACGCTGCACCCCGATCCTGCTCTACGAGAAGAAGGGGATGGTCCTCACCCCGAAAGGCGTCATGCGCGGCGCAGCAGGCGACTGAGCAACGACCAGAAACGGGCCAGCAGCCAGCCGGCGAGGATCAGGAAAAGGAGCAGCAGGCCGAGAAACAGCAGCGGCGAAGCAATCATCGCCCACAGCCCGCCGAGCACCATGCCCTCCTCGCCGAACGAGGCCAACCAGTTGGAAAACGGCTCGGGCGAGGTATTGATCGCCAGCCGGCTGCCGGCCTTGGCGAAATGGGTGCCGGCCGTGATCGTGCCGCCGATCAGGCCGGCCGCCACCATCCACGACGGATCGGCCTCGCCCAAGGCCAGCGCGGCGAGCAGCGCCCCGGCGGGAATCCGGATGAAGGTCTGAACGCTGTCCCACAGCGAATCGAAGGCCGGGATCTTGTCGGCGACCAGTTCGGCGAAGGCCATCAGGCCGGCCGCCCCGATCACCAGCGGGTTCCTGAGCACGGACAGGGTTTCCGGCAGCTGCAGATAACCGAAATATGACAATACCCCGGCCAGGAAAACCACCAGATACAGCCGCAAACCGCTGGCCCAGGCCAGACCGGCCGAGAGGGCGATGGTCTGGACCAGGTCCATTATTTTTTGGCCTTGCGGTCCAGTTCGCGCAGATGGGCCAATTTCTCGCCGATCTTGCCCTCCAGCCCGCGCGGCGTCGGCTGGTACCAGCCCGGCTCGGCCATGCCGTCCGGCATGTAGGTCTCGCCAGCGGCATAGGCTTCCGGCTCGTCATGGGCATAGCGGTAGGCGTGGCCGTAGCCGAGTTCCTTCATCAGCTTGGTCGGCGCGTTGCGCAGGTGGACCGGCACCGGCCGCGAGCCATCCTTGGCGACGAAGGCGCGTGCCGCGTTGTAGGCGTTGTAGCCGGCGTTCGACTTGGCGGCGACGGCGAGGTAGATCACGGCCTGGCCGAGGGCCAGTTCGCCTTCCGGCGAGCCGAGACGTTCGTAGGTCGCCGCCGCGTCGTTGGCCATCTGCATGGCACGCGGGTCGGCCAGGCCGATGTCTTCCCAGGCCATGCGGATGATGCGCCGGGCCAGGTAGCGCGGGTCGGCGCCGCCGTCGAGCATGCGGGTCAGCCAGTAGAGCGCGCCATCCGGGTTGGAACCGCGCACCGACTTGTGCAGGGCGGAAATCTGGTCGTAGAAGGCGTCGCCGCCCTTGTCGAAACGGCGCAGGCTCTGCGCCATGGTGGCGTCGATAAAGGCGCCATCGACCGTCGCGATGCCCGCCGTATGGGCCGCCGTGCGCACCTGTTCGAGCAGGTTGAGCAGTCGCCGCGCGTCGCCATCGGCCAGCCCGATCAGCCGCTCGCGGGCCGCGGCGTCGAAACTGAGGTCGGCCAGCGCCCGTTCGCCGGCCCGGTCGAACAGGGTGCCCATCTCGGCTTCGTCGAGCGACTTCAGCACATAGACCGAAGCGCGCGACAGCAAGGCGGAATTGACCTCGAACGACGGGTTCTCGGTGGTTGCCCCGATGAAGGTCAGCAAGCCGGATTCGACGAAAGGCAGGAAGCCGTCCTGCTGCGCCTTGTTGAAGCGGTGGATTTCATCGACGAAAAGGATCGTCCGCTTGCCCTGCCCCCGCCACATCTCGGCCTGCGCCACCGCCTCGCGCACCTCCTTGATGCCGGAGAAGACGGCGGAGAGCGCGATGAACTCGCACTGGAACTGGGTCGCCATCATCCGTGCCAGCGTTGTCTTGCCGACGCCGGGCGGCCCCCAGAGGATCATCGAATGCGGCTGCCCCGACTCGAAAGCCAGGCGCAGCGGCTTGCCTGGCCCGAGCAGGTGCTGCTGGCCGATCACCTCGTCCGGCGTTTGCGGCCGCAGTTGTTCGGCAAGAGGTGCATGCCGGTGCTCATCGGCATGCTGCGAAAAAAGGTCTTCAGACATCGTTACATTGCATCCAGCGAAGAAGTGATACCGCGGCATGGCCGGACGGCTATTGTGCGAGACAGATATCGTAACCGGAGAGCGGCCAATGCGTCGCGAAAGCGTGCCGCAAAGTAAGCGATCCCGGATGGCGTAAGCCATGAAACCGCCCCCCTTACCTGGCAACAAGGCATTTTTTCCGTCAAGAAGGCTATAAGCAAGAATGCCGGGCTGGACTATCCTGACGAATTCCATACGCAAGGAGGTATGACCGATGATCTACAAAGGGAGTTGTCACTGTGGTCGGGTGGCGTACGAGGTCGAAGGTGAGATCAAGGGCGCCGTCGCCTGTAATTGCTCGATCTGTTCGCGCAAGGGGTCGCTGCTGTGGTTCGTGCCGAGAGATAAGCTGAAACTGCTGACGCCGGAAGATGCCGCCGGCACCTACACCTTCAACAAGCACGTCATCCAGCACCGTTTCTGCCCGGTTTGCGGCATTCACCCTTACGCCGAGGGGGTCGATCCCAAGGGCAAGCAGATGGCCGCCATCAACCTTCGCTGCCTGGAAGATGTCGACCTGGCGGCCATCCCCGTGCAGAACTTCGACGGGCGTTCGTTGTGAAGGCCATCAAGGCCGGCATCGCCTACTTTGGGCTGGCGTTTGCCGCAGGTTTCGCCATGGGGACGGTGCGCGTCCTTTTCCTGGTGCCGCGCCTGGGCGAGCGTCTGGCCGAACTGCTCGAGATGCCGTTCATGCTGGTGGCGATCTGGTGGGCGGCGCGCTTTGTTGCCAGGCGCTTCGCTTTGGCGAGAGTTGTTTCGGTACGCCTTACCACCGGTCTCGTCGCGCTGATCCTGCTACTCGGCGCCGAAATCCTGCTCGCCGCAATGCTTCAGGACCGCTCGCTTGGCGACTACCTCGCCAGCCGCGATCCGGTTTCGGGTGGCGTCTATCTGCTCATGCTCGGGCTGTTCGCGGCCATGCCGCTGATCCTGGCACGCTGCACGAGCAAGGCTTAGGGCTGCTTCCTACTCGCCGACGACGTCCACGCCGGCCGGCGGCGTGAATTTGAAGGTATTGGCCGGCAATGCCGGATTGCGTTCCAGTCGGGTAAAGCGGATATGGGTGGTCTGCCCGAAACTATCCTGCAACTCCATGGCCTTCAGGTCGCTACCGGAAAAACCGAGGCGGACCTTCTCGAAACCGCTGTCGCTGGCCTTCGGGGTGGCTTCGACCCAGGCCATGCCTTCGGCTTCGCCGGCTTCGGCCAAGGTGAAATTCTTTTCCAGATCGTTGTTACCGGAAAGAATCGCTGCCGGAGAGCCGCTGATCGCCTGCCCGGCCTTGCGCACCGTGACCTGCTTCAACTCGGTGTCGTAGATCCAGATTTTCTCGCCGTCGCCGACCACTAGTTGCGGATAGGGTTTCTGGATGTCCCAGCGCAGCTTGCCGGGCCGGGAAATGGCGACCAGGCCGGAAGAGTTCTGCGGCTTGCGGCCGCTCTTGCCGATCACCACCTGGGTGAATTCGGCTTTCAGCGTGCGGGTATTGGTCAGGAACTGATGCAACTGATCGACCGCGCCGGCTTCGGCGAACAGCGGAAAAACGGCAATGGCAGCAACCGACAGCATTTTTACGGCAAATTTCATTCAGCTTCCTTGCGGGCAATCACTTCGCGGCCACCGCGGCCGTCCATCGCCGTCACCAAGCCGGCTTTTTCCATGGCCTCGATCAGCCGCGCCGAGCGGTTGTAGCCGATGCGCAGATGACGCTGGACCAGCGAGATCGAGGCCCGCTTGTTCTTGAGCACGATATCGACGGCCTGATCGTAGAGCGGATCGCTCTCGGCATCGCCACCGCCCTCGCCGCTTTCGCCGCCCTCTTCATCATCGCCGGCAGCACCGGTCAGGATATCTTCGACATATTCCGGCTTACCGGTCGCTTTCAGATGTTCGACAACGCGATGCACCTCGTCGTCGGAGACGAAGGCGCCATGGACCCGGGTCGGGTAGCCGGTGCCCGGCGCCAAGTAGAGCATGTCGCCCTGGCCGAGCAGCGCTTCGGCCCCCATCTGGTCGAGAATGGTACGTGAGTCGATCTTGCTGGAAACCTGGAAGGACAGGCGGGTCGGGATGTTGGCCTTGATCAGGCCGGTGATCACGTCGACGCTCGGGCGCTGCGTCGCCAGCACCAGGTGGATGCCGGAGGCGCGGGCCTTCTGGGCCAGGCGGGCGATCTGCTCCTCGACCTTCTTGCCGACCACCATCATCAGGTCGGCCAGCTCATCGATGATGACGACGATGAAGGGCATGACTTTGAGCGGCTCGGGCGTTTCCGGGGTCAGGGTCAGCGGGTTCGGGATGTGCTCGCCGCGTTTTTCGGCTTCGCGGATCTTGGTGTTGAGGCCGGCAATGTTGCGCACGCCCATCGCCGACATCAGCTTGTAGCGCTTTTCCATTTCGGTAACGCACCAGTGCAGCGCGTTGGCGGCCTGCTTCATGTCGGTGACGACCGGCGCCAGCAGGTGCGGGATGCCCTCGTAGATCGAGAGTTCCAGCATTTTCGGGTCGACCATGATCAGGCGCACATGCTCTGGTTCCGCCTTGTAGAGCATGGAGAGGATCATCGCATTGACGCCGACCGACTTGCCGGAACCGGTCGTCCCGGCGACCAGCAGGTGCGGCGTCTTGGCCAAGTCGGCGACCACCGGCTGACCGCCGATGTCCTTGCCGAGACAGACCGTCAGCGGGCTGGTCATGTCGTTGTAGGGCTTGCTGGAAATGATTTCCGAGAGCTTGACCGTCTGCCGCCGCGGATTGGGCAATTCTAGCGCCATGCAGGACTTGCCGGGGACCGTTTCGACGACGCGGATCGAGACCATGGCCAAGGCGCGGGCCAAGTCGCGCGCCAGATTGACGATCTGGGCGCCCTTGACGCCGACCGCCGGCTCGATTTCGTAACGGGTGATCACCGGCCCCGGCATGGCAGCCAGGACCTTGACCTGAACGCCGAAGTCGGCAAGCTTCCGTTCGATCAGGCGCGAGGTGTATTCCAGGGTCTCGGCGCTAACCGTCTCGGTGGCCGGCGGCGCCGGGTCAAGCAGATGCAGCGGCGGCAATTGTCCGCCGATGATCGCCTCGGGGAAGAGCGCCACCTGCTTTTCGCGCTCGATGCGGGCCTCGGCTTTTTTCGAGACCGGCACCTCGGGCTTCGGCGTTTCAATGATGATCGGGTCGTGCAGTTCGCCACGTCGCTTCTCTTCCTCGACGACGACTTCACGCTGTTGCGCGACTTCGCGGCCGATCTTGCGGTCGCGCCAGGCATCGACCCGACCGTAGAAGAAGCCAAGGGAGGTCTCGAGAAAGCCCCCGAGTTTCTCGAAGGCCCACAACCAGGACATACCGGAGAAAACGCTCCAGCCGGCCGCCATCGCCGCCAGCAGGAACAAGGTCGAGCCGGTATAGCCGAGCTGGCGGGCCAGAAAGCGGCTGGCCTCGATACCCAGCAGCCCGCCCGGCGCGAGCGGCAATTCGGCCTGCAGCGAATAGAAACGCATGGCCTCGAGCGAGCAACTGGCGATCAGCAGAAAAGTGAACCCGCCCAGCGCGACAAACAGCGGGCGCCGGTCTTCGCTGGCCGAATTGAGCTTGCGGAAGCCCCACCAGACGGACATGCCGAGCAGCACGATCCACCACCAGGCGGAGAGTCCGAAAACGTAGAGCATCAGGTCGGCGATCCATGCCCCGGCACGGCCGGCCGGATTGTGCAGGGTGTTCGAGGCGATCGCATGCGACCAGCCCGGATCCTGCTTGCTGAAGCCCCACAGCGCCATGATCAGGAACAGCGCGACGGCACCGACTCCCAGCCAGCGCGACTCCTGCAACAGGGTGCCGATCTTGTCCGGCAGCGGACTCGGCGAGCCGCGGTCGATTGTTCTTGCGCCCATCCTCATGATCCCAGAATGACCACCAGATCGTGTTCACAGGCGATGTAACCACTCAATTCCAGATCGCGCATAACCTTGCTGACCATCTCGCGCGACGCACCAATCATTCTTGCCATATCCTGCTTTGAAATTTTCTTTTTGACGATCCGCCGACCGTCTTCTTCCACGGAGAGTTCGAGTAGCAGGCGAGCGACCCGCCCATAGACATCAAGCAGCGCCAGGCTCTCGATCTTGCGATCGGCCTCACGCAGACGGCGGACGAGAATCTGCATCAGTTTCTGCGCCACCAGGAAATTGTCCTGCAGGCAGCGCTGGAAGGCGTCCCGGCTCAGAATCAACAGTTCGCAAGGCTCGCTGGCGACGACGTTAGCCGAACGCGGGCTGCCATCGATCAAGCCCATCTCGCCAAAAAACTCACCCGGCCCGAGCCAGGCCAGGATGATCTCCCGCCCTTCCTCGTCAGTGTTGGTGACCTTGGCGCGACCAGTCAGCATAATGTAGAGCGAATCGGTACTCTCGCCGGCCCGAACCACAAAAGAACCCCGTTCCGCCCGCTTGCGCCCCGAAACCTTGGACAACTTCTCCAGTTCGGATTCATTCAGGCCCGAAAACAGCGGCACATTACGCAATACAACCAGACTCAGGCCGCAATTGGTAGTAGACATAAATCAGTTTCCGTTCATGGGGTTACGTATTAATTATAAACCGCTTTCCCAAATAGCACAGGAACTCGGAAAAAAACGGACACTCAGAGAAGGCTATAATTTTCCGATCAATCACCCAAGAGGATCGTCATGTCCCAATCACCCCGCCACAGTCCGCTCATCATCCTCGGTTCCGGCCCCGCCGGCTATACCGCTGCCGTCTATGCCGCCCGCGCCAATCTGAAACCAGTGCTGATCACCGGCCTCGCCCAGGGTGGCCAACTGATGACGACCACCGACGTCGACAACTGGCCGGCCGACGCCGACGGCGTCCAGGGTCCGGAACTGATGGCCCGGTTCGAAGCCCATGCCCGTCGCTTCGAGACTGAGATCATTTTCGACCAGATCCATACCGCCAAAGTAACCGAACGGCCTTTCACGCTCACCGGCGACACCGGGACCTATACCTGTGATGCCCTGATCATCGCCACCGGCGCCTCGGCCCAGTATTTGGGCCTGCCCTCGGAAGAAAAGTTCGCCGGCAAGGGTGTTTCCGCCTGCGCCACCTGCGACGGATTCTTCTACCGCAACAAACCGGTCGCCGTCGTCGGCGGCGGCGACACGGCTGTCGAGGAAGCCCTCTACCTGGCCAATATTGCCAGCCATGTAACGCTGATTCACCGCCGCGACAAATTCCGCGCTGAAAAAATCATGCAGGACAAGCTGTTCGAAAAAGAAAAGGCCGGCAAGATCACCATTCTTTACAACCACGCCGTGGACGAAGTGCTCGGCGACGATTCCGGCGTCACCGGCCTGCGCGTCAAGAACACCCAAACCGGCGCTCCGCAGGACCTGGATGTGCACGGTGTTTTCATCGCCATCGGCCACAAGCCGAACACCGACATCTTCGCCGGCCAGCTGGCAATGGAAGGCGGCTATCTGATCACCGAAGCCGGTCGCATCGGCAATGCCACGCAAACCAGCATCCCCGGCGTTTTCGCGGCCGGCGACGTGGCCGACCAGATCTACAAGCAAGCCTGCATCTCGGCAGCTACCGGCTGCATGGCGGCGCTCGATGCCGAGCGTTATCTGGACCAGCTCAGTTAATTCCCACCAGCGTGATCGACCCGGACGACCTCGCGGCCTTTCAGGCGGCAGTGGCCGATGCCCGGCCGCTACCGGCGTCCGATCGCGTGCAGCTTGGCAGCCCGATGCCACCACCCCGCCCGCTGCAACACCTGGCCGACGAACGCGCCGCCCTGCATGAAAGCCTGCACGGAGCGATTGGCCTGCAGGACCGCCTGGAGGGCGGTGACGAGCCAAACTACCTGCGCACCGGCCTGACCAGCAGCGTATTGCGCGACTTGCGGCGCGGCCGCTGGGTGGTGCAGGACGAGATCGATCTGCACGGACTGAACCGGGAAGAGGCGCGCCTGCTACTGGCCGAGTTTCTGGCCGAGAATATCCGACGTGGCCGACGCTGCGTCAGAGTCGTGCACGGCAAGGGGCTGGGTTCACCGCAGAAAATTTCGATCCTGCGCCAACTGGTGCGCGGATGGCTGATGCAACGCGATGAAGTCCTTGCCTACAGCCAGGCACGACCGCAGGACGGTGGAGAAGGCGCGCTGCTTGTCCTGCTTCGGGCCCAGAAAAACCAGCCCGCCAAGGCCTCCGGGAAGAGCTAGTCCTCCCGCTTCAGCGCCTTCTTGAATTGCTCGGGATCATCCACCCCCGACCAGCCAGTACCCGAGCTGCGCACTGAGAGATTGAGTCCCGAATGCACATTGACCAGATGGAAAATCTCCATCGCGATAGCCGGTGGAAAGCCCTGACGCCCAGGCCGGTTCGGCAACATCAACTCGTTCAGATAGGCGTCCAGTTCGGGCTTACCCCACTGGGCAACGATTTGCACCAGAATGCGGGGAAAGCGCTCTTCAATCTGCGTCGGGTAGTATTTCCTGTCTTCACCAAGAAGCGCTGTCAGCTTGGCCCGCAGTTCCGAAACATCAATGTTTTCTGAATTATCCACGGGCCGGCTCCCAATGATCAAATTGCGGCTTCGTTGGTTTCACCGGTCCGAATACGAACGACCTGTTCGACCGCCGTGACGAAAATCTTGCCGTCGCCGATCTTGCCGGTACGAGCGGCCTTGATGATGGCCTCGATGGCGGGATCGACCTGCTCGCCGTTGACCACGATCTCGATCTTGATCTTGGGCAGGAAGTCGACCACATACTCAGCGCCACGATAGAGCTCGGTATGCCCCTTCTGGCGGCCAAAGCCCTTGACCTCGGTTACCGTCAGGCCAGAGATACCGACTTCCGACAGCGCCTCGCGAACTTCGTCCAGCTTGAATGGCTTGATGATGGCTTCGATTTTTTTCATGGTCTGTCCCTCTCGATTCGGTTTCTTAAAATTCGTCTTGATAACGGTTGGTAATAGGATAGCGCCAATCCTTGCCAAAACCACGCGGTGTAATGCGAATACCGACCGGCGCCTGGCGACGCTTGTATTCGGCAATGCGCAGCAAGCGAACGACGCGGCGTACGGCATCTTCCGGCAGACCGCTGGCGATAATCTCGCGTGGACTGCGATCCTCTTCCATATAGGCACGGACGATGGCGTCCAGCACTTCGTAGGGCGGCAACGAATCCTGGTCGGTCTGGTCCGGCTTCAGTTCGGCGGAAGGCGGCCGGACGATGATGTTTTCCGGGATCACCGGAGAAATCGTATTGCGGTAACGCGACAGGCGATAAACCAAGGTCTTGTAAACGTCCTTGATGACCGCGAAACCACCGGCCATGTCGCCATACAGGGTGCAGTAGCCGACCGCCATTTCAGACTTGTTGCCGGTGGTCAGCACCAGGGCGCCGGTCTTGTTGGACAGCGCCATCAGCAGGTTGCCGCGAATGCGCGCCTGGATGTTCTCTTCCGTGGTATCGGCCGCAAGACCAAGGAACAGCGGGTCGAGCATCGCCGCGTAAGTCTGCATCGCCGGCGCAATGGCAATCTCGTCATAACGCACGCCGAGCTTCCTGATCATCTCGCGCGAATCGACCAGACTCATTTGCGCCGTGTACGGTGAAGGCATCATCACCGCCCGCACCTTGTCAGCCCCCAGCGCATCGACAGCGACGCACAGGGTCAGCGCCGAATCGATGCCGCCCGACAGGCCGATGATCGCACCCGGGAAACCGCTCTTGCCGATATAGTCGCGAACGCCCAGCACCAGGGCCTGATAGGCCTCGGCCTCGAGCGACAGTTCGGCTGCCTGATCTTCGGAGCTCAGTTGGCCGGCCGAGAAATCGACGATGCCCAGCGCCTCCTCGAACTGCGGCAGGAGCATCCGGCAGTTGCCGTCGACATCCAGGGCAAACGAGGCACCATCGAAGACCAGCTCGTCCTGACCACCAACGAGATTGCAGTAAACTGCCGGAATTCCGGTGGCGGCAATCCGCTCGCCGAGGACCTGGGAACGTTGCTGGTGTTTCTCAAGATGACAGGGCGAGGCGTTGAGGACCAGAAGCAACTCAGCACCGGCGGCATGCGCCATTTCGGCTGCACCGGACTCCCAGATATCGGCACAGATATTGATGCCGCAGCGCACGCCACCAAGGGTAACGATACAGGCATCGGTGCCGGCATCGAAATAGCGCTTCTCGTCGAAAACTTCGTAATTGGGCAGGCGAATCTTGCGGTAAGTCGCCTTCTTCCGGCCATCCTCGATGACCGTGGCCGCGTTGTAGCAGTGGCCTTCGCTTTCTTCCGGGTGACCGACGATGAGGGTAATGCCCTCGGCGCGACTGGCCAGCTCATCGAGCGCCTGACTGCAGGCCCGGTAGAAATCCGGGCGCAGCAGCAGGTCTTCCGGCGGATAGCCACAGAGGGCCAGTTCCGGGGTCAACAGAACGTGCGCGCCGCGGGCTTTCGCCTCGGTCGCGCACTTCAGGATGCGTTCGACGTTGCCCGTCAGATCGCCGACGGTAGCGTTGAACTGGGCAACGGCGATACGCAGCATGGAGCTCAGTAGTTCGGCTTGTCTTTCGCGTCGTTGTAACGCTGGATGCCGGTCATGATTTCGTTGCGGGCGGCTTCGATGCCTTCCCAGCCGTTGACCTTGACCCACTTGCCCGGCTCGAGATCCTTGTAATGCTCGAAAAAGTGGGAGATCTGCTTGCGCAGCAGTTCCGGCATGTCTTCGTAAGTCTTGACGTCCTTGTAGAGCGGGGTCAGCTTGTCGACCGGCACGGCCAGCAGCTTGGCATCTTCACCGCCTTCGTCGGTCATCGACAACTGGCCGAGCGGACGGCAGCGGACTACGACGCCCGGTGGCAGCGAGAACGGAGCAACGACCAGCACATCGACCGGGTCACCGTCGCCGGCAATGGTGTGCGGAATGTAGCCGTAGTTGCAAGGATAGTGCATGGAGGTAGACATGAAGCGGTCGACGAAAATCGCACCGCTTTCCTTGTCAACCTCGTACTTGACCGGCTCGGAATGCGCGGAAATTTCGATGATGACATTGAAATCGTCGGGAAGGGACTTGCCGGAAGGAACGTTGTTAAGAGCCATTTTTATCTCTCTGCGGTTGGTTTTGCGAATCGGTGATTATAACGCCGGCCTAGATTTCTTCAGCCCCAGGCGGCAAGAAACTCCTGCCAGTGCGGCGCATTGATCTTGGCCAGTTGCGCCTTGACGAACTCGCCCTCGGCGACTTCCTCTTCCGCCGTCAGTTCGCCGCGCAGGCGACGGAAGCGGTTATAGACGAGGTAGGTATTGATGACGTCGGTTTCGCAGTAGTCGCGAATCTCGGCGCTTTTGCCGGCCTGCCAGGCTTCCCAGACCTTGCCGCCATCCATGCCGAGCTTGCCGGGAAAACCGTAGAGCTTGGCCAGATCGTCGAGCGGTGCATTGGCGCGTGCATTGTAGAGCGCGAGCAGGTCCATCAGGTCGAGATGGCGCATGTGGTAGCGGCTGATGTAGTTGTTCCACTTGAAATCGCGGGAATCGGAGTAATCGCCGTCGCCGAGATCCCAGTAGCGCGGCGCCGCAACGCCATGCAGCATGCCGCGATAATGCAGCACCGGCAGGTCGAAACCGCTGCCATTCCAGGAAACGATCTGCGGCGTGAATTTCTCGATACCGTCAAAGAAGCGCTGGATGATCGCCCCTTCACTCAAATCCGGCTCGGCGAGCGACCAGACTTTCAGGCCCTCGCTGGTACGCAAGACGCAGGATATGGTGACCACGCGCTGCAGGTGCAGTTGCAGAAAATCGTTGCCGGTCCGGGCACGGCGCTGCTGAAAGGCCAGCTCGGCGACCTCATCGTCGGAAAGCGCGGCCGGCAGATCGTTCAGCCGACGCAGGCCGGCGACATCGGGAATCGTCTCGATGTCGAAAACCAGAACTGGCTTCATGCCGGGAAAACGCCCGTCGACAGGTAACGGTCACCACGGTCGCAGATGATGCTGACAATCACCGCATTTTCCAGTTGCTGCGACAGGCGCAGGGCGACCGCAACGCCGCCGCCCGACGAAATACCGGCGAAGATACCCTCTTCCATGGCCAGGCGCCGTGTCATCGCCTCGGCATCGGCCTGGCTGACGTATTCGATGCGATCGACGTCGGTCTTGTCGTAAATTTTCGGCAGGTAGGCATCCGGCCATTTGCGGATGCCGGGAATCTGGCTACCGTCTTCCGGCTGGCAGCCGACAATCTGAATTTCTGGGTTGGCTTCCTTGAGGAAACGGCTGGTGCCCATGATGGTGCCGGTGGTGCCCATGCTGGAGACGAAATGGGTGATCTTGCCCTCGGTATCGCGCCAGATTTCCGGGCCAGTGCCCTCGAAATGGGCCAGCGGATTGTCCGGGTTGGCGAATTGATCGAGGATGATGCCCTTACCCTCGTCGCGCATGCGGTCGGCGACGTCGCGCGCCAACTCCATGCCGCCATCCTTCGGCGTCGGAACCAGCTCCGCACCGAAGGCGCGCATGGTCTGGCGGCGCTCGATGCTCTGGTTCTCCGGCATCACCAGAATCATCTTGTAGCCCTTCATCGCCGCCGCCATGGCCAGCGCGATGCCGGTATTGCCGGAAGTCGCCTCGATCAACGTATCGCCCGGCTTGATGTCGCCACGCGCCTCGGCATGGACGATCATCGACAGCGCCGGGCGGTCCTTGACCGAGCCGGCTGGGTTGTTGCCTTCCAGCTTGGCCAGAATGACATTGCCGCGCCGGTCGTTTTCGACGCCCGGGATGCGCACCAGGCGCACCAGCGGCGTGTTTCCGACAAAATCCTGCAGGGTTTTATACATTTTTATGGAGCCACTCGATGTATTGGGAGACGCCCTCCTCTACCGTGGCCATCGGTGCAGCGTAGCCGGCAGCGCGCAAACGGGTCAGATCGCCCTGCGTGAATGCCTGGTACTTGCCCTTCAACGCCTCGGGGAAGGCGACGTATTCCAGCAAGCCCTGTGCCCGCAACTCTTCGAGCGCCAGCGGCGCCTCGTTTCGAGTCTTGCGACAACCATTGACCGCAGCCACCGCGACGTCGTTGAAGCTCTGCGCCCGACCGGAACCGAGGTTGAAGATGCCGGACTGATCCGGATGCTCGAGAAAGAACAGATTGACCTTTGCGACATCACCAACGAAGACGAAATCGCGCATCTGCCCGCCGTTCTCGTAGCCATGCGAGCCCTCGAACAGCTTGACCTTGCCGTCGGCCTTGAACTGGTTGTAGTTATGGAAAGCCACCGAGGCCATGCGCCCCTTGTGGGTTTCGCGCGGGCCATAGACGTTGAAGTAGCGGAAGCCAACGATCTGCGACGATGGGCCTTGCGCCAGACGCTGGCGCACGACCTGATCGAACAGGAACTTGGAGTAGCCGTAGACGTTGAGCGGCCCCTCGTACTGGCGCTCTTCCTTGAAAACGTTGGTGCTGCCGTAGGTCGCGGCACTGGAGGCATAGAGGAACTGCACGTCCTGGTCCTGGCACCAGTCAAGCAAGATCATGGAGTAACGGTAGTTGTTCTCCATCATGTAGCGCCCATCGGTCTCCATGGTGTCGGAGCAGGCACCTTCATGGAAAATCGCCTCGATTTCGCCATCGAAGTGACCGGCCTGAATGCGCTCGATGAAATCGTGCTTGTCGAGGTAATCGGCAATCTCGCAATCGATCAGGTTCTTGAACTTGTCGGCCTTGGTCAGATTGTCGACGGCAATGATCTTGGTCACGCCACGCTCGTTGAGCGCCTTGACGATATTGGAGCCAATGAAGCCGGCAGCGCCGGTAACGACTGTGTACATGGGTTTTCCTTACAGTGCTGCTGCTAGTTCTTGGCGGGTGACGACGGCTGTTCCCAACTTGCCAACCACAATACCGGCCGCTACGTTGGCGATGCGAATGGCTTCTGCCCAATCGGCCCCGGCGGCAATCATCACGGCCAGCGTGGCGATCACCGTATCGCCGGCACCGGAGACATCGAACACTTCCCGGGCCTTGGCCGCCTGGTGGTGCGTTTCGCCATCGGCGAACAGGGTCATGCCCTCTTCGCTACGGGTCACCAGCAGGGCTTCGATGCCGAGTTCGGCGCGGAGTTTCTGCGACTTGGCGATCAGATCCTCTTCCGACGACCAGCGACCGACCACTTCGCGCAGTTCCGAACGGTTCGGCGTAATCACCGTGGCGCCGGCATACTTGCCCCACTCGTCACCCTTCGGGTCGACCAGCACCGGTTTGGCTGCGGCACGGGCGATACGGATCATCTCGGCGATGTGGGTCAGGCCGCCCTTGCCGTAATCCGAGAGGATCACGACATCGGCGTCGGCCACCCGACGTTCGAAATCGGCGAGCTTGGCCTGCAGGATTTCATGCGAGGGCGGCGTTTCGAAATCGATCCGCAGTAGCTGTTGCTGGCGGCCGATGACGCGCAGCTTGACGATGGTGTCGATATCGCGATCGATATGCAGGCCGGCGTCGATTTGCCCATCTTCGAGCAAGCGGCCAAGAGCGCGTCCTGCATCGTCGTCACCGACCACCGAGAGCAGCGCCGTCACAGCACCCAGCGAAGCCGCATTGCGGGCAACGTTGGCAGCGCCGCCAAGGCGCTCCTCCTGGCGTTCAACCTTGACCACCGGCACCGGCGCTTCCGGCGAGATCCGGTTGACCTCGCCGAACCAGTAACGGTCGAGCATGACGTCGCCGACCACAAGCAGGCGAACCTGTGAAACCTTTTCCAACATGTCGTTGACCGCTCAGCGCCCGATAGCGAAATATTCGATGCCCTGGCCACGCACAAACTTGGGATCGTAAAGGTTGCGGCCGTCAAAGATGACCGGGTTCTTCAAGGTGGCCTTGATAGCATCGAAATCCGGGCTGCGGAATTCCTTCCACTCAGTGACGATGACCAGGGCGTCGGCCTTGTCGAGCGCACCCATCGGGTTCTCGGCGTATTGAAGACGCGGCTCGTCGCCGTAGATGCGCTGCGTTTCATGCATGGCCACCGGGTCATAGGCGGAAACGGTGGCGCCGGCTTCGAAGAGGTCGGCGATCAGCTCACGGCTCGGGGCTTCACGCATGTCGTCGGTGTTCGGCTTGAAGGACAGGCCCCAGAGGGCGAAGTGCTTGCCCTTGAGGTCGCCGAAGCGGGCTTTCAGCTTCTTAGTCAGCAAATGCTTCTGGGCGTCGTTGGCTTCTTCGACGGCGGTCAGCACCTTGAGGGTGATGTTGGCATCGTCCTGGGCGGTGGCGATCAAGGCCTTGACGTCCTTCGGGAAGCAGGAGCCACCGTAACCGCAGCCTGGGTAAAGGAAGTGGTAGCCAATCCGGGGATCGGAGCCGATACCCTGGCGGACCATTTCGATATCCGCACCGAGCACTTCGGCCAGATTGGCCAGTTCGTTCATGAAGCTGATGCGCGTCGCCAGCATGGCGTTGGCTGCGTACTTGGTCAGTTCGGCGCTCTTGACGTCGGTGATGATCAGGCGCTCATGATTGCGCTGGAACGGTGCATAGAGCGCGCGCATCAGGTGGATGGCCTGTTCTTCCTCGGCACCGACGACGATGCGGTCGGGGCGCATGAAGTCTTCAACGGCCGCGCCTTCCTTGAGGAATTCCGGATTGGAGACCACGCTGTAGGGAATGTCGACGCCGCGCTTGGCGAGTTCGTCGGCAATTGCCGCCTTGACCTTGGCACCGGTACCGACCGGGACAGTGCTCTTGTCGACGACGACCTTGTAGTCGGTCATCAGGCGGCCGATGTTGCGGGCGGCCCCGAGCACGTACTGGAGGTCGGCCGAGCCGTCTTCGTCGGGCGGCGTGCCGACAGCGATGAACTGGATGGTGCCGTGCTGGACGGCCTTTTCGATATCGGTGGTGAAGTGCAGACGGCCGGCTGCGACGTTGCGGCGGACCATTTCCTGGAGGGCCGGTTCGTAGATCGGGATGCCGCCTTCTTCGAGGATGCGAATCTTCTCGGGATCGACGTCGAGGCAGAGAACGTCATTGCCCACTTCGGCCAGACAGGTGCCACTGACCAGACCGACATAGCCGGTACCGACAACGGTGATTTTCATGAGTATTTCCTACAAAGTTTGATCGAATTCTTCGCTACGGCGCGGCGGGTATGTTTCCCAGCCGCCGCAGGCCGGACAGCGCCAGTAAAACTGGCGGGCCTTGAAGCCGCAATTATCGCACCGATAGCGCGACAGGCGCTTGGTGTAGCCCTGGATGATAGTCTTGGCCAATTCGACATCCGGCCGAACCTCGGGCGCCACCAGCGGCAGGCGGGCGCTCATCAGTTTCTCTAGGCCGAGCAGCGTCGGGTTACGCTGGAGCTCGGCGCGCACCAGGCGATAGGCGGCCTCGGTCCCCTCGCCTTCGAGCACCAGCTGGTAGACGACGTCGAGCAGGTCGAGCGAGGGATAACGTTCCAGATAGCCGCTGAGCAGCGCAATGCCTTCATCGCGGCGCTCCAGTTTGCGATAGGTTTCGAGCAGGCGCTGGGCAACCAGGGCAAGGTAACCCGGGTCCTGCTGCTCGATACGCTGCCAGGCCTCGATGGCATTTTCCAGCCGAGCTTCCTGCAATAGGAGATCGCCTTGAAGCAGACTCGCCCGCACACATTTGCGATTCTGCTGCATGGCCAACTCAAGATAGCTGCGCGCCGAATCCGGCTTGGAACGCATGATTTCGCTGGCCGCCAGTTCGCAGTAGAACTCGGCCACTTCCTGTTGCGTTGCGACGTCCGGCAATTCGCGGGCAAGGTCGATGGCTTTCAGCCACTCCTTCTCGACCTGATAGATTTCCAGCAGGTTTCGCTTGGCATCCGGCTCGAAACTGGTGCCGATCAGCTTGTTGAAAATCTCCTCGGCACGGTCGAGCAGACCAGCCTTCAGATAATCCTGGCCCAGTTCTGCGAGGGCGTGCAGACGAACACCATCCTCGAGATCACCGCGATCGATCAGGTTCTGGTGCATGCGAATGGCTCGTTCAGTTTCGCCACGCCGGCGAAACAGGTTACCAAGGGCAAAGTGCAATTCGACGGTCTGCGAATCGACCTTGGCGACTTCCAGAAAGGAGTCGATCGCCTTGTCGGGCTGCTCGTTGAGCAGGAAATTTAACCCTTGAAAATAAGAGCGCGGCAGAGCGCTCGACTCATGCACGACCTGGCGCATGTCCACACGTGCTGCCGCCCAACCCAGCCCGAAGAAAACCGGGATCAGCAGCAACTGCCAGTATTCAAAGAGATCGTTCATACCGCCGGTGGCAACTCCGGCACATCGACAGGCGGATTCTTGCCGGCAGCGCGCTTGAGACGGGAGATTTCGCGACGCTGACGATACAGGATACCCAGCACTGATAGCACGCCCATGATGGCCCCGCCGGCAAAAAACGCGAGCAGAACGATCACCAGTGGTGCCTGCCAGAACTGGTCAGGCAGAAAATGGAGGCTGACCGGATCGGTATTCTGAATGGCAAATACGACCAGAAAGGAAAAGATGATGAGCCTGATGGCCCAGGTCAATGCTGTCATGACATTCAATAAAAAAGGGCAGTGAAATGACTCACTGCCCTGAATCTACCACAATGCGCCTGCACGGCGTCAGATCGACTGATCGACCCGTTCGCGCAATTCTTTGCCGGCCTTGAAATGGGGAACCCATTTGGCCGGAACACTGACCTTCTCCCCCGACTTGGGGTTGCGGCCGGTGCGCGGCGGCCGGTAGTTGAGCGCAAAGCTGCCGAATCCGCGGATCTCGATACGATCTCCTCGCACAAGTGCTTCGGACATCGCATCGAGAATCATCTTGACCGCAAAATCAGCATCCTTCGCCACCAACTGCGGAAAACGTTCCGCCAGTCGGGCGATGAGCTCGGATTTGGTCATGCTATCGCCTTATCAGCCTTGCTGGTTGAGCTTGGCCTTCAACAGGGCACCCAGGTTGGTCGTACCGGAAGCAGCAGCGGAAGACTCAGCAGATAACTTCTGCATGGCTTCGTGCTGTTCGGCATTGTCCTTGGCCTTGATCGACAGGTTGATACCACGGGTCTTGCGATCGACGTTGATGATCATGGCTTCAACCGTATCGCCCACCTTCAGGTGCTGCGACAGATCGTCGATGCGATCACGCGAGAACTCGGAAGCACGCAGATAGCCTTCGTTTTCACCATCCAGCGTGAGCACGGCGCCGCGAGCATCGACCGACTTGACGGTGCAATTGACGATGCTGTTCTTCTCGTGGGTAGCGATGAAGTTGGTGTAGGGATCGCCTTCCATCTGCTTGATGCCGAGGGAGATACGTTCCTTCTCGACGTCAATGCCGAGAACCAGGGCTTCGACTTCGTCACCCTTCTTGAAGTTGCGGATGGCTTCTTCGCCGGTCGCGGACCAGGACAGGTCGGACAGGTGAACCAGGCCATCGATACCGCCAGGCAGGCCGATGAAGATGCCGAAGTCGGTGATCGACTTGATGGCACCACGGACCTTGTCGCCCTTCTTGTGGTTCATCGCGAAGTCGTCCCACGGATTCGGCTTGCACTGCTTCATACCGAGGGAGATGCGGCGACGCTCTTCGTCGATTTCCAGGATCATGACTTCGACTTCGTCACCCAGGGAAACGACTTTGGACGGATGGACGTTCTTGTTGGTCCAGTCCATTTCGGAAACGTGCACCAGGCCTTCGATGCCTTGTTCGATTTCGACGAATGAGCCGTAGTCGGTCAGGTTGGTGACCTTGCCGAAGAGGCGGGTACCGGCCGGGTAACGACGAGCAATGCCGACCCAAGGATCGTCGCCCAGTTGCTTCATGCCCAGCGAGACGCGGTTCTTCTCGGCGTCGAACTTGAGAATCTTGGCGGTAACTTCGTCACCGACATTGAGCACTTCGCTCGGGTGACGGACACGGCGCCAAGCCAGGTCGGTGATGTGCAACAGGCCATCGATACCGCCGAGGTCGACGAATGCGCCGTAATCGGTGATGTTCTTGACGATACCCTTGACGGTGGTGCCTTCCTTGAGGTTCTCGAGGAGCTTTTCGCGATCCTTGTCAGCGGAGGCTTCGAGCACGGCACGACGGGACATGACCACGTTGTTGCGCTTGCGATCGAGCTTGATAACCTTGAATTCGAGGGTCTTGCCTTCGTACGGGGTGGTGTCCTTGACCGGACGCATGTCGACCAGGGAGCCCGGGAGGAAGGCACGGACGCCGTTGGACATGACGGTGAGGCCGCCCTTGACCTTGCCGGTGATAGTACCGGTAACCAGGGAGTTATCGTTCAGGGCCTGTTCCAGGAAGTTCCAGGCGGCGATGCGCTTGGCGCGATCGCGCGACAGGCGCGTGGCGCCGTAGCCGTCTTCCAGCATCTCGATGGCAACTTGAACAAAATCACCGACCTTGACTTCAAGCTCGCCCTGATCGTTCAGGAATTCTTCGAGCGGAACATAGGATTCCGATTTCAGGCCGGCATTGACCACAACGAAATTGTGATCGATGAGCACCACTTCTGCAGTGATGACTTCGCCTTGACGCATTTCCTGGCGAGCCAGGGATTCTTCAAATAGTTGAGCAAAAGATTCCATTGACGGAGAGAACTTTCATGCCGCGAACCGTGAAATTCACAGCGGGTTAGAGTTTGAAACAAATTACCGGCCACCTGGCCGGCAACACCTTACTGCAATGCTTCCCTGCTCCACATCAACACCTGATTCACCGCTTCTTCGATCGTCAGTGACGTGGTGTCCAGCAGCCTGGCATCGGCTTCTTGCCTGAGCGGAGCGACGCTACGCTGGGAATCCCGAGCGTCACGCTGCTGCAAATCAAGCAGAAGGTCGGGGAGATTAGCAGAGAAACCTTTCTCGATCAACTGCTTATAGCGCCGCTCGGCCCTCGCCTCGGCACTCGCCGTCAGGAAGACCTTGAGCCGGGCCTGCGGAAAAACCACCGAACCCATGTCACGCCCATCACCGACCAGTCCGGGTGCGGTATTGAAGGCACGCTGACGGAACAACAAGGCATCACGAACGGCAGGCAGGGCGGCCACTTTCGAGGCCCCGGCCGAAATTTCCTCGGTGCGGATAGCATCGCCTACCGGTTGACCATCCAGGTTGATATCCGTTTCCGAAAACACGACGTCGAGCTTCTCGGCGATGGCGGCAACTTGGGCTTCATCGTTCCAATCAACGCCTGCCCGCTGTGCCGCCAGCGCCGTCAGACGGTACAGGGCGCCGGAGTCGAGGTAGGCGAAGCCCAGCACTGCCGCGACTCGCGCCGCGACAGTCCCCTTGCCGGAGGCGGAAGGGCCATCAATGGCGATCACCGGCGCCGCCTTGGTGACACTGGCAAAACGCTCGAAATAATCGGGGAACGTCTTGGCGACGCACTTCGGGTCGTTGACCCGGAGCGGCGTGCCGAAAGCCGCCAGGGAGAAGCACATCGCCATCCGATGATCGTCGTAGGTATCGATCGCCGCTGGGTTCAGGCTGGCTGGCGTGACGCGGATGAAGTCCGCCCCTTCCTCGACACCTGCGCCCAGCTTGCGCAGTTCGGTGGCCATCGCCGCGATACGGTCGGTTTCCTTGACCCGCCAGCTAGCAATGTTGCGTAGCGTGGTCGTACCTTTGGCGAATAGCGCCGCCGTGGCCAGCGTCATCGCCGCATCGGGTATGTGATTGCAATCCAGGTCGACTGCGACCAGTCCGGTTTTCGGTGCGCGTGCCGCCATCCAGTTAGGCCCCATCTCGATCTCGGCACCCATCTGTGCCAGCGCATCGGCGAATTTGACATCGCCCTGAATCGAGTCGCGACCAACCCCTTCGACGCGCACCGGCCCGCCGCCGATTGCCCCCAGCGCAAGGAAGTACGAGGCGGAAGAAGCATCGCCTTCAACATATACCGTCCCCGGTGAGACATAACGGCTGCCAGCCGCCACGGTAAAGCGCTGCCAGCCGTCGCGCTGAACGACCACACCGAAGCGCGCCATGGTCGCCAGCGTGATCTCGATATAGGGCTTGGAAATCAGCTCGCCGACAACTTCGACGGTAGCTGTTTGACCGGTCAGCGGTAACGCCATCAGCAAGCCGGTCAGAAACTGGCTGGAGACATCGCCGCGCACCTGGACCACGCCGCCGTGCCGGATCATTGCCGGCTTCAGATGCAGGGGCGGGAAGCCGTCATTGCCGAGATAGGAGACATCCGCCCCCAACTGGCGCAAGCCATCGACCAGATCACCGATCGGCCGTTCGTGCATGCGGGTTACGCCCTTTAGGACGTAGTCTCCGCCGGCCAGTGCCAGGGCTGCAGTCAGCGGCCGGAAAGCCGTGCCAGCGTTTCCGAGGAAGAGTTCGCCCTGTTTGACTGGAAAAGCACCGCCGCATCCGCTGATCCGCCAGTTTTCACCACCGAGATGAACAACGCCGACCCCGAGAGTTTTGAGCGCGTCCAACATGCGCTCGATATCGTCGGATGTCAGCAGGTCGCGAACCTCTGTGTCACCCTCAGCCAGTGCAGCCAGCAAGAGAACACGGTTCGAGATGCTTTTCGAGCCCGGGAGGCGGACAGTGCCAATGGCAGATAATAGGTGGGGGAGGTCTAGAAATTCCATGATCAGCAGAGGGGACAGGAAAAACCACCTAGTTTACTCGTGCTGACCGAAAGCCCGAAACTCTTGCTCCGGTTTTAAGCGACAGGATGAGATACAGACACGTACTCTGGAACAAACTGCCGCAACCCTTGCTTAACCTCGCCGCTCGGACGAACGCCGGGCTGCAGCCAGTCAAGCAGCATGGCATACTCGTCACCGGCCAACACGTCGGAAAGTCGTGCGATACGCAGCTTGGGGTGCGGCGTGGGCAGCGTTGCCTCGTCATCGGCCAACAACTCCTCATAAAGCTTTTCGCCTGGCCGCAAGCCGGTGAACTCAATCCGGATTTCCTCGTCGGAGAAACCGGACAGCCGGATCATGTCACGCGCCAGATCAACGATCTTCACCGGCTCGCCCATGTCAAGTACGAAAATCTCGCCGCCCTTACCCATGCAACCGGCCTGTAACACCAATTGTGCGGCTTCGGGAATAGTCATGAAATAGCGCACGATATCCGGATGTGTGACCGTGACCGGTCCGCCCCTAGCAATCTGCTCGCGAAACTTGGGGATAACGCTGCCGTTGCTGCCCAGCACATTACCAAAACGGACGGTGACGAACTTTGTCCCTCCATCGGCATGAACAGCGCGACAGAGGCGCTCAGCGAGGCGTTTGGTCGCCCCCATCACATTAGTGGGATTGACGGCCTTGTCGGTGGATATCAGGACAAACTTCTCGACCCCGACCTTCTGCGCCGCCCGGGCTATGGTCAGAGTGCCCAGCACATTGGTCCGCACCGCCTGCCAGGCATTGACATCCTCCATTAGCGGTACATGTTTGTAGGCCGCAGCATGGAAAATCACGACTGGTATTTCCTGCTTCAGGATCTCAGCCACCCGCTCGCCATCGCGAACATCCGCCGCCCAGCACTGAAGGGCCAGGCCGGGAAACTTTCCGCGCAACTCCTCGTCGATGGTATACAGCGCGAATTCCGAGGAATCGAGCAGCACCAGGCGCGCCGGTTCAAAGCGGGCAATCTGCCGGCACAGCTCCGAGCCGATCGAACCACCGGCCCCGCTGACCAGTACGACACGGCCGCGCAAGAGGCCGTGCAAGCCTTCGTCATCGAGCTTGACAGCTTCCCGGCCAAGCAAGTCCTCCAACTCCACTTTGCGGATATTGGAGACGGCCAGACGGCCGGACAGCAGGTCGTCGTAGGAAGGCACAGTCATGACCGTCAGTCCCGCCGCAGCCGCCAATTCTGCGGCCCGCCGGCGCTCGCCCGGACGTGCGCCAGGCATGGCGATGATGGCGTGTTGGGCGCCCAGGCTGCTCGCCACCCGGGCAATCGAATCGATCGGATAAATGATCGGCAACCCGCGCAGGCGACGCCCCTTTTTGTCGGGACTGTCGTCCATGATGGCGACGGGATACCACTGGCCGCTACGGTGGATTTCCCGCAGCAGGGAATCGGCTGCCTCGCCGGCCCCCAGGATGATCACCGGACTGCCCCGCAACTTGGTTGGGCCGTACAGACGATGCTCCTTCCAGCTCCGGTAGGCGAAACGGCTGCCCCCCATGATGACGGCCAGCAAAAGCGGATGCAGCAGCAACACTGAACGGGGAACCATCGCCACGCCGAAGAGCACGACGGTCGCTGCCAGCAACAGACCGCCGATGCTCACCGCGGCTGCCAGATGCTGCAAGTCCGAAAGGCTGGCGTAGCGCCAGATGCCTCGATACAGGCCGAACAGGAAGAACAACCCACCGAACAGCGGAATAACCCATATCAGCGAGGCAAGCGCAGGCTGGGCGTAATCGGCGGGCAACTCGAAGTTGAAACGAAGTTGGAACGCCAGCCACCAGGCAAGGGCGATTGCACACAGATCGTGCAAGAAAGCCGCAGCGGTTCGATGGTTGAGGACAGATTTCATAGGTATCGGTTATGTCGGTCGGCTGGCGGTTCGCGAAGGCCGTCAGTGTACTGCGCGCGCCATCACGGCTTGCAGTACCGAACAGGTTTTTTCGATCTCATCTGCCGACAGGGTCGGATGGACGAGGAACATCAGACTGGTTTCACCCAGTTCGCGCGCCACCACGAGCCGCTCACGCGGTCGCCAGCCGGTATCTTCGAAAGCTCTTTCAAGATAGATTTCGGAACAGGATCCGGCATAACACGGCACCCCTGCCACCATGACTTCCTGAATGATCCGGTCACGGCTCCAACCCGGCGACAAGCGCTGCGGTTCGACGAAGACATAGCACTTATAGGCTGCGTGCACGATGCCATCCGCCGGCTGGGGCGCCCGCAAGCCGGCGAGCCGTTCGACCAGCTGCCAGATGCGTTGCGCATTGGCGAGGCGTGCCGCATGCCATTCCGCCATCCGGCGCAACTGGATGCGCCCAATGGCGGCCTGCATTTCGATCATCCGCCAATTGGTACCGAAACTCTCGTGCAGCCAGCGAAAACCGGGAGGGTGCTCGCGTTGGTAGACCGCCTCCCAGCTCTTACCGTGATCCTTGAACGACCACATCGCCGACCAGAGTTCCCTGTCGTTGGTTGTCACCATGCCGCCCTCGCCGCCCGTCGTCATGATCTTGTCCTGGCAGAACGACCAGGCACCGACGTGGCCAATGCTGCCAACCGGACGTCCTTTGTAGGACGCACCATGCGCCTGCGCACAATCTTCGATCACTTTCAGGCCGAACTCATCGGCCAGCGCCATGATCGGATCCATATCACAAGGCCAGCCGGCCAGATGGACGCAGATGATGGCGCGCGTGCGCGGCGTAATCACCTGGCGTATCGTTTCCGCAGTGATGTTCTGCGAGTCACGGTCGATATCGGCAAAAACCGGAACCGCGCCAGCGTTGACGACGCAAGAAGCGGAAGCAAGGAATGTTCTAGGCGTCACCACTACCTCATCGCCGGCACCGATCCCGAGCGCCTGCAGGGCGACATCCAGGGCAACGGTACCGTTAGCCAGCGCCACCGCGTGCTGGCAGCCAGCCCAGGTCGCAAACTCTTCCTCGAATAAACGACACTGATCGCCGGTCCAATAATTGACCCGATTGGACAAGATCACGGCGCGCACGGCCTCGGCCTCCTCCTCGGAATAAGAGGGCCACGGAGAAAAAGGGGTATTCAGCATCGATAGTCTCTTTACTTCTTCATTGGGCGGGCCGGATTGCCAACGACAACCGCTCCGGGTGGCACCTCACGGGTGACGACCGCCCCCATGCCCACCACGGCGCCAGCGCCTATCTTCAACGGCAGCCCAGGGGTTCCCTGGCGAATCACGGCACCGGCGCCGATGTAGGCATGATCGTCGATCCAGACATTACCGTTACATTTGACGCCCGGTGCGAACGTCACGTAATCGCCAATCACGCAATCGTGCTCGACATAGCTGTACAGATTGGCGTGAAAATGCCGGCCGATCCGGATATTGGAGGTCAGCGTCACGAACGGACACAGGATTACGCCATCGCCGATACTGACATCGTCCATCACCACCGCATTGGCCGCACAAACTGACCAGGGCAGCACGCCATCGGCTTCGCAGCGGGCAACAATGTTCTGGCGAACCAAGCTGCCGGCGATCGCCACGCAGACGAAACGTTCGCTCGCCGGCAAGGCGAGAAAAGCCGCATAACTCAGCAAACGATGGCCATTCACCCGCTCCGGCCCCGCTGCATCATCAATGAATACCAGCCGGTCCGTAGCGACGGTTTCCTCCCCCAGTTGCTCCCGCGCCAAGGGCATCACCCCGCGGCCGCAACCGCTCGCCCCAAAGATGCCATATAGCGGCCGGCTCATTGTTCCTTGCTCCCGGTGAATTTGGACATCGTCGCTTCGCCAGCCGCACTGATTCCCTCGCTGACCAGAACCTTCCTGGCAGTCAGCCACAGGATTTTCATGTCAAGCCAGAACGACCGATGATCCACATACCAGACATCCAGCCGAAAACGCTCTTCCCAACTCAGGGCATTGCGTCCATTAACCTGCGCCCAGCCGGTGATTCCAGGCAGTACCGCATGCCGGCGCATCTGCTCCGCAGAATACAGCGGCAGATACTCCATCAGCAGCGGACGCGGACCGACAATGCCCATGTCGCCCTTCAACACGTTGATCAGTTGGGGCAATTCGTCAATGCTGGTGCGCCGCAACAACGTTCCCCAACGCGTCAGCCGTTTAGCATCGGGCAATGCACGCCCCGCGGCATCATATCCCTCACGCATAGTTCGGAACTTGTAGAGCATGAAAGGCCTGCCTAGATAACCGGGCCGCTGTTGCCGGAAAAAGACCGGGCGTCCCATATCGAGCCAGACCACAAGCGCTCCCACGAGAAAAAATGGCGAAGCAAATACCAGAACGGCCAGCGCAAACAAGATATCAAACAGCCGCTTCATTCCTGTGCTCCGACGCGGCCACCCAAAGCGCCGCCAAGCAATCCGGTGATGAATTCAACCTGTGCAGCCACCACCGTTCCCGATGCGAAATCGGCCATCGCACGTTGACGCGCATAAGCACCCATCGATGTACGCAGCCCCGGTTCACGGGCAAATTGCTGCAGTAGCCGCGCCATCCTCATCACATCGCCGACGGGATGCAAGCACCCGCTCTTGCCGTCCTCGACCGCATCCGTCAAACCGTAGATAGCGGAGGCAATCGCCGGCACCCCACACGCTGCTGCCTCGATGATCACCGAACCAAACCCCTCACGATAACTGGGCAGACAGAAAACGTCGGCGGCCGCCATATATTCCTCAGGCGTTGATGTTCCACCGAGCAGATGAAGACGGGAATTTCCTGTCGCCATCGCCTCGATCACCGGTCTCAAACCTTCCTCATCCGGTCCAACCACCAACAACGCCAGATTGCCTTGCTCGGCCGACGCCAGCAAAAACGCCTGTACCAGATCAAGCACGCCCTTATCCCGGTTCAAACGACCGACAAACAAGGCCAGCACATCGTCATCCCCATAGCCCAGTCGCGAACGCACCCTTCGCCGCAACTCCGGGTCTGGACGAAACCTTTGCAGATCCACACCTGAAATGGAACCGTTACCCAGCACATTGATCTTCCCGCTACACACAACCTTCTCGGACAAGAGATAGGCCATCTGGGAACGACTATCGGCCAACACATGGGTGGCGCAGAGCGCAATCAGGGCATCCAGCTTTTTCAACACCCATCTGGGAACCCCTCGCTTCGTCGCCCAGACCTGCCCGGTAAACATGTGCAGGCGTATGGGAGTTTCAGAAACAAGCGCCGCCAGCATGGACAACAAGCCAGCTTTCGGCGTCACCGAATGAACGAGCGAGAACTTTTCGGCCCGCATCAACCCAATCAGGCCCGTAAGTGCTCTGGCATCGGCCAGCGGGCTAATGGCGCGCCGAATATCCACCGGTCTAAAGTCGACCCCGGCTGGGAGTACCTCCCTCAAAGCGCCATCCTCTTGGGCACAGACAACGGTGACATGACACACCTTGGCCAACTGCTCCAGATATGGCAGCAGAAAGGCTTTCACCGTCATAGGAACGGCGACGACAACCAAGACCCTGGCTCGTCGCCCCGGCAATGTTGAATTCCTGACAATCGACATTAAGTCATACACGGTGGGAGAGGGTCAAACTGCCAATTCAGGTGCGGAACAAGGATCGTCCCGCAAGGAGCGGATAACCGCGCAACTTTCCTCAATTTCACATTGGATCATCGTGGCGCACCCATTACCCATATGCATCAAACACCAGTACTCCGTGCCGCGAGCCGGTAGCCACTCACACCCATCATAGCTGTCAGACGACCAGCCACTGCAGCCAAATCAAGCATGGCAACTATGGGAATAACAAGCAGGGGCTGCCACCAATAGTTCCACCAAGGACGTGCAACGCTACGCCTAAATGGGTCTACCACCCCTCTCAACAACACATACAACGCAAATGCTATCGGTGCCCCGCAACCCCTATGGCCATCAGAAAATAGAGCATGCCGATCGCAAATAGCATAAAAGCCCTGCGTCCACCGCCGACTCCAGCGACCGTTGCGCTTTGCTCATATACAAACCATTTCTTTAACGACCCACCAAGGCCGCTCGGAAAATGACCATATTCAACGAGAGCTTCGTTGCAATCCTGAACTGAAATTCCAACGCAAGCCAAATTCCGCTTCCAGCGAACATCCTCACCCGAGCGGAGATTCTCTTCGAAGTATCCGGCCCGCTCAAACACCTCTTTTTGAAACAGGGAAGCTGGCAGCACGGGCGCAATCTGCTCCTGGCCATAAGAAACGGCACAAATCATTCTGCCCCAGGAATCAGCCGAGTGAAAACGGCAAGCTCCATACACGGCAGTGGCACTCGATCTCTTCTGACAGGCCCAGAGTTTACCCAACCAGTCAGCGTGGGGGACAATCCCCGCATCAAGGAATGCGACCCAGGGCTGAGAGGCCGCTTTGATGCCAATATTCCTGGCAGCGCCTGGGTAAGCGCCGTGCTGTCGACAAAGTTGCCCCTTGATCTGCGCATTCCCGACATGGGCCATCCAGTTCTCTATAAGCACTAGGCTACCATCATCAGAACCTGTATCCACGAAAACTACCTCGGCTGGCTTCGGCGACAAGGCGTCCAAAGCGGCGAACAACTCGCTGAGCGTCGTCGCCTCATTGCGTACGGGGATTACTATGGATATGGGTAAATTCTGCATGCGTTCTTGGCGTCAGTATTTAATAGCGAGATAAACACGCTTAAGCCATTCAAATGTGCGCCCCCCTGGTTTGGCACCAACAAGCTCAAGCAAACGAAGCTGAAACCACTGAGCCGTACCGACCCGCACTCCTACAGAACGACAGAGTGCGCGCCACCTGCGGCTTGCCCCAATACGCCGATAAGCCACTAGCAAATAAAGGCGATAGGCATAAAAAAGTCCTACTTGAAGAGCTTCTCCTTGCAACTTGGCAAACATGCCTTGTAGCGCGCCATCCACTAAATCCATCTGGATCGAGGTCGCCCCAGGTTGGCGCATTTTCAGGATCTCGGCCCATGCCTGGTCGGAGATGGACCACTCCCCCCCTTTATATGCACAGTATCTCCCCTGAATCTGTAAGGTAAGCTCCACCTGTCGCCCTCGGGTTGCGCTTGAAATCTGAGAAGGATGCTGCCTGTAATAGAGCAGCACCTCGGGCACATTGGTCATGCACCAACCAGCCCTGGCCGCACGCTCCCAAAGGTCATAATCCTCCGCCCTATCCCAGTCCGGGTCGTAGCGTAAGCACCGGACAAGGTCTGTTTTAACCATGACACTAGGATGCGCAAACGGCGACCCAAACAACATTTCAACCTTGATCGCCTCGTCCGTCGTTGCGTGTTTAACTGGGCGGCGATCCCGCGTACCAAAGGGCTGCGTCCAACTGCCAGTTATATCCGCACCTGTCTGCAACAACCATTCAAGCTGACGCTCAAAGCGGTGTGGCAAGGCGATATCATCCTGGTCCATCCTTGCAATCCAAACACCAAGGGCGAGATCGATCCCCTCATTCAAAGTGTTCGGCAAGTTCTTATTACCGCGCGCAATCACCCGCACCCGCAAGTCCTTGCGCTCATAGTCCCGCAGCACGGCAAGCGATCCATCCGTTGAGCCGTCATCTATGGCAATCAGTTCGAAGTCGCGCAGGCTCTGCGCCAATATGGAATCCAGCGCCTCAGATAAATGCGCCTCGCCGTTGTAGACAGGTAGAACGACGGAAATCAGTGGAGCCTTATTCACCCAGCACCTCCAGCAACCAATCCCGTGTGCGCACCATGCCTTCAACGAAGAGAATTTCGGGCTCCCAACCAGTTTCGACACGCAGCTTGGTTGCATCCAGCACATTCACTTTGACGTCGAACGCCCGCTCCGGCAGGTGCTCAACTGCCATCTTGATACCAACCTCTAGCATGAGCGGCCGCATAGCCTCAATTACATCAATATTGGACAAACCTATTCCGGACCCCAGATTGTATGTTTCCGAAGCCTTGCCATATTCCAAGGCGTGCAGGATGCCACACGCCATATCCTCTACATAGAGGTAATCCCGCACCGTTCCAATTTCGCCGAATATACCTACGGATTTGCGTCTCAGCGCAGCCCCCATCGCAGCGGCGATAAATCCCTGCCCCGCAAAAGGCCGCTGCCCCACCCCATAGGCATTGGCTGGCCGCACACATACATACTGCAGGCCACGAGTCACCGCATATAGATTGGCATAATGCTCAAGCGTCAACTTGGTCACACCGTAGGGCGAAATCGGATGGGTCGGATGATCTTCTCTGATCGGCACCGACAAGGCATTCCCGTAAACCGTTCCCCCTGACGAAACCAGGACAAGCCGACCGTTTCGGGCTGCCAATTCGGTGAACAGCGCAATAGCAGGATATAGGTTCTGCCTAAGATCATTGAGCGGGTCGTCGTAAGATGTATTGGGCACACTGGCATAAGCCAGATGTATCACCTCTTGATGGGTGTCCAGTAGCCGGCATAACACAGCCTCATCTGCGAAATCTCCTTGTACGTAGGCCACATCCGCCGGCAAGGAATAGGCTGGCTGGGCGCGTCTGCCCAGTACCGTGACCAGCCTGCCAGAGGCCTTCAGCACCGGCACCAAATGCGACCCGATATAACCGCCCCCCCCGATGAGCAGCGTACTCACACCTTGCCTGCAGTCCACGGTCACAACCTAATCCAGGTAGCCGGAATCAGGTCATCGGTTGGCGTATCGTTTGCGAACCACTGACAAGGGGCTACGACGATTTTGTCCGGCCGTGGATTCAACCACGCCCCCCACCAGCTAAACGTGCTATTGGCAATCACATGATGACGGCACAAACTCATCAACTGCATGTCCCGGTAGCTGTTTACACCACTGTTGTGATCGACCACAGTCCATGGCGCGGCAATATCGAGATGGCCGCGAACCCATTCAGGCTCATCGGAAAAAATGAAGTAATGTGGCTTGTTTAGCCGCCGCCCTATCGCCTCGATTGCCTTCCAGTAGTACTCCCTCAGATCGACACCATGTACTCGGCTTACCTCTGGGTTTCGGGCAAAGTCGCCGCGCCGAACGTGCACGGACACACTCGTTGTGGCATCTATTTGCTGAGCCAGCGCCGCATTACTGGCATCAAGCGGGGAAGTTATACGGAATGCTTCCCTGATCTGCTGCGCAGACGACGAGAAATATCGTTCACTTTGCCAGTATCCATCCAGGTAGACATCGTCCGGAAGATGCGTAAATTGTGGCCAGAAATGGAAGTGAGGCTCGATGGCAAAACGGGATGGACGCAAAAAACGCAAACTGCGCCTCGACACCAAGTGCCGCAGCCGCGGCTCGGACAGTAAGCCCAGCACCCGCCGCTTGTTTATGGCGGTAGCCAACGGAAGCTCAAGCCCAAATACACGAGGCAATTCAAGGCCTTGATGAAGCTGAAATGCATCAAACCAATCCAGATCAAAACGCAATTCCGCGCCATGTCTAAGAGCCATAGCGAGGCCTGCCGCATACTGGAACATTTGATTTCCGAGCCCACCAGAAAGTCGAACAATAATCACATTTCAATCCAAATTCTGTTGCCGAAGGTCCATCAAACAATCCAGCACTTCCGACACGATTGTCTGTGCAAAGTGTTTGGTAGAGAACGAGTAGCTAGCATCGGACTCCAAAAAATCACGGATTGCGTGCTGATGGTCCAGATAGGCATGCTCCGGCATATGGCGAATAAATTCATACAAATCACCGCAAGAAGAAAACTTGCGCCGATCGATGAAACAAGCCTCTGGAATGTACTCTGCAATGTCCTCAGCCCCCCAATAGATCGGCACATTGCCAGCGCAGAAGGCATCGAAGATCTTTTCAGTGATGTAGCCTCGCAATCCGCGAACGTTTTCGTAGACTATAGAGAACCGAGCCCCCTCCAAGACCTCGCGCTTGGCATGCAACGCTCCGCGCCATGAAGGAAAGTGGCAACGATTCCCAGGGAGAAGCCCCTCCAATCGATGCACAGCCCCCCCCAAACGGGTTGGCAGCCGAGCGGACTTACCCCAACCGAATCCGTATAAAGCGAAATCGCTTGGGGCGTGACGCTCGAACCAGCGGATCGCTAGCACACGCTCGCTGTAGAGATCGAGGCTCGGTTTCCAGATCGGTAGTGCCTTGTTGGCGGCAATCAGCACGACGAACTGGTCACGCCGGCTGTAGCCATCGACGCGACTGCCACCCATTGGATGAGCCAGTTGAATTTTTGTTGCCGCCCCCCGTTCAACCAATTCAGGATTCCAAGTAAACAGTCGCCGGTAATGCCGCAAGTATTTTAGATTCGCATTTGGGGGATGAATGAATCTGCATTCGGCCAGCACGGCAAAAGTAGGAATCGAACCCCGGACTTTTCTGGCGTCAAGGTGTATCTCAAAATCAGGGGTAATTCCATTCAAACTGTCAGATGTCCGCAAAGCGCAACCAACTAACCTAAACTCGTCACGAAGGGCGATCCACGGCTGAGTCAATCCATCGGCACTTGCCTCGAAGATTCGCCGGGCTGGGCTTCCGTTATGAATCAATAGACCAGTAAGTAAGTTGGCGGAGGTCATCGCTCAGCAGAAACTGTATCTTTTAATGCCATCGATTTTTTATTCTGCATAACGCTTGCCGCCTCACAAACCAGAAAATAAAAATATACAGAACACGAAATCCATCATTCTGCAACAATCAATCTAAAGAAAAACCCAAAAAAATTTAATCAAAAAAATAAATTTTTTAGCTCCAGCCTAACTAGATTCAATCAAGTATAAATTAAAGTTTAGTTAGCAAGACCAAGCCGCCCTATATGCTTTATCGTACTACGCGCCTCCTTTAAATCCATTTCCCACCAGCGAGAATAAATTATCTCGCTCTGCACTTCATGAGAAAATCTATAGTTGATAATCCGTGCCGGCACTCCGGCTACTATCGCAAATGGAGGAACACTCTTTGTAACAACGGCACCGGCAGCAACAACTGCGCCCGTGCCAACCTCCACCCCTCTAAGGATAATTGAATTTACACCAATCCAAACATCATCCCCTATTTTCAAATGCTCCTCTGTAAGGACCGCCCAAGCATCCTCATAGAATAGAGCGGAGGTAGATGGCTCATTTAATTTGTGCTCCCCTGGGCCAATCGTTACATTATCGCCAATTGAGCAGTAGCGACCAATACTTGACTTTGTAACAACTGACCCACGCCCAAGATAGGTATAGCTGCCAACTTGACTAAATCGGTCTACCGAAGTACCAGCCGATATATGAACATTTTTAGCGTGCTCAATCGACTGCCAAGCGACTTTACAGGACTGAACGATACAACCACTCTTAAAGCGAGCCAGTATTAGAAATATCAGATTAACCAGACGCCCTAAAATAATTTTAGCTATCTGCATATCTTAATTTCCCTAAGGAAAAACCCCCGAAATCACATCCATGAGATTGTAAAAAACCATGCTCAACCTACACTCAGCTTCTCACATTCAACATTGAGGCTGACGAGAATTCCATTTTCCTTATCCATATGTGGAACATAAGCCTGCGAGAAATCATCAATATCCGCATGCTCGGTCTCGCGCCAATCGTAGCGTCGAACATTGACGAACCCGGCGTCCTCAAGCTGCTGTGTCAGTGCAGCCTGATCGAAGGCGTTGTAGTGAATGTTGTAGAGATAATCTTGCCGGCCAAACAGCGGTCCGATCACGAGATCCAGGCGACCGAATTTCTGATAAACCTCGCACAACTGCGCAAAATCTGGAACCGAAATACGCAGCGTACCGCCCGGTTTAAGAACTCTGTACCACTCCTTCAGCACCCGCCCGACATCGCGGCGCTTGAAATGCTCCAAAACATGACAGTTATATATCACGTCGACACTTGAATCACCGATGAATGATAAATTGTCAATCGTCGCAACGTGATCGACGTGAGAATAATCGATGGCATCGATATGGACGAAACCTGGTATGTGACGTTTGCCGCAGCCAAGGTGCAATTTCATAGACTTCTCCGTTTCATTTCGAGCGCGTGGCGCCCGTTTTCCAACCTCGTTTCCCGAGGCAATAAAGTTTTGACAACGATGGCCGGCACGCCTGCCGCAAGAACGTCAGGTGGTAAGTCCCGATTAACGACTGCGCCGGCGCCAACGATGGTTCCGTCCCCGATGGCAACGCCGGGCAATATGATGGCACCGGTACCTATCCAAACGTCCCGACCTATGGTCACCGGGCGATTGATGCCTATACCGGAAACCGGTAGTACATCGGGGTCATGTGTCGGGGTCACGAAGCGCACTCCCGATGCGATGGCGCTTCCATCCCCGATCGTGACCCGCCCCTTGCTTGAAGCTCCAATCCAGACGCCGGGCGCGATCGACACCCCTGCACCAATAAACACCTGCTCCGGATTCGATATCCTGACGCCAAAACACACCGTACTCCCCTTCCCCAGTGCTCCCAGCCTATTTTCCAGACGCCATTGCCGCACTTTCAATAGCAAGTCTAATACGAGACTTTTCAGTCTAGGCATGCGTTGAACTCCTGAGTATCTGCCGATATTTCTTCAGAGTGTCGATATGCAAAACCACCATCACCAACAACAGCGCCGCCATGCCGATCACAGCAAACAGAATGAAATGAAGCCATGTCGACATATCTAGCTGTGAGGCCAGCAGAAAAGCAAAACCGATCATGACAAGCGACGAGATTGCAGCGCGCGACATGATACGCGGAGCAAGCTGCCAAGACGTATATTGCCCGAGCATCCGGTTCATGATGACAAGCATTGCTCCGCAGGAAAAGATCATGGACAACGGGACTCCCTGCACACCCACCCCCATCAACAACAAGGCAGCCAGTACCATTCTGGCCACACTTTCCAGCAATACCAGCCTTGAGCTGACCCTGAACTCACCTACACCGTTCAGCAACTGAAGCACCATGTTACGTAAACTACTCAGAAAATAGGCAATACCAATCATCACAATGACTTCCTGTCCCATCACAAGATCGTTGCCCACCCACAGCGCCACGAAGCCCGCATTGAAAGCGATATAGCCGGAAAACCCCACCAGGCCGGAAAAGAACACCAGCCCCAGCAGCCTGGCGGCAACATCGGCAGTCCGCGACGTGTTGCCATCTGCTGCCAGATGCGAAAATGCGCTGTGAGTCGAGGCATAGACCACTGCCTGCAACTGGAACACAATATCGGCTGCCTTGCGGGTAATCATGTACGCTGCGGTAATTTCAGGTCGCAGAAAAAAAGTGATAAGTATCGGATCCAGTTCCCGGGCCATAGTCTGCGACAGTAGGGAAACGAACAGCATGCCACCGTACCAGATGTATTCCTTTATCCGCTCCAAACTGAAACGGATACTGATGCCAAAGCTTCGGATGAGAAAGACGGCGTGAGACAAGCCAAGCACTAACGCAACGACCTCCGTAACGAGCATGCCGATAGGGATGGCCCATAGCCCCGCGTCCCGGTGCAGCAGTAAGATTGTCAACACGATGCCTGCGATGCGGGCCGCCGCCAATGCCAACGCTGGATACGCTGGACGCAACATGGCATTGGAAAAGCCCCGCAGGCATTCATTGACTAGCCCTAGCCCCGCGGCCCCCAACGCCATTTGAAAGCAGGGGGAAAGGGTCGGCTCATCGCTTCCCAGGCCTTTCAGGATCAGTGGCAGCTGGAAGGAAAGCAGCATCCCCACGGCTACAAAACCAGCCGACAGCCCAAGATATACAACAAGACCGTTCACAAAGTATTCGCCAACCGTCGAATACTGCCGCTGACCATAAGCCGCAGCAACACGCTGAGTCATGAAGCCCCCAGCCCCAGGTTCATGACACCAAGCATCCCAAGTATCGCGCCTGTGCTTAGCCAGAAGCCATACAGACTGAGGCCGAGAAAATGTATGTACATCGGGATCAGGATTAATCCCTGGACAATCTGGATGCCGGTGTTGAGATATCCACCCAATGCTTGCAAGGTGATGGCACGCTTACGGCTGACAACAACCGGCACAGGCGCAATTTCAGATGGCATCTATAGACCCGTCGTGGCTTTCAGCCATTCAGCAAGCATTAATTGCCCGCTGCGAAACTGAACACACTATAGCCGTGGCACATCTGGGGCATGTCACTGGTTATGTTGGCAAGGTGCCAGACGAGTTGCTGGTTTGCCTTCATTCGTGGTAACTCATAGCCCTGTAACCATGATGCTTGATCAATTCGTCCCGCTCGGCTGACTTCAAGTCTTCGCGCACCATCTCGGCAACGAGTTCTTCGAAGCTGGTTTCAGGCGTCCAACCCAGTTTAGCCTTAGCCTTAGTGGCATCACCAAGGAGGGTTTCGACTTCGGTCGGACGGAAGTAGCGCGGGTCGACGGCGACGATTTGCTTGTCGCCTTCAGTGCTTTTCCAGTAGCCCTTTTCAACAACTCCTTGGCCTGTCCAGCGGAGTTCCATGTCCAGTTCCTTGGCTGCCACGTTGACAAAGTCACGCACGCTATATTGCACACCGGTGGCGATGACAAAGTCTTCGGGCTGCTCTTGTTGCAACATCAGCCACTGCATTTCGACGTAGTCTCTGGCATGTCCCCAATCGCGCTTGGCGTCAAGATTGCCAAGATACAGGCAGTCTTGCAGGCCAAGCTTGATGCGGGCGAGGGCGCGGGTGATCTTGCGGGTGACGAAGGTTTCGCCACGTATCGGGCTTTCGTGGTTGAACAGGATGCCGTTGCAGGCATAGATTCCGTAAGCCTCGCGGTAGTTCACGGTGATCCAGTAGGCATAGAGCTTAGCCACGGCGTAAGGGCTGCGCGGGTAGAAGGGGGTGGTTTCCTTCTGGGGCGTTTCCTGCACCAGGCCGTAGAGCTCGCTGGTACTGGCCTGGTAGAAACGGGTTTTTTTCTCCAGACCCAGGATGCGAATGGCCTCGAGGATACGCAGGGCACCGAGGGCGTCGGAGTTTGCGGTGTATTCCGGTTCTTCAAAACTCACCGCCACGTGGCTTTGCGCGGCGAGATTGTAAATTTCATCAGGCTGGGTCTGCTGGATGATGCGGATGAGGCTGGAACTGTCGGTCAGGTCGCCGTGGTGCAGGAAGAAGCGCACGCCCTGTTCATGCCGGTCGCGGTAGAGGTGATCGATGCGGTCGGTGTTGAAAAGGCTGGTGCGGCGCTTGATGCCGTGGACGATGTAGCCTTTGTTGAGCAGGAATTCGGCGAGGTAGGCGCCGTCCTGACCGGTGATGCCGGTGATGAGGGCGACTTTGGGTTGCTTGGACATTCTTAATCCCTTTATGGCTGGCTGATGTTTTGCAGGAAGTCTTTATAGGCCAGCTTGAGGCCCTCCTCCAGGGCCACTTGAGGTTGCCAGCCGAATGCGTTGAGGCGGGCACTGTCCATAAGCTTGCGTGGCGTACCGTCGGGCTTGGTGGGGTCAAAAGTGATGGCCCCCTGGTAACCAATGACCCCGGCAATGGTTTCGGCCAGTTCCTTGATGGTGATGTCGTGATCGCTGCCCACGTTGATATGACTGAGCATGGGCCGGGTGTGCTGGTCGTAAACGGCCTGGCTCAAGTTCATGACCTGTACGCAGGCGGCGGCCATGTCATCGACGTAAAGAAATTCGCGTCTGGGCGCGCCGGTGCCCCAGATAACAACGCTCGGTGCCTTGCTGGCCTTGGCTTCGTGGAAGCGGCGAATCAGTGCCGGAATGACATGGGAGTTTTCAGGGTGGTAGTTGTCACCAGGGCCGTAGAGGTTGGTGGGCATGAGGCTTCGGTAGTCCACTCCATGGCTAGCACCGTACTGGCGGTTGTAACTTTCGCACAGCTTAATGCCGGCGATCTTAGCAATGGCGTAGGGTTCGTTGGTCCCCTCCAACGTACCGGTGAGCAGGGCGTCTTCGCGCATGGGCTGCGGGGCCAGTTTGGGGTAGATGCAACTGGAGCCCAGAAACAGTAGTTGCGTGACGCCATGGCGAAAGGCGGCGTCGATGACGTTGGCCTCGATCATCAGGTTCTGGTAGATGAACTCGGCCGGGTAGGTGTTGTTGGCGTGGATGCCCCCGACTTTGGCTGCTGCCAAGTAAACCTGATCTGGCTTTTCTGAAGCAAAAAACGCATTGACTGCTGACTGATTCGTCAGATCGAGTTCAGCATGCGTGCGTGCAATGATGGTGGCTTTCCTCTGCTTCTGAACGGCGCGAACGATGGCCGAACCGACCATGCCACGATGGCCGGCAACGTAGATTTTGCTAACGGTCATAGTGATCCTCGAAACGAACGATGCCATCCTTGACCAGCGCTGGCGAATCACTGAGGTTCTTAGAGCAGGAGCAAATCACGCTTAACCTCAGGCCGAAAAAACTGTAGCTGCTAAAAATGTATCTCCTACAAGATCCTTTCCGGAAAGCACTGGATCTCTGGGCAGCGGCCATTGAATCGCCAGATCTGCATCATCCCAACGAATACACCGCTCATACTCCGGCGAGTAATAGTCCGTCACCTTGTATAAAAACTCAGCGGTCTCGCTTAGCGTCAGAAATCCATGTGCGAACCCCGGCGGAATCCATACCTGCTTCTTGTTCTTGGCCGAAAGCACCTCACCGACCCAGCACCCGAAAGTTGCCGATTCCTTACGGATATCGACCGCCACATCGAACACCTCGCCCTGGACCACACGCACGAGCTTACCCTGGGCCTTTGGAGGAAGCTGATAGTGCAGCCCGCGTAAGACATTTCTTGCGCTTTTCGAGTGATTGTCCTGCACAAAGATTATCCTGCTGCCGACAGCTTCATCGAAGGCCTGCTGGTTGAAACTCTCAAAGAAGAACCCTCGCTCGTCGCCAAAAACCTGCGGCTCGATGATTAGTATGTCGGGAATGGCCGCTGACACAATTTTCATCAGAACCCCCGATCCTTGAGCACGCTGACTAGATACTGACCATAGGGATTCTTCAGCATTGGTTGGGCAAGGCGCTCAAGCTGAGCGGCATCTACCCACCCCTTTCGGTAGGCGATTTCCTCTGGGCAAGCGATCTTTAGACCTTGGCGCTTTTCGATGGTGGCGATGAACTGACTGGCGTCGAGGAGACTTTCGTGCGTGCCGGTATCGAGCCAGGCATGACCACGACCCATCACCTGAACGTTCAGCTGCTGACGTTCCAGGTAAATGCGGTTCACATCGGTGATTTCCAGTTCCCCGCGCGGCGACGGCTTCAGGTCGCGGGCAATGTCGAGCACCTGGTTATCGTAGAAATAGAGGCCGGTGACGGCGTAGTTTGATTTCGGGGTCTGCGGCTTTTCTACAAGGCTGACCGCCTGGCCGGACACATCGAACTCAACAACGCCGTAACGCTCAGGATCTTGAACATGGTACGCGAAAACGGTGGCACCAGTCTTGTGCTGCCCGGCGACCGCCAGATCGTGGGCGAGTTCATTTCCGTAGAAGATGTTGTCGCCAAGCACCAGTGTGCTGTCACCATGGCCAATGAATTGGCGGCCGATGATTAAGGCCTGGGCCAGGCCATCCGGGCTGGGCTGCACGGCATATTGCAGGTTCAGCCCCCACTGGCTGCCGTCGCCGAGCAACTGCTCAAAGCGCGGCGTGTCCTGCGGCGTCGAAATTATCAGGATGTCACGAATCCCAGCTAGCATCAGCGTGGTCAGCGGATAGTAGATCATCGGCTTGTCGTGAATCGGTAGCAACTGCTTCGAGACCGCTAGGGTTACCGGGTACAAGCGGGTGCCGGAACCGCCGGCAAGGATAATGCCTTTGCGAGTGGTCATATATGCACTCCATAGTGTTTGCCGACCCAGTTATGGTAGACACCGCTCGTGACATTGGCCACCCAGCTCTGGTTGTCGAGATACCACTGCACCGTCTTGCGGATACCGGTCTCAAAGGTTTCTGCCGGCTTCCAGCCTAGTTCGCGCTCGATCTTGGAAGCGTCGATGGCGTAGCGGCGGTCGTGGCCCGGGCGATCCGTCACGTAGGTGATCTGGTCGCTATACGCTTTGCCATCGGCACGCGGGCGGAGTTCATCCAGGATAGCGCACAGTGTGTGCACGACGTCGAGGTTGGGCTTTTCGCTCCAGCCACCAATGTTGTAGGTTTCGCCGAGCCGGCCGGCTACCAGCACCCGACGGATCGCCGCACAGTGATCCTTGACATACAACCAGTCACGAATCTGCTGACCGTCGCCATAGATGGGCAGCGCCTTGCCGGCCAGCGCGTTGTGGATGACCAGCGGAATCAGCTTTTCCGGGAAGTGGTAGGGGCCGTAGTTGTTGGAGCAATTGGTGGTCAATACCGGCAGGCCATAGGTGTGGTGGTAGGCGCGGACCAGATGGTCACTCGCCGCCTTGCTGGCGGAATAGGGGCTGTTCGGTTCGTAGCGATGGTTTTCGGTGAAGGCGGGGTCGCCTTGCTCCAGGGAGCCGTACACTTCATCGGTAGAGACATGCAAGAACCGGAATCCCGTCCTCGCCTCGCCCTCCAGCGCGTTCCAGTAGGCTCGAACGGCTTCGAGCAAGCGGAAGGTGCCGACGATGTTGGTCTGGATGAAATCTTCCGGGCCATGAATACTGCGGTCGACATGCGATTCGGCCGCGAAATTGATCACCGCGCGCGGTCGGTGCTTGGCGAGAAGCCGGGCAACCAAGTCAAAATTGCCAATGCTGCCCTTGACGAACAGATGGCGCGCATCACCATCAAGCGCCACCAGGTTTTCCAGGTTGCCGGCGTAGGTCAGGGCATCGAGGTTGACGACGGGTTCGTCCGACTGGCCCAGCCAGTCGAGCACAAAGTTGCTACCGATAAAACCAGCGGCTCCAGTGACGAGAATCATCGCCCGCTACCCTTTTTCCGAAACCGTTAATTATACCGCAGTGCAGCACGCCCTTTGAATCCGGACTCTGGACAAGACAGGAGCCGCTCGTATCGCGTCGCTCATTCCTCACGCACCCGCAAAAAGCTGGCGAAACGCGGCAGGCCGTTGCGTGTCAGGTCACGATAGCGATAGGTGACTAGGGCACCGATCGGCGGCGGGTCGCGACGTATCCGGTCGGTGAATCCGGTTCCCAGCGAGAACTCTCTACCGTCATCCGTGCGCACCCGCAAGGCGCCCAATCGCCCTGCGTTCCGCCCCTTGCCCGGCTGATGGGCGATGACTACGGCCTCGGCATCTTCCCAAGGTTTCATCTTGAGCAGGGTATCGCTGCGACCGGTTTCATAGAGCGCATCGGCGCGGTGCAGCATCAGGCCCTCGCCACCGGCCTTGACGACCTCCTGCATGCGTTTTTGCAGACTGCTGCGATCGACGACGGGAGATTGCCCGATTGACTGCAACCACGGCACATTGGCCTGCCCGACCAACTCGCGGATGTGCTCGACACGCTGGGCAAACGTGCCCGGCGCGTCAGGTAGCTCGAAGATCATGTAGCGGACCTGCCGCCATTCGTTATCATCCGGCGCTTCGCGGCGAACGATACCGGAAAGGCGTTCAAAACTCCCCCGCCCTATCCACAACTCGCCGTCGAGCGGCTGCCTGGGCAGTCCATCCGTAAACCAGCTCGGTGCATGGATCGTCTTGCCGCTGCGAAAGCGCAGCACCTGTCCATCCCAGATGGCGCGCACGCCGTCGAGTTTTTCACTGACCAGGTACTGCGTGACGTTGACCTGGCTGCGATAGACCTCGGCCAACAGGATCGTGGGCGGAGCAGCCTCGACTCGGCAGACCAGAAGAGCCAGTGCGAGGCCCAGCCAGAGCACCCGCAGCAAGGCTCGCATTTAGACCTCGCCGGCCCAGTTCCGGCGGGCCTGCCGGGCGATGCCGAAGACCTCTTCCAGTCGCTCGCCGTCGTTTTGCGCCAATGCCAGGCGAAGTTCGTCGAGTTGCGCCCGGTAGCTATCAAGTTCGCCGAGCAGGGCTTGGCGGTTGGCGAGACAGATGTCGCGCCACATTTCCGGATGGCTGGCGGCGATTCGCGTGAAATCGCGAAAACCCGAAGCCGCAAAGGTAAAGAACAGGTCGGCGTCATCACGCACAGCCAAGTCATGCACCAGCGCAAAGGACAACAGATGTGGCAGATGGCTGACGGCGGCAAAGACGCGGTCGTGCATTTCGGGCGTCAATTCATAGATGTCAGCGCCGCACAACGACCAGGCGCGCTTAATGCGGTCGAGCGAGTCGTCGTTGTTCTCCGGTAACGGCGTCACGACAACCTTCTTGCCCTGGTAGAGATCCCAGCGCGCCGCGCTCGGGCCACTGTTTTCCGCGCCGGCAATCGGGTGGGCCGGGACGAATTGGCCGATGCGCTCGCCAAATGCCGCACGAGCGGCAGCAACGACGTCGCCTTTGGTCGAACCGCCATCGGTGACGATGGTATTGGAACCAATATAGGGTTCGATCCGGGCGAAAATTTCCGGCATCTGGGCGACCGGTGTCGCGACCAGAACAATGTCTGCTTCCTCGATTTCATGCGTCGGATTGATGCCGGCGCGGTCGATCACCCCCAATTGCTGGGCGGCACGTAGCGTCGCCGGCGTCCGGCCAAAACCGACCACCTCCTCCACAGCCCCGGCCTCCTTGAGGGCCAGCGCGAAGGAGCCGCCGATCAGGCCGGTACCGAAGACGACGACCTTGCCGAATTCAGGCATTTACAGCGCCTTCTCCAGCGCCTCCAGGAAGCGCCGATTTTCCGCCTCCTTGCCGATCGTCACCCGCAGCCACTCAGGCAGGCCGTAACCGCCGATCGGGCGGACAATAACCCCTTGCTGGAGCAACTTGTGATTGATCGCTGCCGCTTCGCCGGCCCTGAAGGTGACGAAATTGCCGTGCGAGGGAATGTGTTCCAGGCCGAGAAGCTTGAAACCGGCAACCAGCTGCTCCATGCCACGCCGGTTCAGTTCATAGCTCTCGGCGACGAACTGATGGTCGTCGAGCGCCGCAACGGCTGCCGCGATCGCCAGATTATTGACGTTGAACGGCTGGCGAACCCGGTTCATCAGGTCGGCGATTTCGGCCGAGGCCAGCGCATAGCCGACGCGCAAGCCGGCCAGGCCGAAAATCTTCGAGAAGGTGCGAGTCACAACCAGATTCGGGAACTCCTCGATCCAGGTGGCAGTGTCGACGCGCTCGTCGAGTGCGATGTACTCGTTATAGGCCTCGTCGAGCACAACCACGACGTCCTTCGGCACGAGTTCTAGGAAGGCGCGTACCTCCGGGTATGGCAGGAAATTACCGGTCGGGTTGTTCGGGTTGGCGATCCAGATCAGGCGCGTATCGGGCCGGATGGCGGCACGCATGGCATTTAGATCGTGGCCGTAGTCCTTTGCTGGTGTCGCGATCAGTTCGGCGCCGGTCGACAGCGTGGCCAGCGGGTAAACCGCGAAGGCATGCTGGGCAAAGATCGCCGAGCGGCCCGGGGCGAGAAAGACACGGGCGGCCAGATCAAGCACATCGTTGGAACCATTGCCGAGCACAACCTGGTTCTGGCCAAGACCGGTACGCACGGCGACCGCCTTGATCAGATCGAACTGGTCGGGATAACGCTCGATGCCGCTGATCGCCGCCTCGACCGCCATCCTCGCCTTCGGGCTCATGCCCAGCGGGTTTTCGTTGGAGGCCAGCTTGACGATCTGATCGACCGGGATGCCCATTTCGCGTGCCAGTTCGGTGATCGGCTTGCCCGGCTGATAGGGCGAAATGGCACGGACATAAGACAGCGCTTGTTCAGCGAGGCTCATCGGTAATCTCTCAATAAACGGCAACCGGGTAAGACCCGAGAATTTTCAGATAGGCGGCACGAGCGGCCAGTTCATCAATGGCCGTCTTGACCGCCGGGTCGTCATGATGACCATCGACATCGACGTAGAACACATACTCCCACAACGCGTTACGTGCGGGCCGCGACTCAAGGCGGGACATCGAAACACCGGTGTGCGAGAAAGGCAGCAGCAACTCATGCAAGGCGCCGGTGCGATTCGGGGCCGACATGATCAAGGAAGTCTTGTCGCGCCCGGACGGCCCGGCATCGTGCTTGCCGAGCACCAGGAAACGGGTCGTGTTGTTCGGCTCGTCCTCGATGTTCTCGGCCAGCCGCGGCAGGCTGTAACGCGCCGCTGCGGCTTCGCCGGCAATCGCCGCCGCCCCGGCCTCCGCCGAAGCCATCTGCGCCGCCTGGGCATTGCTGCCGACCGAAATGCGCTGGGCGTTGGGCAAGACGCGATTCAGCCACTCGTGGCACTGGGCCAGCGACTGAGCATGCGAATAGACCTTGGTGATCTTGCTCAGATCGGTTTCGTTGGAGAGCAGGTTCTGATGGATGCGCAGCACGACCTCACCGCAGATTTTCAGCTGCGTGCCGAGCAGCAGATCCATCGTTCGGCCGACCGCGCCCTCAGTCGAATTCTCGACCGGCACGACGGCATAGTGGGCATGACCGGATTCCACTTCGCGGAAGACGTCGTCGATCGACGACTGCGGCAGCAGCCGCGCCGCATGGCCGAAATGCTTGGTCGCAGCCGACTCCGAGAAAGTGCCAAGCGGCCCGAGGAAAGAGATCCCCAGCGGCTCTTCCAGCGACAGACAGGCCGACATCACCTCGCGGAAAAAGAAGGTAATGTTCTCGCCAGCCAGCGGACCAGGATTGACATCCTGCAGGCGGCGCAAGACCTGGGCCTCGCGTTCCGGGCGGTAGATATGCCCGGCTTCACCGTGCTCGGCCTTGATTTCGCCGACTTTCTGGGCGCAACGTGCTCGCTGGTTGAGCAGGCGCAACAATTCGGCATCGATACCGTCGATTTCGGCTCGCACGCCGGCCAAGGCCTTTTGCAGATCGTCGCTCATCGGCGCCTACCCGTTTCGTTTGGCGAAATCGTTCATGAAATCGACCAGCACCTGCACGCCTTCCAGGGAAACGGCATTGTAGATCGAAGCGCGCATGCCGCCGACCGACTTGTGGCCTTTCAACGACATCAGACCTGCCGCTTTCGACTCGGCGAGGAAGGTGGCATCGAGCTCCGGCCGGGCCAGCGTGAAGGGCACGTTCATCCGCGAACGGCAATCGGGATCGACCGGGTTGTGGTAGAACCCGGCCGAGCCGTCAATGCACTCGTACAGAATGCGTGCCTTTTCGGCGTTGACCGCATCAATGGCCAACAGCCCCCCTTGGCGCTTCAGCCACTGGAAGACCAGACCGGCAATATAGATAGCGTAGGTTGGCGGCGTGTTCAGCATCGAGCCGTTTTCGGCCATGACCGCGTAATCCATCACTGTCGGGATATTGAGCGGCGCCATGCCGAGCAATTCGTTGCGCACGATGACCAAGGTCAGGCCGGACGGGCCGATATTCTTCTGGGCCCCGGCATAGATCAGGCCAAATTTCTCAACATTGATTGGCCCGGACAGGATATGCGATGACATGTCGACAACCAGCGGCACGCCGGTATCCGCAATCTGCTTGGCCGGGATTTCGACACCGTGGATCGTCTCGTTGGTACACAGGTGCAGGTAGGCCGCAAACGGATCGAGTTTGATCTCCGCCGGCGTCGGCAGCCGGGTAAAACCGCTGCCTTCGGTGGTCGCCGCGCAGCGCACATTGCCAATGCGCTGCGCCTCCTTGAATGCCTTCTTCGACCACGAGCCGGTGACAATGTAGTCGGCCGAACGCCCGGCCAGCAGGTTCATCGGAATCTGCGCGAACTGCTGCGTCGCTCCGCCCTGCAGGAAAAGCACGGTGTAACCGGCGGGAATGCCCAACAATTCGCGCAAGTCAGCCTCAGCCTGAGCGAGGATGGACATGAATTCCTTGCCGCGATGGCTCATTTCCATGACGCTGCAGCCGGCGCCGTGCCAGTTGAGCATTTCCTCCTGCGCCTGGCGCAGGACTTCCTCTGGCAGAGCAGCCGGGCCGGCGCTGAAATTCCAGATTCGACTCATCAGGCCTCTCCACTTTCATCGTTACCAGCTTCGTCGGCAGCCGGTGCCGGCGTGTCGACCGCTATGTCACCAGCCACTTCACCTTCAGCTTCGACATCAACCTCGACGACCGATTCGGCTACCTTCTCCAGGCCGGCCAGTTTCTCGCCATTATCCAGCGAAATCAGCGTCACGCCCTGCGTCGCCCGACCCATGCCGCGGATTTCCGCGACGCGGGTGCGGATCAATACGCCACCGGTGGTGATCAGCATGATCTCGTCGTCATCATTGACCAGCTTGGCGCCGACGATATTGCCGTTGCGTTCGCTGTCGGCAATCGCACGTACGCCCTGTGTGCCGCGACCGGAATGGCGGAAATCGGCGAGCACGGTACGCTTGCCGTAACCGTTCTCGGTCGCCACCAGCACCGTCGCCTGATCGCTCTCGGCGACCAGCAGGGAAATCACCGACTGGCCTTCCTGCAGCTTCATGCCACGCACGCCACGGGCGCCACGGCCCATCGGACGGACGTCTTCCTCGTCGAACCAGACCGCCTTGCCGGCATCCGAAACGAGCACGATATCGCTCTGGCCAGTGGTCAGCTCGACGCCGACCAGGATGTCGCCTTCGTCCAGCGCGACGGCAATGATGCCGGCCTTGCGCGGGTTGGAGAAGTCGGAGAGCGGTGTCTTCTTGACGGTGCCCTGAACGGTGGCCATGAAGATGTACTGGTCGTCGGAGAACTCCTTGACCGGCAGCACGGCGTTGATCCGTTCGCCCTCTTCCAGCGGGAAGAGATTGACGATCGGCTTGCCTCGGCTGGTCCGGCTACCCTGCGGTGCTTCGTAAACCTTCAGCCAATAGCAGCGGCCGCGGTTCGAGAAGCACAGGATGTAGTCGTGGGTATTGGCGACGAACAGGTGATCGACGAAATCCTCATCCTTGATCGCCGCCGCCTGCTTGCCGCGCCCACCGCGCTTCTGGGCGCGGTAATCAGCCAGCGGCTGGGCCTTGACGTAGCCACCATGCGACAAGGTGACCACCATGTCCATCGGCGTGATGAAATCTTCGATGCCCAGTTCCTGCGTGTGCAGCACGATCTCGGAGCGGCGCTCGTCGCCGAACTGGTCGCGGATCAGGGTCAGTTCGCCGACGATGATTTCGGTGATGCGCTCCGGCTTGGCCAGGATGTCGAGCAGATCGAGGATCTTGGCCATGACGTCCTTGTATTCGTTGACGATCTTGTCCTGCTCGAGACCGGTCAGGCGTTGCAGACGCAGTTCGAGAATAGCCTGGGCCTGGGCGTCGGAGAGGCGATAGCCTTGCTCGGACAACCCGAATTCGGGGGCCAAGCCATCCGGCCGCGAGGCGTCGGAGGCAGCACGGACCAGCATTTCCTCGACCACCGGGCTACGCCACTGGCGCCCCATCAGACCGACCTTGGCGTCGGCCGGGGTCGGCGCCGCCTTGATCAGGGCAATGATTTCATCGACATTGGACAGCGCGACGGCCAAACCTTCGAGGATATGGCCGCGTTCGCGCGCCTTGCGGAGTTCGAACACGGTGCGCCGGGTAACGACTTCGCGGCGATGCGACAGGAAGCATTCGAGCATCTGCTTCAGGTTCAACAGGCGCGGCTGGCCGTCGACCAGCGCTACCATGTTCATGCCGAACGTATCCTGCAACTGCGTCTGCTTGTACAGGTTGTTGAGGATGACCTCGCCGACTTCGCCGCGCTTCAGTTCGATGACAATGCGCATGCCGGACTTGTCCGACTCGTCGCGAATATCGGAGATACCCTCGATTTTCTTCTCGTTGACCAGTTCGGCAATCTTCTCGATCAGGGACTTCTTGTTCACCTGATAGGGAATCTCGTCGACGATCAGCGCCTGCCGACCGTTGCTCTTTTCCATATCCTCGAAATGGGTGCGGGCGCGCATGATGACGCGGCCGCGACCGGTCTTGTAGCCTTCGCGCACGCCCATCACGCCATAGATCAGCGCGGCGGTCGGAAAATCCGGAGCAGGGATGTACTCGATCAGATCATCGACGCCGATCGCCGGGTTTTCGAGCAGCGCCAGGCAGCCAGCAATCACTTCATTGAGATTGTGCGGTGGAATATTGGTCGCCATACCGACCGCAATGCCGGACGAGCCGTTGATCAGCAAATTCGGGATGCGCGCCGGCATGACCAGCGGTTCGTTCTCGGAACCGTCGTAGTTCGGCCCGAAATCGACGGTTTCCTTGTCGAGGTCTTCGAGCATCTGGTGGCCGATCTTGGCCATGCGCACTTCGGTATAACGCATTGCCGCCGCACTGTCGCCGTCGACCGAACCGAAGTTGCCCTGGCCATCGACCAGCATGTAGCGCAACGAGAAATCCTGCGCCATGCGGACGATGGTGTCGTAGACCGCAGTGTCGCCGTGCGGGTGATATTTACCGATGACGTCGCCGACGATACGGGCCGACTTCTTGTACGCCTTGTTCCAGTCGTTGGACAGCTCGTGCATCGCGAACAACACGCGGCGATGCACCGGCTTCAGGCCGTCGCGCGCATCCGGCAGGGCGCGGCCAACGATGACGCTCATCGCGTAATCGAGATAGGAACGCCGCATCTCGTCTTCGAGGCTGATCGGCAGAGTTTCTTTGGCGAATTGGTCCATGTCTCACTTCGCACCGCTTGCGCGATGCCTTTATTGGTTGAATCGAGCGGAATTTGCTATTTTACCACGCGACAACTACCGGACAGCCCCCCGTTTCATGACATTCACCCCCGAAGTAATCGACCTCCTGATCGAAGCCCGCTGGATTGCCGCTGTCGACCCCGATGTCGTTCTCAAGAACCACGCCGTCGCCATCAACCACGGTCGTATTCTCGCCGTACTACCGGCCAGCGAGGCACGCACCCGCTACCAGGCAGCGCAACGGGTAACCCTGGACGAACACATTCTGATTCCCGGGCTGATCAACCTCCACACCCATGCCGCGATGTCCCTGATGCGCGGCCTGGCCGACGACCTGCCACTGATGGAATGGCTGCAGAAACACATCTGGCCGGCCGAAGCCGAGCACGTTTCGGCGCAATTTGTATACGACGGCACCCGACTGGCTTGCGCCGAAATGCTCAAGGGTGGCATCACCTGTTTCAACGACATGTATTTCTACCCGGAAGCGGCAGCCACAGCCGCTGCCGAGCTTGGCATGCGCACCATGCTCGGGATAACAGCACTGGAATTCCCGACCCCCTACGCCAGCGACGCCGACGATTACCTGGACAAGGGACTGGCTGTCCGCGAACTCTGGCGAAACAACCCACTGATCGGTTTCTGCCTGGCTCCACACGCCCCGTACACCGTTTCCGACCGCAGTTTCGAGCGCATCCTGACGCTCTCCGAGCAACTGAATCTCCCCATTCACTGCCATATTCACGAAACCCGGCACGAAGTCGAGGAAAGCCAGCGCCAACATCAGCAGTCGCCGCTTGAACGCCTGCACCACCTCGGACTCCTCGGGCCTGGGTTCATCGGTGTACACGGGGTGCACCTCGCGGAAAGCGACCTCGAATTGCTCGCCGCCACCGGCAGCAGCATCGCCCACTGCCCAACCTCCAATCTCAAACTGGCCAGCGGCATCGCACCTGTGGTGCGAATGCGACAACTCGGCATCAACGTCGGCCTCGGCACCGACGGCGCGGCAAGCAACAACCGCCTTGACCTGTTCGGCGAAATGCGCCTCGCCTCATTGCTAGCCAAGGGCACGAGCGGTGACGCATCGGCGCTACCGGCCCGCGACATCCTGCGCATGGCCACCTTGAACGGGGCCATCGCCCTGGGCCTGGGTCATGAAATCGGCTCAATTACCGCCGGCAAGGCAGCCGACCTGTGCGCCGTCAATCTGGGCACCCTGGAAACAAAACCCTGTTTCGACCCGGTGTCCCATCTCATTTACGTAGCCGGTCGAGAATCCGTCAGCCATGTTTGGGTGGCTGGAAAGTGTTGCGTAGACCACAAAACCAAGCCAAATCCAGCGCAAAATGACTTGGATTCGGCTATTGCCCTATGGCAAAATAAGTTGGAATTCCGCCAGGAGCCTTAATTCACTGCTCTGATACGGGTTAAAAGTTTCCAAATTTTCTTCAACGAGGGAAAACAATGATCAAAAACATCGCCAAGAAATCTCTGCTTCTGGCACTGCTGGCCGGTATCGGCTTCGGTGCTACCGTTGCCCAAGCCCAAGAACGCGTTTATGTGATTGACCAGCGCGACGTCGTCGCCAAGAGCGGCTTCGGCCTGTGCTGGCGTACCGGCTACTGGACCCCGGCTGCCGCCGCCAAGGATGCTGCTGGCTGCGAATGCGACAAGGACCTGCTGCCGAAGGAAGCCTGCGAAGCCAAGGGTGCCTCGACGACTGGCGCTCCTGCCGCGATCGGCCCGAAGCCGACTGGCGAGAAGATCACCGTCGCTGCTGACGCGCTGTTCGACTTCAACAAGGCTGTCCTGCGTCCGGAAGGCAAGGCCAAGCTTGACGAGCTGGTTTCCAAGGCCAAGGCCATCAAGCTCGAAGTCATCCTCGCTGTCGGCCACACCGACCGCATCGGTGGCGACGCCTACAACCAGAAGCTGTCCGAAAAGCGCGCTGCCGCGGTCAAGGAATACCTGGTTGCCAAGGGCATCGAAGCCAACCGCGTCTACACCGAAGGCAAGGGCGAAAAGCAGCCCGTGACCGGCAATAAGTGCAAGGGCACCGCCAAGACCAAGGCTCTGATCGACTGCCTGCAGCCGGATCGCCGCGTCGACATCGAAGTCATCGGCACCAAGTAAGCTGTCGCTGCTACAATCGAAAGCCCTGCCTCGGCAGGGCTTTTTCTTTTTCTACTCGCGAAAAAAACATGCTCAACGCCGACCCTGCCGAACTGGAAAAATTTGGTGACCTTGCCCATCGCTGGTGGGATCCAAACAGCGAATTCAAGCCGCTGCACGACATCAACCCGCTGCGCCTCGACTGGATCGACCGCCATGTCGGCCTGCGTGGTAAACGCGTACTCGATGTTGGTTGCGGCGGCGGGCTACTCTCCGAAGGCATGGCGGTCCGTGGCGCCGAGGTTACCGGCATTGATCTTTCGGAAAAGCCACTGGGCGTTGCCAAGCTTCACTTGTTGGAAAGTGGTCAGCAAGTCGATTACCGCAAGGTCGCCGTCGAGCAATTGGCAGAAGAAATGCCCGGCGCCTTCGATGCGGTGACTTGCCTCGAAATGCTCGAACACGTACCCAATCCATCGAGCATCGTTGCCGCATGCGCCCGCCTGGTCAAACCCGGCGGCCAGGTCTTCTTCTCGACCCTGAACCGCAATCCGAAGTCCTACCTGTTCGCGGTCGTCGCCGCCGAGTACGTCCTGAACATGCTGCCCAAGGGCACCCACGACTACGCCAAGTTCATCAAGCCTTCCGAACTGGCTCGCTGGGCGAAAATGGCCGGACTGGAGCCCGACGAAGTCATCGGCATGAGCTACAACCCGCTCAACCAGCGCTATACGCTGGGCAGTGACAGCAGCGTCAATTACCTGATGCGCGCCACGCGGCATGTTTGAAGCAGTCCTCTTCGATCTCGACGGAACCCTGGCTGACACCGCGCCCGACCTGGGAAGCGCAGCCAATGTTCTGCTCGTCGAAGAAGGGCGGGCGCCGCTGCCCCTCGAAACCCTGCGCCCCTACACCTCGCAAGGCGTGCGCGGCCTGCTCCGGGCAGGCTTCGGGATCGACAAGGATCATCCCGATTACGACCAACTGGCGCAGCGCTTCCTGGAAATCTACGCCAGGCGGCTGTGCGATCAGACGACCCTCTTTGCGGGCATTCCGGAACTGCTCGATGCACTCGACAGCTTGGGCCTGGGCTGGGGTATCGTCACCAACAAACGGATGCGCTTCACCGATCCGCTGGTCGAACTGCTCGCCCTTGCCCCGCGCACCAACTGCGTGGTCAGTGGCGACACCACGGCCGAAGCCAAGCCCTCGCCACTGCCTATCCTGCACGCCTGCGATCTGCTGCGCTGCAAGCCGCAACGGGCACTCTACGTCGGCGACGACCGGCGCGACATCGAAGCCGGGCGCGCCGCCGGCTGCCTGACGGTAGCTGTTTCCTACGGTTACCTCGGCGACGGCGGCCCGCTGCATACCTGGGGCGCCGACCTGATCATCGACCACCCGACCGAACTGGCCGAATTTCTGGCTAGCCGAGTTGCGCCGAAATAAGCAGGTTGCGCGGCGTCAGCCGGCGTTCGCAAAAACTGCCAAGGCTGACTGAGTAGCCGCGCTGCTCGAGCGATACGGCCAGATCGAGCGCCAGCCAGATTTCGAGCGGACGGCGAAAGGCGTGGCGGACAATCGACAGACGCATCAGGTCGCGAAAACGTTGCCAGCCCAGGCGCTCGAATTCATCGGCTGACGCACTGCCGACCTCGCGCAAGCCCTCGCGCCGGTTCATGTGGCCGAGAAAATCGGCAAAGCCGTCACGCAGCCAGGCATCGGCGACCGGTTTGAAGCTGCGATAGCCTTCGACACTGACCGTCCGCCGGTAAGCATCGAACCCGAGTTTCCAGGCAATGGCCCGGTCACGCTGCCGCGTTTCGCGCGGCGCTGCGGTCACCGTCTCGGTCACCGCCAGCCGCGTGTCGTCGCGCGTCAGGCGAAGCTGTGGCGATGCCGACAGCGGCTGGTAATGTTCCTCGACACCCCGGTAATAGCAGCAGGGCGCGATATCGAAACGGGCGACGCCCTGCTCGGCCCCATGACGAATCAGACGGCGGTGCAGTTCGCCACAGGCATGCAAGGCTACGGCGTGCTGATCGGCGCTCGGCCAGTCGGCAGTGCGCAGGGCATCCGCCTGAACGAAATACTGGCGCACCGAAGCCCGCTGGGCGAGCGCCTCACCGGCCGCGCAAAGCGCAGGATCGATTTCCAGCGTGTGCACTGCCGACTGCCATTCGTTGGCCAGCAGCCGACCGAGATGCCCCTTGCCGCCACACCAATCGATCACCGGTTGTCCGCTGCACCGGGCAGCGGCAGCAAAGGCTTCGATCTGCTGACGCTTGCGCCCGGGAATCTCCCAAGCCCAACGATCCCCGCGAGCCGCCAGCCCGACTCGCGGCAATTCCGGCATTGCGCTCAAGGGGGCGATCGCCTCGACCCCGGGCCAGTAGCGGGCGAGCAGCGCCAATGCCGCCGCCCCGTCGTCGTTCAGGCGCACCACCTCGTCATCGGGCAGCGCCAGCAGCTCGTCGGCCAGGGCCGGCCAACGCGTACACCAATCGGGGCGAATTTCGCGGAAAGGTTGCGGATGCCAAAGCGGGCGAAAAGCCAGTAGCAAGGCATCGAGCTGCCGCTGGCGAGCGGCGAGATTCACTTCACTGCAGCCCGCGATTCACGCCGCCGATAGCCGACGACAGCCGGAATCACTGCCAGCGCGAGAACCAGCAGCCCCAGCCCGAACGGCCAGAGGACCGGGCTGTTCCATTCGCGGCGGGCAGCTACCCGGTCAGTTGCATCGATGCGCTGATATTTCAGGATGTTGTTGCCGACATCGTTCGGTTTGCGGTTCTTCAGCCAGCGATGCCCCAGCGTGTAGCTCTTCGGATGCAGCCCGAAAACCCAGGGGGCGTCGTGGTGCAGGATGCGGTTCATCCGGCGGACGGTCTCCAGGCGCTCCGGCGTGTTCTCCATATTTTTCATTTGCAGGAACAGGCGATCGAATTCCGGATTGGCGTAATTGGAGGCGTTCTCGCCGCCCTTGGCGACCTTGCCCTCGTTGCCGTCGAGCAGGAAGAAGAAATTCTCCGGGTCGGGGTAGTCGGCATTCCAGCCCAGGTAGTAAAGCTGGACATTCCCTTTACGTATCTTGTCCTGGAAGCGATTGAAATCAGTCGACCGAATGACCAGCTGGATGTCGACCTTGGCGAATTGCCGGGTCAACCAGTCGAGCCGCGACTTCTCGCCCATGCCGCCGCCGGTGGTGTCGAGATTGACGACCAGCGGCTCGCCGGTTTTTTCATCCCGTCCGTTCGGGTAGCCGGCCTCGGCGACCAGCTTCTTCGCCACCTCGACCGGCTTGCGCTTGGGCCGGCCATCGACCCAGTCGTACACCACGCTGTCGATGCCCGCCTCGCCCTCTTCGTAGCCGAAGATGCCGGGCGGCAGCGGCCCCTGCGCCGCAATGCCGCGACCGTTCTGGAAGATGGAAATGAACTCTTCCTGATCGATGGCGATCGAGATCGCCTGGCGCAGCTTGGTGGCGCGCGGGTTCAGTCCGCCGACCACCGGATCGAGCATGTTGAAGCCCATGTAGAAAGTCGAGCTTTTGACCGAGGTCAGCAGGCGGATGCCCTTGTCCCGCATCTCGTCGGTCAGCGCGACATCGCCGCCGACATTGACCCGGACCGCCTGATCGAAGCTGTCCGAAGAAATCCCCGAGGCATCGTAATATCCCTGCAGGAACTTGTTCCAGTAGGGAATCGCTTCTTTCTCCCGGCTAAAGATGGCCTGTTCGATGAAGGGCAAGGCCTTGCCGCAATCCTCCAGCAGGCCGGCCTCGCGGTCGCCGGCCTCACCCTCGCAGGGATAGGTTTGGCCATGAAAATTCGGATTGCGCGAGAGCACCATACGCCGGTTCGGATCGTTCTCGCTCAACACGAAGGGGCCGGTGCCGACCGGCCACCAGTCCAGGGTCAGGTTCTTGGCCGCCATGCCGGGCTGGGCGAAGAAGCGGTCGGCTTCGCGCGGCACCGGCGCGAAGAAGGGCATGGCCAGCCAGTAAAGGAATTGCGGGTATTTCCCCTTGATACGGATGCGCCAGGTGTGGGCATCGACACGCTCGACCCCGGAAAGCGGGAAGGCATCGAGATCGAGCCATTCGTCTGCCGGCTTGTCCTTGGCCGCTTTCTGCAGGCTTTCGCCGAGTTCCTTGAGACCGACGATCTTGTCGGCCATCATGCCGAAAATCGGCGAATGCAGGCGTGGATGGGCCAGACGCTTGATCTGGTAAATGTAGTCATCGGCCGTTAGTTCGCGACTGCCAGTTTCGGGAAAGTCGGCGATGACCTGGCGCCCGTCCGCCACCTGCTGCCCGAGATAGCGCGGCTGCCCCTGGGCGTCGAGGGCGAAGGCCGGGTGCGGCTGGAAACGGATGCCGGGCTTCAGCTTCAGTTCGTAGACGCTCTCGGCGATCTGTTCAACTGCCGCGCTGGCCGGCAACTCGCGGTCCTGGCTATCGTAGTAGGTGGGTACCGGCACCTGCTCCAGGGTGGCCGCAATCAGTTGGTACGGCCGCTTGAGGTAGTGATATTGCAACGGCGGCTCGTAGATCTGCGCCGTGAAGGTGATTTCATCCTCGGTATAGGACTGTGCCGGATCGAGGTGCTTCGGGCGATCGGTGAATGCCGTATAGAGAATATTGCGCCCACCATCGGCCGCCGGATACGGATCGTTCCAGGACTGGCCGCAAGCGGCCAGGGTGGTGATGAAGACAAGAGCGGCGCAAATTTTTCGCATGGCCGGAAGTTTAGCAAATCACCGGTTGACCGCCCCGCCGGGATTTGCCGACAATGGCTCAAATTCTACGAAAAGGCCGCCGCATGCTCGATACCCGAATTCCCGACTTCTCCCTGCCGGCCACCAGCGGCCAGACTTTCAATCTCGCGGCCCAAGCCGGCAAGGTCGTGGTGGTCTACTTCTACCCCAAGGACAGCACGCCGGGCTGCACCACCGAAGGCCAGCAGTTCCGTGACCTGCACGAGCAGTTTGCAGCACTCGACGCGGTGATCCTCGGCGTCTCGCGGGACAGCGTCAAATCCCACGAGAACTTCAAGGCCAAGCAGAATTTTCCATTCGAACTCGGCTCGGATGGCGACGAGGCGGTGTGCACACTGTTCGGCGTCATGAAAATGAAGAACATGTACGGCAAGCAGGTGCGCGGCATCGAACGCAGCACCTTCGTCATCGACCGCGGCGGCGTTCTGCGCCGCGAATGGCGCGGGGTGAAGGTCCCCGGCCACGCTCAGGAAGTGCTGGATTTCGTCAAAACCCTTTAATCTCCACCACCCAACCAAAGGCCCACTCCATGCCGCGCAAGCCCGCAGCCACCAAGAAGCCCGCCGTTACCAAGATTTTCGTCCTTGACACCAACGTGCTGATGCACGACCCCAGTTGCCTGTTTCGCTTTGAAGAGCACGATGTCTTCCTGCCCATCATGACGCTGGAAGAACTCGACAACCACAAGAAGGGCATGTCCGAAATCGCCCGCAACGCCCGCCAGACATCGCGCATGCTGGACGAATTGCTCGCCCATGACGATGTCGATATCGACGAAGGCATCGACCTCTACGGACCGTCCAGCAAGCTGGCCAGCGGCCGGCTGTTCCTGCAGACCGAAGCGATCAGCGCCGAGTTGCCGCAAGGCCTGCCGACCTCCAAGGTCGACAACCAGATTCTCTCTGTGGTCATCCACCTCCAGAAGAAATATCCGAAGCGCCCGGTCATCCTGGTGTCGAAAGACATCAACATGCGCATCAAGTCGCGCGCCCTCAACTTGCTGGCCGAGGATTATTTCAACGACAAGGTGCTGGAGGATACCGACATCCTCTTCACCGGCACCCGCGCCCTGCCCGACAACTTCTGGGACAAGCACGGCAAGGGCATGGAATCATGGAAAAAGGATAGCAAGACCTACTACAAGGTCACCGGCCCGCTCTGCCCGCAGCTCCTGGTCAATGAATTCGTCTGGCTGGAGAGCGACGGCTTCACCGCCATCGTCAAGGAAGCGGCTGGCAAGACGGCGGTGCTGGAAACGCTGATCGACTACACGCACCCGAAAAATGCTGTCTGGGGCATTACGGCGCGCAATCGCGAACAGAATTTCGCGCTCAACCTGTTGATGAATCCGGACATCGATTTCGTCACCCTGCTCGGCCAGGCAGGTACCGGCAAGACCCTGCTGACGCTGGCCGCCGGACTGACCCAGGTCCTCGAAAGCAAAAACTTCGTCGAAATCATCATGACCCGCGTCACCGTCCCGGTCGGCGAGGACATCGGCTTCCTGCCCGGCACCGAGGAGGAAAAAATGGCCCCGTGGATGGGGGCCCTCGAAGACAACCTCGATGTCCTGACCCACAACGAGGAAGGCGGCGGCGCCTATGGCGGAGATTGGGGCAAGGCGGCGACCAATGACATCATTCGCTCGCGGATCAAGGTCAAGTCAATGAACTTCATGCGCGGCCGGACCTTCCTGAAGAAGTACCTGATCATCGACGAGGCCCAGAACCTGACGCCAAAGCAGATGAAAACCCTGGTCACCCGGGCCGGCCCGGCACCAAGGTAGTCTGTCTGGGCAATATCGCGCAGATCGATACCCCCTACCTGACCGAGGGCAGTTCCGGTCTGACCTATGTCGTCGATCGCTTCAAGGGCTGGCCGCACTCCGGTCACATCACGTTACAACGTGGCGAGCGCTCCCGCCTCGCCGACCATGCGGCCGAAGTGCTATAATCCGCTCTACTTAACCAAAGGGGCCGTGTCACTGACACGGCCTTTTCGTTTCAGCCACGGGCTGTCTCTGCCGGAGGAAATTCTTGAAACGTCGCGATTTTCTAGCATCTGCCGCTGCGCTCTCGCTTTTTGTGTCGGACGCCTGGGCTGCGAAAAAGAAGAGTAACGGTAAACCGGTTACGGCAAAGTCGAGCGCCAAACCGGGACGAAAGCCGGCACGCCCAGGCCGCAGCTCAAAAGGCAAAACGCCGCCGCTCCAACAAGGCCCGGTGGCTCATACGGCGCTCGACCCGATCACCGAAAAACCGCCCCAGGGCACTTCAGCCGCGCGACTGCCCCCGGTCAAGGCAGCGGAACCGCCCGCCGAATGGCGAACCTATCAGATCACGACGACCGTCAACCTGAAAGGCTCCGGTCGCCCCAGCAAACTCTGGCTGCCCCTGCCCTTGAACCAGGACACTCTGTTTCAGCGAACGCTCGGCCACACCTGGGAAGGCAATCCCGGCAATGCGAGCATGCGCCGCCTGCCCGATGGCGACCTCGAGGTTTTCCACTGCGAGTGGCGTGAAGGCAACGACGGCAAACTGCAGATCAGCACTCTGGTGACCACGGCCGACCGCCATTTCGATGTCACCAAACGCACCGTCGCCCCCGAGCGCGAGGACATCCTGCGGCGCAATCTTCAGGCCTCGCAGATGATCCCCAACGAAGGCCTGTCCTTCCAACTGGGCGAACGCATCCTGGGACGGATCAAGGATCCGGTGGCGCAAGCCAAGGCGATCTACGAATGGGTGGTGGACAATACGATCTACGATCCATCTCTACCCGGCTGCGGCAAGGGCGATGTCCGCGAGCAATTGATCCGCGGCCAATATGGCGGCCGCTCGGCGGACATCAACGGTCTGTTCGTTTCCATCTGCCGTTCGATTGGCATTCCCGCCCGCTGTGTCTATGGCCTGCGGGTTGCCCCTTCCCGTCTCTTTCGCAGCCTGGGACTGGCGAGCGACGATGCGACACGCGGTCAACATGTCCGCGCCGAATTCTATGTCCCGGGTTACGGCTGGATTCCCGTTGATCCCAGCGACGTTCGACGAGCCATCGCGATCGAGGGTCTCTCGGATCGGGACAGCAAACTGATATCGCTGAAGAAAGTCTTGTTCGGCGTTTGGGAAATGAACTGGATCGCCTTCAATGTCGGCACGGATGTCACGCTTCCCGGGCGAAACTCGCCGATGCCCTTTCTGCTGTTGCCGCAACTGGAAACACCACAGGGCCGCCATGACGGCAGCAGCCCGCAGGCCATCCAATACACGATCAGCGCCAAACGGGTCGAACTCTAGGCCGGCGGTACCCGCTGGCCTAGAGCACCGGATCGGTTTCAGCGCTCCTGGTCGAGTTCCAGCTTCAGGTTGCTGGTACCGACCTTGACCTTGAGCGGTGCTCCATAAAGATCCCCGGCCTGCGCATCGGCCTGCCCGCTCCGCGAGACCTTGGCGCTCACCACCACCTCGGAAGCCTGGGAAATCGTCCGCCCGGGCATGACTGCCAAGCTGTCGTCCAGCTTGAACTGCACCGGCAAATCCGCTGCCTTGAATCGCTGGACGGCCAGCGGGGGACCGCCATCCGGCCCCTTGGCCACGATGAATACCGTATCTTGCGGCGCCACCTTGGCATTCAGTTTCGGGCTGAGCGTCACGGTGCCGCTGACTGCTGATGCATTACCAGCCGGGACAGCCGCTGGCCGCTTCCCCGACAGTCGCGCACTCGCTTCGGCGATGTTGTTGTCGGCCAACTCGCGATCCATAGAATCTGCTGGAGCCGCCGCCTTCATCCGCTGCCAGTAGTCGATGGCCATCTTGTAGTCGGCGCGACCAAACGCTTCGCTGCCGGCCAGGGCCAGGGTTTTGACATGCCGGGGGTCGATCGCCAAGGCACGCTCGACGATGCGGCGAGCCTCGGCATCCCATTTCCGGTCCTTGGACATTACGTAGCTATCGGCCCAATCGGCGAACATGCCGGCATCGGGCGGCAGCAGCGCCGCCGCTTTCTCATAGGCATCTGCAGCTTCGGGGAAACGTCCCAGTTCACTGTAGGTTTTGGCCAGCAGCAACCAGCCGTCGCCATTGCCAGGATCTTTGGCCAACTTGTCGGCAAGTTTCTTGACCGCGGTATCGAGGTTGCCGGGGGAACCGGCCGGCGTCGCATTGTGCGCAGCGCCTTTCTCCGGGCTTTGCTCCTTGCCCGGCATCACCTGTTGGTTACCCGACGAATACATCCAGTAGATTCCTGCGGCGGCAAACGCCAGCAGTAGGGGTAACAACCAGCGCCGAAATGATTTCCGCTCTGGTGCAGGAGACGCCCCCCCGAGCGGGGCGGCCCTTGAAAATCTGGCAAGCGCCAACAGAATGAGAAGCGAGAGCGCAACGCTCGCCAAACCGATATAGACCAAATACATAGAATTTTTACCTAATAACTGGATACGGACGCCTGGGACGAATGCCGAGAGGCACAATCTACTCGACTTACTCGCGCGCCTCCTGGAAGCCGCCGCCCGCGAGATTTTCAAAGCGCGTGTACTCGCCGATGAAGGCCATGCGCACGGTACCGGTCGGGCCATTACGCTGCTTGCCGATGATGACTTCGGCCATCCCCTTGTTGTCCTGGCTTTCCTTGTTGTAGTACTCGTCGCGGTACATCATCAGGATGACGTCGGCGTCCTGCTCGATAGCACCGGATTCGCGCAAGTCGGACATCATCGGCCGCTTGTCGGTGCGCTCCTCGACCTTTCGGGAGAGCTGCGACAAAGCAACGATGGGGACCTGCAACTCCTTGGCCAGCGACTTGATGGAGCGTGAAATTTCAGAAACTTCGGTTGCCCGGTTTTCGCCCTGCTTATTGCCGCTCATCAACTGGATGTAGTCGATGACCAGCAAACCGAGCTTGCCACCATACTGGCGCGCCAGACGCCGCGCCCGGGCCCGCAGGTTGGCCGGACTGAGACCACCGGTCTCGTCGATGTAGAGCGGCGCCTCGTGCAGCTTGCCGAGGGCGAAGGAGAGCTTGGCCCACTCATCGTCGTTCATCCGCCCGGTGCGCAGACTCTGCGAATTGAGGCGCCCGATCGAAGCCAGCATCCGCATGGCCAGTTGGGCGCCGCCCATTTCCATCGAGAACACACCAACCGGCAGGCCCGACTCGACAGCGACGTTCTCGGCAATGTTCAGGGCAAAGGCCGTCTTGCCCATCGATGGGCGTCCGGCCACGATGATCAGGTCGCCCGGCTGAAAGCCCGAGGTCTTCTGGTCGAGGTCGATGAAGCCGGTCGGTACGCCGGTAATGTCGGACGGATTGTCGCGGTCATGAAGCTCTTGGATTCGTTCGACGACCTGGGTCAGCAGGGGGTTGATATGGACGAAGCCTTCGTTGTGCCCGGCCCCGGCCTCGGCGATCTTGAAGATTTTCGATTCAGCTTCGTCGAGCAGGGTCTCGGCATCACGACCCAGAGGATTCAGCGCATCGGAAGCAATTTCGTCGGCGGTCGCCACCAACTGGCGCAGCACCGAACGCTCGCGCACGATCTCGGCATAGCGCTTGATGTTCGCTGCCGACGGCGTATTGGCAGCAAGTTCGCCGAGATAGGCCAGACCGCCGGTCTGCTCACCTTCCCCGGCCGCATCCAACGCTTCGGCCACGGTAACGACGTCGGCCGGCTTGGCACGTTCGAGCAGGCTGCGAATCTGGCGAAAGATGCGGCGATGCTCGTCGCGATAGAAATCGGCATCGGTGAGCATGTCGCCCATCCGGTCCCATGCCTGATTGTCGAGCAACAAACCGCCGAGGATCGACTGTTCTGCCTCGATCGAGTGGGGCGGCACGCGCAACTTGTCGAGCGTGGAATCGGTAATGCGGGGTTTCTGCGGGCGCTGGTTCATGTACTGGAGTTTAAAGTAAAAAGGCCCCGCAACTGCGAGGCCTTTTGTCGCGAGACGGGACCGGAATTACTCGGCAACGACCGCCACGGTGATGTTGGCCAGCACGTCGGTGTGGAGCGCAACGTCGATCGGGAAGTCACCGATGGTCTTCAGCGGGCCGTCCGGCAAACGGATACCAGCCTTGTCGACATCGAAACCAGCAACCTTGAGCGCGTCGGCGATATCGGCATTGCCGACGGAACCGAACAGGCGGCCATCCAGACCAGCCTTGCGGGCGACGGAAACGGACAGACCGGTCAGCTTGTCGGCAAAGGCCTGGGCGGCAGCCAGCTTCTCGGCGGCAACCTTTTCCAGCTCGGAACGACGGGCTTCAAATTCAGCCTTGGCCGCCGGGGTGGCGCGCTTGGCCATCTTCTTCGGGATCAGGAAATTGCGGGCGTAGCCATCCTTGACCTTGACGATATCGCCGAGGTTACCGAGGTTAACAACCTTTTCGAGCAGAATGATTTGCATGTTTCGTCTCCTCGCTTATTGATGGTTGTCGGTGTACGGCAGCAGGGCCAGGAAGCGGGCGCGCTTGATGGCGGTGCCCAGCTGGCGCTGATAGCCGGCCTTGGTACCGGTCAGACGAGCCGGCATGATCTTGGCGTTTTCCTGGATGAATTCCTTCAGGACATCCACATCCTTGTAGTCGATCTGTTCGACCTTTTCAGCCGTGAAGCGGCAGAACTTGCGGCGCTTGAAGAGACCGCCACCACGCTTCTTTTTCTTGTCGTCATCCTTCTTCTTGAAGAATCGAGCCATTTTCGTTTCCTTCCAAAAATTCTATTGAATTCACATGCAGCACGGGAGTCTTGCTGTTACGACTGCGGGCCGCGAGAAATCCGGTCAGTTTGACGGCCCCACCGAGGGGGGCTGCCTGGAGCCAGCGGGCGGCTTCGCCCAGGGCCAGAACAGCAATTTCCACTTCCACCAGACGCTCTGCACCGCCTTCAGTCTGCGAGGAGCTATGTTGCAATCGCCCTTCACTGACTGGTACGCCGGCCGGGGTGTAACGCAAGGCTTTGCGCTCAACCAGTTGACCGGAGATTTCGATGCAGTTCAGCCCTTACTTCCCGTACAAATATGCTTGCTTTAGGCGGCAGCGACCGGTTCGGCCGGAGCAGCAGGAGCAACATCACCACCCATCAGGGACTTGGACTTCTCTTCCTTCATCATCGGGGAGGGAGTCGTCACGGCAGCCTTCATCTTGACGGTCAGGTGGCGCAGCACGGCGTCGTTGAACTTGAACGAATGCTCGAGTTCGTTCAGCGTTTCGCCGTCGCACTCGATGTTCATCATGACGTAGTGAGCCTTGTGGATCTTCTGGATCGGGTAAGCCAGCTGGCGGCGGCCCCAGTCTTCCAGACGATGGATCGAGCCGCCCTTGGCGGTCACGATGGTGCGATAGCGCTCGACCATGCCGGGCACTTGCTCGCTTTGGTCCGGATGGACGATAAATACGATTTCGTAATGGCGCATGCAATCTCCTTTTGGGATATACCCTCCGCCATGCGTTCGCGGTAGGGCAAGGTTGAAAAGCCCGTGAGTATAACAGCAATCGCGGGCTTCCGGGAAAAACGGGACGATATATTAGAAGCTGTCGTCGGCCAATTCCAGCGCACCAGCCCCGCCGGCAACAATCGACTCGGCCAGACCGGCCGTTTGGGTCAGGAAGTGATCGGCGAAGAAACGGGTCGTCGCCAACTTGGCCGGCCAGAACGGGTCGCCATCGCCAGCCGCGACCCTGGCCCGGGCAATCACGGCCGCCCGCCCCATCTGCCAGCCACCGGCCACGATTCCCAACAGATAGAGGAAGGGCACGGCCCGGCGTGCGCCGCCTTGGGGTCAGCGGCAAAAGTGGCAACGATCCAGTTGACCGCTTTTTCCAGGGCATCGATGGCGGCCGTCTGGCGCGCCCCGATCGCCGCCAGATCACCATCGAGTTGCGCCGCCGCGGCTCGTATGTCGGCAATTACGGCAAGGACCGTGGCGCCTTTTTCGCGAGCGATCTTGCGACCAATCAGATCGTTGGCCTGGATCGCCGTCGTTCCTTCGTAGATGGTCGTGATGCGAGCATCGCGCAGGTGCTGGGCGGCACCGGTTTCCTCGATGAAGCCCATGCCGCCGTGCACCTGAACGCCGAGCGACGCAATGTCGACGGCGCTTTCGGTACTCCAACCCTTGACCACCGGGATCATCAGCTCGGCAAAAGCCTGCGCCTTCTGGCGCGCCGTCTCGTCCGGATTAGCATGGGCATTGTCCAGGGCGGCCGCTGTCACGTAGGCTACGGCGCGCATGGCTTCGATCCGGGCCCGCATCGACATCAGCATGCGGCGCACGTCGGGATGCTTGATGATCGGCACTTTCGGGCCACCCCGCACGCCGACTTCAGTACCCTGGACACGATCTTTGGCATAGGTAACGGCACGCTGGTAGGCCCGTTCGGCGTCGCCCAGGCCTTCGAGTCCGACGTTGAAGCGTGCCGCATTCATCATGATGAACATGTACTCGAGGCCGCGATTTTCCTCGCCGACCATCGTACCGATCGCGCCACCGTGATCGCCGAAGGCGAGCACTGCCGTCGGGCTACCGTGAATACCCAGCTTGTGTTCGATCGATACACAATAGACGTCGTTGCGCTCGCCCGGCGTACCGTCCGCCCTGGACAGGAATTTCGGCACGACGAACAGGGAGATGCCCTTGACGCCTTCCGGCGCACTCGGGGTACGGGCAAGCACGAGATGGACGATGTTGTCCGTCATGTCATGCTCACCGTAAGTGATGAATATCTTCTGACCGAAAATCCGGTAGGTTCCGTCGCCGACAGGTTCGGCCCGACTGCGCACGGCTGCAAGATCAGAGCCGGCCGAGGGTTCGGTAAGGTTCATCGTGCCGGTCCACTCACCGGACACCAGATTGGGCAGATACGCCGCCTTCTGCTCGTCGGTACCAGCGATCATCAACGCCTCGATCGCCCCCTGCGTCAGCATGGGACAGAGCGAGAAAGCGTGATTGGCAGCTTTCCACATTTCACTGACTGCTGTCGACAGCACTTTCGGTAAGCCCTGGCCGCCGAACACCGGGTCGCAACCTAGGCCGTTCCATCCGTTATCGACAAACTGGCGATAGGCCTCCTTGAAACCCGGCGTCGTGGTGACCACGTGATATTTCCATTTGGCACCATTGGTATCGCCGACGCGATTGAGCGGCGATAGCACCGCTCCGGCAAACTTGGCAGCCTCTTCGAGAATGGCGTCGACGACATCTGGCGTCGCCTCCTCACAACCTGGCAAGCCAACGACCTGATCGAGACCAGCCAGTTCCTGCATGACAAAACGAATATCTTTTAGCGGAGCAACGTATTCACTCATGGGATCGCATCTTTCTATTCAATTCGGTTGGAGGTTTCCTTAAGTTCAATCAGGAAAAGGATTTCATCGACCACAGGCAGCGAAAAACCCTGGCGCTTACCGCCCCGGTTATCGCGCAATAACTGATAGAGATAACCCACGACATCGCCATCAGGCCACAGCTCGCAGACCATCCCCGCAATCCGTGGCATGTCCTCGAGAGATTCGGGGCGCAGCTCGACCGGGAGGCCTGCTGCCGCATCGCCTCCTCCCTGGACAGGGGGCGACTGCGCAACGTCCCATTGCTGAACTTCCACATTGAAATTCTGATTCAGGTTGCGGGCTACGGTCTCAAACTCGGTCCGCATGCCGGCCATCCGATAGACATCCATCAGCCGAATCCACGGCTGCAAGGCCTCTTGCGGGTTGTTGTCGATATATTCCTGCAGCGCCTGGGCGGCACCCTTGACCCGACCAAAGGAGAGCATGATGTCTGCCAGTTCCATGACCGGATTGGCTTCAAAGTGCTCGTCGACCATCGACGCGCTAATCGATATCGCTGGATCATGAACAACCCGTGGGGCTTTCCAAAGCGCGTCCGCATGCCTGGATGCCGCTGATTCGCCGCCATCGAGTTCGAGATCGACCCGCGTCGGAAGATGTGTCGCAACTGGCTCGACCGGCAAATCGACCGCCTCATGATCAACCAGCGCATCCTGGCGCCATTGATCGACGGTCAATTCCGGAGAGCGCAGGTGAGACGTCTCTTCGGCCCGACCCTGCTGGCGTTCACGATAATTCTTCCAGCCGAGCCAGCCGCCAAGGCCCAACAAGATACCCAGCAAAACACCATACAGGCTCCACTCGGAAAGACCCGACGAAGCCTTGATTGGCGGCACGGGCCGGACAGCCGCCGGGGTGGGCTTGATTGGTTCCGGATCGGTTGCGGGTGTTGTCGGCTGTCCGGCAAGTGGCTCGTTCTTCGGCGCCGGCGACTCGAGGGGCTGCCCCCCCTGCTCGACTCGCAGGGCAAATTCGGCAGCCCTCTGCTGTAACTCACCGAGCGTGACCTCCATATTGCGCAGCTTCTCCGCTGTCGCCATCTGGCTTGTTGCCTGCTCGTTGAGTGCCATCAGCATCCGGAATTCCAGACGAAGGATTTCGCGCTGAGTTTCTTTTGCACCGACACCACCAGAACTCCCGGCAAAGAGTTCGGTCGCCAGCCTCAGCGATGGCTCCCCCACGTCGATACCGGTCGACACCATCAGGCGATCAGGCACCCCCTTGGCGGCAGTCCTTTTTTCCGTCCGGCGCGGCATCAAACGAGACGGGAGTTCAACCGGTCCCACCGCTGACAATGATGGACGGGCAACCCGCGGATTAAGGTTCGGCGAACGTGACGCAGGGTTATCACGCTCCGGCCGCGATTCGACAATCGACGCCACGCCCTCCGGCGCAGGAGACGCAAGCAACACATACTGCCGTGAAATTTCATGTCCGCAGCCGAGATACACTGCCAGCTCCAGAATTGGCTCACGCAATGGCGCTTCCGGGCGAATCTCGAGGATCTTCGGCACCCCGGCACGAACCCTGAATCCAGCCTTTTTCAGCCAGGGCAAATCGCCCGACCCCGAAGGTTGGACCAGACTGAAGCAGGTAGTGTCGAGCGGCAAGCGCTCAGCATTCAGGAGCTCTATCTCGAGTCGAGGACGCTCACCGAGAAGGGGTTGGCCGCGGAGTTCGCCCAAGCCGACCGCCGATGCTCCACCCGAGACGGCGAGAAAAATCAGCGGGAAATATTGGCGAAAACCCAAACAATTCAATGGCGCAAACCTCAATGACGATAGTCCGCTTGAATTGTAGCCTTTATTTATTAGCCAGATAGCGTGAATCATCGTAGGTGATGACCCACCCCGGCCGATACAAGACAAAAAAAGTGATGGCCATTCCGGAAAGCCAGGCTTCGGAAAAGGAAAGCAGCAAAAAATAGGGGAAGTACTCCGCCATCAAGTACTCCCACTCGTAGGCACCAGCCAGCGCCAGGAAAACTGTAGCCAGAAAGCCGACCCCGACAATAGTCAGCGCCGAAGCCAAAAACCCGTTGACGAAGATATAGACGAAAAAATGCCGGGGCAGCAGACTGGAGAGCAGCCGATAGAGCACCTGGCTCAAGCCCACCCCGACTCCACCCAGCAGCAGGGCATTCGTCGCGTAGGCAAAAGGCCCGGCCGCACCGTTCAGGGTAATGCCTACAGTCACCAGCGAAAGACCGACAAAGGCCAAATATGGCCCAAAACTCAACGTAAAGACCGTGGCTCCAAGCAGGTGGAAGGCAAGACCGGGCCTTACCCCAGCCTTGAGGCTCCAGATCAACGTCAGCAAAACGATCATGCCAAGCCAGACGTTAAGCTGTTCTGAATCCCTCAACCGACCCCATGGCGCCCGCTGGATACTGTGGGCGAAACAAAGCAACCAGACAGCCCAAGCTGCCCAGTACCATCCTTCGCCCAACAAGGTATCTGGTAAATCCACACGGTTATTGTAGTACCAGCCTTTGGCGTTATGGTATTAGCCGACGGCGGCAACCAGTTGCGGCACGACCTCGAACAGGTCGCCAACCAGGCCGTAATCGGCGACCTGGAAGATCGGCGCATCGGGGTCCTTGTTGATGGCGACGATGACCTTCGATTCCTTCATCCCGGCCAGGTGCTGGATGGCACCCGAGATGCCGACCGCGATATAGAGCTGCGGTGCAACGATCTTGCCAGTCTGGCCGACCTGGTAGTCGTTGGGCACGAAACCGGCATCGACTGCAGCCCGGCTTGCACCAAGGGCGGCGCCCAACTTGTCGGCGAGCGGTTCGAGCAGGCTGTGGTAGTTCTCACCGCTGCCCAGGCCGCGCCCGCCGGAGACGATGATCTTGGCGGCACCGAGTTCGGGACGGGCCGACTTGGTCAGTTCGCGGTTCGTGAGCGTGCTTTGCTGGGTGTCGGCGGCTGGGGCGATGGCTTCGAGCGGGGCGGCATTGCCGGTGCCAACCGCATCGAAGGCGGTGCTGCGTACGGTGATGACCTTGATGCTGTCCGCGCTCTGCACGGTGGCCAGGGCGTTGCCGGCGTAGATCGGACGGACGAAGGTGTCGGCGCTTTCGACGGCCGTGATTTCGGAGATCTGGGCGACGTCGAGCAAGGCCGCCACGCGCGGCAGCAGGTTCTTGCCGAAGGTGGTGGCCGGGGCCAGAATGTGGGTGTAACCACTGGCGTTGGCGATAACCAGGGCGGTCAGGTTCTCGGCGGTCTGGCTGGCGTAATGGGCGGCGTCGGCCACTTTGACCAGGGTGACGCCTTGCAGGCCGGCGGCTTGTTGGGCGGCGGCGTTGCAAGCGGTGCCGGCGACCAGGACGTGGATGTCGCCACCGATCTTCTGGGCAGCGGCAACGGTGTTCAGGGTGGCGGCCTTGAGGCTGGCGTGATCGTGTTCGGCGATAACGAGGATAGTCATGATCAGATCACCTTCGCTTCATTTTTCAGTTTGTTTACGAGTTCGGCGACGTCGGCGACCTTGATGCCTGCCGAGCGCTTGGCCGGTTCGACAACCTTGATCGTGGTCAGCCGCGGTGCGACATCGACACCGAGGTCGGCCGGCTTGACGGTGTCGAGCGGCTTCTTCTTGGCTTTCATGATGTTGGGCAGGGTGGCGTAGCGCGGCTCGTTGAGGCGCAGGTCGGTGGAGACCACGGCCGGCAGGCTGATCGCCAGGGTTTCCAGACCACCGTCGATTTCGCGGGTGACGGTGGCTTTGCCGTCAGCGATCACGACTTTGGAGGCGAAGGTGGCTTGCGGCCAGCCTTGCAGGGCGGCGAGCATCTGCCCGGTCTGGTTGGCGTCGTCGTCGATGGCTTGCTTGCCGCAGATCACCAGTTGCGGGGCTTCCTTGGCGCACAATGCTTTCAGGAGCTTGGCGACGGCCAACGGTTGCAGGTCGACATCGGTCTCGACCAGGATGGCGCGGTCGGCACCGATCGCCAGCGCGGTGCGCAGGGTTTCCTGGCAGGCGGCGACGCCGCAGGAGACGGCGATGACTTCCGTCGCGATGCCGGCTTCCTTGAGCCGGACGGCTTCCTCGACGGCGATTTCGTCGAAGGGGTTCATGCTCATCTTGACGTTGGCCAGATCGACACCCGACCCGTCCGCCTTGACGCGAACCTTGACGTTGTAGTCGATGACCCGTTTGACGGGGACGAGAATTTTCACGGAGCTCTCCTTTTATCTCGATTGATTCTGTTCAATGCTGGTTGCCTGTTTGACAGACACTCACTCAATCCGCACAATGACCATACTGTGTCGTATGGAAACGCATACGGTAGCGTATGGAAAATAAACCTGTCAACTCCTCCGTAGATTCAACACCATCCAAGGCACGAGGCCGGCCGGCTTTGCCACGCGTCCAACTCGACCCGGAGCGCTGGGTGGAGGCGGCAATCGACGTGCTTGCCCGTGACGGGATTGCGGGTTTGCGCGTCGAGGTACTGGCCAAGCGCTGCGGCGTGACCAAAGGCAGCTTCTATTGGCACTTCAAGGACAGACAGGCCTTGCTGGATGCCGTGCTTGCCTTCTGGAAGGATGGCCGGATTCGCGATATCGAAAAAGTCACTTCGGTCGCTCCGGGCAAGGAACGCGAGCAGCTGCGCTATGCGATTGAGGTCTATGGGGCGAGCCGGAATCGCAAGGGCATGGCGATCGAACTGGCGATTCGCGACTGGGCCCGCCACGACGCTCAAGCGGCGATGGTCGTCGAAACGGTCGACCTTTATCGCCTGGATTGCACGCGCAAGCTCTTTGTCGCCGCAGGCATGTCGGACGCCGAGGCCAAGAGCCGGAGCCTGCTGCTCTATGCCTGCGTGTTCGGCCTTTCGCTGATGCATTACAGTCATTTCGATAACGACCTTTCGAATCTCAAACAGCGTATTGCCGAGCGCATCATTTCCGACTAATACCACAAAGGCAAAGGCTGGCACTAGCCGGAACAAGGGCGAATTTTCCCGCCGGCGATCAATTGTTTTTCCCAAGCCAGCAGGTCGGCCGTCAACTGCTCGACGGTTGCCTGCAGGGCGCGGACCCCACCACGTGAATCCTGGCTGACAGCGACGCTTTCGATTGCCAGGTGCAGTTCGGCCAACTGGCGGCGCGACTGATCCAGCCAAAGCGCCCTTCCCTGCAAGATGCCCTTGCTGCGCTCCGGACTGCTGAAAATCTGGCTGAACTCATTGATCTCGACGAGTAAGATGCACCGGGCACCGACCTGCCCGGAGTTCGACAAGCCAAGCTGCTGCATCAGGCGCTGCTGCACCAGCCTGGCCGGCGCTCCAGCCCAGCGGACCTGCGAATACTCGCGCAGACGCGAAGGGTCGGCATAGCCCAGCCGATAATTGACGCCGAGTGAGTCCATCCAGAGCGGTGCGCGCACCTCGACGGCAATCGGCGCCTTCCTTTCTTCATTAACTAGGCGGGCCGCCGGCGCCCCAGATCGTAGATGGCCAGGCCCTGCTCTGCGCCGCGCTTGCCGGAAGTGAAGCAAGCACCAAGAGATAGTGCAAAGAGGAGCACAACCAGCCAGCGCACGCTATTTTTCTCCATTTTTCGAGAACCCAGGCTCGCCCGGCCCTGGCGGCAGGGCCGGCGCACCGAACACCATACCTTGCGGCGTGTCTTCGAGAATGCGCAAGACCCGGCTAAGCTGGCGTGAAGTCATCGAAAAATCAGTCGCCAATTCGTTGAGGCGTGGCATCAGCGATGACACTCCATTGGCCGACGGATCGCCGACAGCAACCTCGAACTTGTCGGTCGCCGCCTGCATCTTGGCGATCATCACGCGCGTATCGGCCAGCAGGGGGCCGACTTCGCCGGCCGCCAGCGAAAGTTTTTTGACATTCCGGTCATCGAGCAGCTTGTTCATCTGACCCAAAGTCACATTCAGGTTTTCCAGCGCCGGCTTCATGTTGGCCGAGGCGGCTTCCATGTTAGCCAGCGTAGCCGTCAGGTGTTTCCGGTTTTCATCGCTGAGCATGGCATTGGCGCTGACCATCAGTTGCCGTGCCTGGCGCAATGTGGCCGTACCTACCTCCCCGAGTTCGTCGAGCAGCGAGGGAAGCATCGTGATACGCGGTGGCTTTTCGTCATTGGGCTCCAGCGCCGACTGGTCCTTGCCGGTTTCGAGCAACAGGATGTGCGCCAGCCCGGTGACCCCCTGGTAATTCAGCTTGGCAATCGTGCCCTGGGTCAGCGGCACGTCCTCATTGACCGAAATGGTGATCAGAATATTGCTGAAATCGTCCGGATCAAGCCGGATGTCGCTGACCTTGCCGACCCGGATGCCGCGATAGCGGACCTGGGCCTGCGGATTCAGTCCGCCGATGTTCTGTTTGGTGACGACGATGTAGTCATGCGTCGCATCCTTGGCTCCGCCCAGCCAATAGATGGCGAGCAGCGCCGCTACCAGGAGCAGGATGGCGAAGAGTCCGGCGGCAAAAGCGTGCGACTTGTTTTCCATGGCCTGTTATTAAAGCAGCTTCCGACGATCTGCGCCAAAAAACCCGGTGACGAAGGGGTGATCGACCGTCATCACCTCATCCTTCGGGCCGCAGGCAATGATGTGCCCGTCGGCCAGAACGGCGACATGACTGGCCAGACCAGCCAGCGTATTGAGATCATGGGTCACCATGATGACGGTCAGACCCAGGGCCTGCTGCAAGGAACCGACCAGGTCGACGAAATTCTGGCTGCGGTCCGGGTCGAGGCCGGCCGTTGGCTCGTCAAGCAGCAACAGTTCAGGCTCGAGCGCCAAGGCGCGAGCCAGCGCGACGCGCTTGACCATGCCGCCCGAAAGTTCGGCCGGCATCAGCTTACCGTGTGCCGGTTCGAGTTCGACCATCGCCAGCTTGAGATGCACCAGCCGGCAGATCCAGTCTTCATCCAGACAACGCAATTCCCTTAACGGGAAAGCGATGTTGTCGAATACCGAAAGCGCCGAAAACAGCGCGCCATGTTGAAACAACATCCCCAGCCGACGACGGACGGCGCGCTGGATCAGGGCATCACCATCATTCAGATCGATCCCGAACAGGCGCACACTGCCCGCGCTCGGCCTTAGCAGGCCGAGCATCTCGCGCAACAAGGTGGTTTTGCCGCTGCCCGAACCACCGAGCAGCCCGAGGATCTGACCGGTCTCGACCCGCAGGTTCAGGTTGCGATGAATATGCTGCCGACCATAGACGGTGCTGATCCCGGCCAATTCGACGACCGCTGGCCGGGTCATAGGCTGGGCACCCCGATGTGACGGGTGAAGATGGCAAATACCGCATCGACCAGAATGACCGCGGTGATCGCCGTCACCACGGCACTGGTCGTATTGGCCGACAGGCTCTCGGTATTGGGCTTGACGCGCAGGCCGAAGTGGCAGGCGACCAGCGAAATTACAAAGCCGAAGACGACACCTTTGGCCAGGCCAATGAACAGGTTGGCCACCGGCACCGCCCGCGGCAGGTTCTCCAGGAAGTAGATCAGCGACAGGTCGAGTTGCAGCATGGCCGCAACCATGCCGCCGAGGAGCGCCACCGCCGAGGTCCACAAGACGATCAGCGGCATTGCGGCGGTCAGCCCCATAATCTTGGGCAGGACGACACGAACTGTTCGCGAGATACCCATCGTCGACAGCGCATCGATTTCCTCGGTGACTCGCATTACCCCGATCTGTGCCGTCATTGCCGACCCCGAGCGCCCGGCGACAAGCACGGCGACCAAGACCGGTCCTAACTCGCGGATGATCGAAATACCGAGAATATTGACGATGAACAGATCGGCACCAAAACTCTTCAGTTGCAGTGCCGACAGGTAACTGATGGTAATACCGATCAGGAAACCGACCATGGCAGTGACCGGCAGCGCCTGAGCGCCCGATTTGTACACGTTGGCCGCGATTTCCTTCCACGGAATATCGTTGGGATATCGGAACAGATAGCCAAGATCAAACAGCAGTTGCCCGAACAGGGCAATCATGCCGCGCAGATTGGCCAGCGCTTTGAGCAATAACTTGCCGAGAGCTTCCAACAGGTGAAATGCCTGAACTGGCGGCCCAGGTATCTCCTGCGGCAGATCGGCAACCCGACTTAGCACCTGGCGATGCAAGGGCGAAATATCCAGCGTCGCCGGCCAGGCATTGCCCCAACCGCGCCAGAGCAGAACCGCCGCCGCACTGTCGAGGCGGGAAACACCCGATAGGTCCCAAGTATCGGCGCTACGGCCCAAGGCCGCCAGCTGTTCCTGCAAGATCGCCAGATCGGGCAGCATGGCAGCCAATGTCCATTGGCCGCTCAAGACAACTCGCCCCGACTCGACCTGCAATCGGGGAATATCGTTCATGCGGCTTTCCACGCCGGCCTGGATTTGACCACGTAGTCGCGCCCGGCCTGCTTCCAGACCGCCGCTTCCTCGCCCAGGGCCGCCGCCGTCCACGGATTCGCGGCCAACCATTCGGCCGGCAGGTCGAGCTGATAACCGCTACCCAGCAGTTTCACGGTGAAGGCGGGCAGGATCCGATCGTCCCGGGTACGGTGCAGAAGCACCGCCAGGCGCAGGCAAAAAATCAGCAGCCAGGCGCTGTCGCCGGAGGGAATTGCGCCCATTTTCTCCAGCTTGCCGCGGTGACCAAGGACCAGCATGGCCAGACGCGCCTGGTCCTTCTTGGAGAAACCCGGCATGTCGGCGTAAGTCAGAATGTAGGCGCCATGCTTGTGATAGGCATTATGGGCGACGGAAATCCCGATTTCGTGCAGCCGCGTCGCCCACGTCAGGAACAGGACATCAGCTTCGGCTGGAGAAGCATCGGTCAACTGGGTCAGCGCCGACAAGGCGGTCGCTTCGACCCGTTCGACTTGGTCGGCCTCGACCTGATAGCGACGGCGAAACTGGGCGACAGTCGAGTCGCGCATGTCGTGATGATGGAAACGTCCAAGCAGATCGTAAAGCACGCCGAGGCGCAAGGCGCCATCGGCGTAGGTCATCCGTTCGATGCCCAGTTCCTCGAAAATCGCCGACATGATCGCCACGCCGCCCGGCAGCACCGGCAAACGGTCGCCCTTGACGCCGGGCAAGTCGAGCGCTTCGGCCGACCCGGCCTTGACCAGCAGCCCACACAACTTGTCCAGGCCCTCGCGGGTGATGCCGCTCTCGCCGTTCGGATTCAGGCCGTTCAGTTCCAGGACGTCGGCAATCGCCCGTGCCGAGCCGGAGGAACCAACCGCCTCCTTCCAGCCGAGCCGCTGGTAGTCATGGGCAATCAGTTCGATTTCCTTGGCTGCCGCGACCTGGGCCTCGCGCAGGCGCTTCTTGTCGATCTTGCGGTCGGGAAAGAAGCGCAGCGTGTAGCTGACGCAACCCATATAGAGCGATTCCATCAACTGCGGATCGTGCCGCTTGCCGATGATGAACTCGGTCGAACCGCCGCCAATATCGACCACCAGCCGCTTGTGAGCCGCCATCGGCAATGAATGGGAGGCGCCGATATAGATCAGCCGGGCCTCTTCGCGGCCGGCAATGATTTCGATCGGAAAACCCAGCGCCGCCTCGGCCTGGGGCAGGAATTCCATGGCATTTTTGGCGACGCGCAAGGTATTAGTGGCGACGACCCGCACCGCGCCACTGTCCAGTCCCCGCAAACGCTCGCCGAAGCGGCGCAGCGCGTCCAGCGCCCGCCCCTGCGACGGCGCATCGAGCACCTTGTCGGCGGTCAGCCCGGAGGCCAGCCGAACCGGCTCCTTCATGGAATCCAGCGTATAGATCTGGTTGTCGACGACCCGCCCGACCTGCAGGCGAAAGCTGTTGGAACCCAGATCGACAGCCGCCACGGTTTCGTAAATCATTTGCTTGCTAGTACCGGAAGGTAGGACTGGCCGGCATTCTAACATCCAGCCCACGGCCAGGATTCCTGGCAAGCGGCCGTAAAATCTATGGTCAGCCCGATTTTTGCAAGGCAGGTTGGAGTTGATCTAAAGTGGGCTTGCGCAAATCAATCCGGCGTCGAATGGGGAGGTTGATTTCCCGCGCCACGATGAGAGCCGCGCCTGGCAAACCTCAAAAAAGCCTCAGCATGTGATTGCTGTTTTTACGTTCAGGTTCTTTGCCAGGCCGTTGTGCCGTTTAGTTCATCCCGTGATCTACCGTCGCAAAACCAGGGGGGTTACAAAATGATGAGGCAAGGCCTCAGGTAGCTGCAACTGCCTGACGCGGTTGATAGTGTGTTCCTTTGGCGAGGATGGCCCAGGCGATCCTCGCCATTTTGTTGGCCAAGGCGCAGGCCACGATATTCGAGTGTCGCCTACAGAGCATCGCTCTGATCCATTCGCCCAGCGCATCGGTTCTGGTCTGGATGTGCTGCAGGGTCACCCGCGCCCCCTGGACGAGGAGTCGTCGCAGGTTCTTGTCGCCGCGCTTGCTGATGCCGAGCAAGGTGGGTTTGCCGCCCGTGCTGTACTGACGAGGTACCAATCCGATGGAGGCGGCGAACTGGCGAGCATTGGCAAACTGATGGGCATCGCCCAGTTCGACCGCCAGCACACTGGCAGTAATGGGGCCGACCCCGGGTATTTCCAGCAGGCGCTGGCTGCGCTCGTCTTCGGCCAGTTGTTGCGCCAATTCCCGCTCGACAGCTTTGATTTGTTCGTCCAGATACTTGAAGTGCTCGCGCAGACGTTCAATGAGCGCGATCAGACGGGGCGGCAGTTCGGCTTCGTGCTCCGCCAACAGGGCTGGCAGCCGCTTGATGATCGCCGCCCCTTTGGGCAGGCTGATGCCGAACTCCAGCAAGAAGGCGTGTATCTGGTTGGTGGTGGAGGTTTTATCCCGCACTAGCGCTTCGCGCACGCGATGGGTGGCCGAGATCGTCTGCTGTGTTTCGTTGCGCGGACTCACGAAGCGCATGTTCGGCCGACTCGCCGCTTCGCAGATGGCTTGGGCATCGGCAAAGTCGTTCTTGTTGCCTTGCACGAAGGGTTTCACGAATTGCGGTGAGATCAGCTTCGCCTCGTGCCCCATCGCCGTGAGTCGCCGTGCAATCCAGTGCGCTCCGGCGCACGCTTCCATAACGACACGACAGGCCGGAACATTCACGAGTTGCGTCAGCATCTGGCTTCGCGAGAGTTTCTTGCGAAATACCATGCGACCCGATGCATCCTGACCGTGTAGGTGGAAGCAATGCTTCCCAAGATCAATCCCAATTAGCGTCACAATGTTCATGATGGCCTCCAGAAGAAAAATCCCCGCTCAGCTTACCGCTGGCGGGGATCGGGCTGACCATCTCATTAAAGCCCGCCGGTTTGCAGCGGCAGGCTTTTTCTGGAAAACGACAGGCTTTTTTAGCTAGCCAGCGCCTTCTTGATCTGCTCCAGCGTGGACGGATCGTCGATGGTCGTCAAATCGCCCGGATCGCGGCCTTCGGCCAGGGCCTGCAGCGAACGGCGCAGCATCTTGCCGGAGCGGGTCTTGGGCAGACCAGTCACGAAATGCACGCGGGCCGGTCGACCGATGGCACCGAGGATGCTGTCGACCGTACCGAAAACTTCCTTCTCCAGCGCCTTGACCAACTCGGGCGTCGCCACGCGGGCGGCATCCTTGACCACGGCAAAGGCCATCGGGACCTGGCCCTTGAGCTTATCGTCGACACCAACCACGGCCACTTCGGCAATCGCTGTATGGTTCTGGATGGCTTCCTCGATTTCACGGGTGCCCAGACGGTGACCGGCGACGTTGATCACGTCGTCGGTACGACCGAGGATGGTGAAGTAACCATCGTCATCCTTGATCGCCCAGTCGTAGGAGGAATAAACCAGCGGCTCCTTGAACAACGTGAAGTAGGTGCTGACGAAACGGTCGTCCTGGCCCCAGACGGTGCTCAGACAGCCGGGCGGCAGCGGCGGAATGACGGCGGCGATACCCTTTTCATTGGCATCGCAGACGGAACCGTCTTCGCGGAAGATCTGCAGGTTGTAACCATAAACCGGGAAGCTCGGCGAGCCGTACTTGATCGGCGTGTTTTCGACGCCGGGCAGCGCAGCCAGCATCGGCCAGCCGGTTTCGGTCTGCCAGTAGTTGTCGATCACCGGCTTGCCGAGTTCAGTCATGAACCATTCGTGGGTCGGCTGGTCAAGCGGCTCGCCGGCCATGAAGACATGCTTCAGCGAGGACAGGTCGTACTTGTGCATATAGGCCGGGTCCTGCTTCTTCAGGACGCGAGCCGCGGTCGGTGCCGAGAACATCACGGTGACCTTGTATTTCTCGACGATCTGCCACCAGATGCCCGGATCGGGGCGCAGCGGCGTGCCTTCGTACATGATCGTCGCCATACCGGCGATCAGCGGACCGTAGATGATGTAGGAATGGCCGACCACCCAGCCGATATCGGAGGTCGAGAAGTAGGTTTCGCCCTCGCCGCCGCAATAGATGTGCTTCATCGAGGAAGCCAGCGCCACGGCGTAACCGCCGGTATCACGCTGCACGCCCTTCGGCTTGCCGGTCGTACCCGAGGTGTAGAGGATGTAGGACGGCTCGTTGGACTCCATCCACTCACACGGTACCTTGGCATCCATGAACTGGGCACGCAGGGTGGCATAGTCGACATCGCGACCGGCAACCTTGTTGAATTCCTTGTCCAGACCACGATCGATCATCAGCACCTTGGCCGGCTTGTGTTCGGCCAGTTCGATCGCTTCGTCGAGCAGGTGCTTGTAGGGCACCGCCTTGCCACCGCGCATGCCGGCATCGCTGGAGACGATCAGCGTCGGCTTGGCATCGTCGATGCGGGTGGCCAGCGAACCGGAGGCAAAACCACCAAACACCACCGAGTGAATGGCGCCGATCCGTGCCGAAGCCAGAATCGCGAAGCAGGCCTGGGCAACCATCGGCATGTAGATCAGTACGCGGTCGCCGCGCTTGACGCCGAGGCTCTGGTAAATCGCCGCCATGCGTTCGATTTCGCGCTGCAGTTCGGCAAAGCTGTAGACTGTCTCCTCGTCCGTTTCGGTGGAAACGAAGATCAGGGCGCGATCGTTCGGCCGCTTGGCCGCGTGGCGGTCAACCGCGTTGTAGCAGAGATTGGTCTTGCCGCCGACGAACCACTTGGCAAACGGCGGACGGGAATAGTCACAGACCTGGGTAAATGGCTCTTTCCAGTCGATGAGTTGGGCCTGTTCGGTCCAGAACTCGTTCGGCTTTTCGATGGAATACTGGTGAAACTCCTTGTACGTCGCCATAGGGCTCCCTCTATTTAGGTTTTCCTGCACTACACAAACACTGAACGGATTATTTTTTTGCTGAATTCCGTTCACTCAAACGGCGTTCGATCTCTGCCATCGGCAAAGCCAAACCCAATTCCTGATTGATCAGACCGATCAAGGGCAACAATTGTCGGGCCAGCGCATCGAGATGCGGCTTGACCGGCTCCGGTCGATTGGCCGCCAGCAATTCCAGGGCATGACCGATCGAAATCGGCCGCGTCGCCGGACTGATGCCACCCGACTCGGTTCGATTGCCCCCCGCCCGCATAGCCTCCTGCATGCGCCGGCCGGCGCTATCGAGCAAGGCTCCGGCCGAATTGACCTGATCAGTTACCACGCTGGCCAGACCGATACTGACGGTCAAGGCCACGGTTTGCCCCTTCAACGAAAGACGGGCCACTTCGACCGCCTCGCGTACCCGTTCGGCAAAGGTCGCACAGAACGCCAGCGCCGTTCCGGGAGAAACAACCGCATACTGACCGGCACCGTAATGCCCCAGGCTGTCTTCCTGACGCATTTTGCCGGCCAGCATCTTGGCGAAGCGATTGCCGATTTCTTCGGCGACTTTCGGACCGAATCGCTCACACATGGCATCAAAGCCGTCGAAGCCCAGAACCATCACACTGGTATCGACGCCGTGGCGTGCCGAATGCGAGAGCGCCTGGGCCACCTGGAGTTCGAGAAATTTTCTTGAAAACAGGCCGCTGACCGGATCCTGGACCATCGCTTCGCGACCGGCATCGAGGCTTTCCTGGGCATTGGACAGCGCCAGCAAGTTGTTCAAGCGCGTCAGAATCTCGGCAGTTCCTGCACCCTTCGTGACAAAGTCCGAAACACCCATAGCCCTGGCCTTGACCCGTTCCTCCTCAGTTTCCTCGCCGGAAACCAGAATGAAAGGCAATTGCTGCAGGCGACGCAATTTGGAAGTCCGTACCCGCTCGAGCAATTCGTAGCCGTTGAGCTTGGGCATCTGGAGGTCGGAAATCACGGCACGAATCGAATGATCCAGCACCAGCGTTTGCCAGGCCGCGTCGCCATCCCCTTCCTCACGAACCTCGTAGGATCCCTTCAGATGCTGAATGAGCGATATCCGGACGACCCGCGAGTCGTCGACGACGAGAATACGTGGCAGCTCAGCCACGTCAGACACCCGCTATCTCGACGACAACGCGGCCTTTCGCCCGACCGGCAATGTATTGCTCGAAAGCCGCCGGCAACTCATCGAATGAAATGGCGCGTGACATTGCCGCCAGATGCGGTGGCCGCAGGTCATCGGCCAGGCGTTGCCAGACTCCGCGGCGATAGGGATCGCGGATATAACCCGAATCAACCCCGAGCAGGGACACCCCGCGCAGGATAAAGGGAGCCACTGTCGTATTCAGGGACATGCTTGCCGCCAGGCCAATACTGGCGATCGTGCCGCCCTGCTCCATGGTGCTAGCGATCCAAGCCAGGATGTCGCCACCGAGATTATCGACCGCACCTGCCCAGCGGGCGCGGTCAAGCGGACGGATCTTCGTGAGATCAAGGCTTTGACGGAGCATAACTTCGGCCGCGCCCAGTTCGCGCAGGTAATCCGCTTCACTCTCCTTGCCGGTGAGCGCCACCACGTGATAGCCGATCTTGGCAAGCATATCGATAGCCAGGCTGCCGACGCCGCCGGTCGCACCGGTAACGATCACCGGTCCCTTGTCCGGGCGCAAGCCGTTTTCTTCCATACGCACGATACCGAGCGCTGCGGTAAAGCCTGCCGTACCGAGCGCCATGGCGTCAAACAGACTTAGGTTTTCGGGCAAGGGCACCACCCAATCGCCGGGCACACGGGCAATCTCGGCGTACCCGCCGTGGTGCGCGACACCGATGTCGAAGCTGGTGGCTATAACCGGATCACCAACCTTGAAACGGGCATCCGAACTGGCAATCACCGTCCCGGAAAGATCGATGCCGCCGACGCAGGGAAAGCGCCGGATGATTTTCCCGGCGCCCGTCGCAGCCAGTGCATCCTTGTAATTAATGCTCGAGTAGGCCACCCGTATGGTCACCTCGCCCGGATCGAGCTGAGCCTCGTCCATCCGGACAAAAGCGCTGCTTGCCTTGCCGTCGCGTTCCTCAATCAGCAGTGCTTTGAAGGAATCCATCGTGTTCCTCACTCCTCGGGGGATCAAATTGTATTCATAATTACGGATTATGAACATAGTTACCGCGGGCGATTTTATCGAGTCTTTACACTCGCCCTCTTTTCAAATACATTACAAAGCTATGCATAAAGTCCTAGCCCCATTCCTGCTTGCTGCCGCCCTCCTCTCCGGTGGTGTCGAGGCAGCCCAAGCGGCCGAACAAAGCCGCAAGCCGGAAGACCAGCTATCTTTTCTGGAACGTTACACCAACGCCGCACAGGATGTCATCCTGCAGGGGCTGAAGTTGGTCGGTGTTCGCTATCGCTTCGGTGGCAACGACGAAGATAGCGGTCTCGACTGCAGCGGTTTCGTCCGTCTGGTCTTCAAGGACAGCATCGGGGCAGCGCTGCCGCGTACCGCACGCGAAATGAGCGAAATTGGCCAGCGGATCGACACCAGCCAGTTGAAGCCGGGCGACCTGGTTTTCTTCAATACCATGCGCCGTGCCTTCTCCCACGTCGGGATCTATCTCGGCGACAACCATTTCATGCACGCACCGCGCACCGGCGCCGAAGTCCGTGTCGAAAGCATGGAAAGTAGCTACTGGATGCAACGCTACAACGGGGCCCGCCGAATCATCGACGGCGAGTAAAGGAAAGCGGCCGGCGAGCCGCTTTTTTACACCAACAGTTGCTAACGTTTCTCATTTACAAAATAAAAATCACACTTTACACTGCGGCCATTCTCATTCGACCAATGGAGTTTGCCGCATGAAACTGATGCCCGCCCTGCTTGCCACGACCGTGCTAACCCTGAGCCACGCCGCGATGGCCGACGAAAAGCAGCTCAACCTTTACTCTGCCCGCCACTATCAGACGGATGAAGCGCTCTACGCCAATTTCACCCAGCAGACCGGCATCAAGATCAATCGGATCGAAGGCAAGGAAGACGAACTGCTCGAACGGATCAAGAACGAAGGGGCCAACAGCCCGGCCGACATTTTCCTGACGGTCGACGCCGCCCGCCTGGCCAAAGCGCACGAACTCGGCCTGTTCGCACCGGTCGCCTCGAAAATACTGGAAACCCGCATCCCCGCCCATCTGCGTGCCGAGGACTGGTATTCCTTCTCGACCCGCGCCCGAGTCATCGTCTACAACAAATCGACGGTCAAACCCGAAGACGTCCAGAACTACGAAGACCTCGCCAACCCGAAACTGAAAGGCAAGCTCTGCACCCGTTCCGGCTCGCATCCCTACAACCTGTCGCTGATGGCGTCGGTCATCGCCCATCAGGGTGAAGCCAAGGCCGAGAATCTGGCCCGCGGCATGGTCGCCAATTTTGCACGCTCGCCGAAGGGCGGTGACACCGATCAGATCAAGGCGGTATCCGCTGGCGAATGCGGCGTAACCATTTCCAACACCTATTACGTCGCTCGCCTGCTGCGCTCAGACAAGCCCGAGGATATCAAATTGATGGAAAAGGTCGGCGTCGTGTGGCCCAACCAGGCGACGACGGGGACTCACATCAACGTTTCCGGCGGCGGCATGCTGAAAACCGCACCCAACAAGGCAGCCGCGGTGAAATTCCTCGAATACCTCGCCTCCGACCAGGCCCAGCGTTACTTTGCTGAAGGCAACAACGAGTGGCCGGCGGTCGACAGTGTCAAAGTTTCGAATCCAGGCCTGGATTCGCTTGGCAAGTTCAAGGCAGACAAACTACCCGTCAAGAACCTGGCCATGTACCAGGCCAAGGCCCAGATCATTTTCGATCGCGCCGGTTTCAAATAGGCAACAAGCCCCGTCAAAGTCCTGCTGTCGGCCAGGAATTCCTCGGCCGACACCGGACCATAAAGCATTGCTCAGCCAAGCCCCGGCTGGTCACAGCGATTCGGGCTGTCCGCCTGAACGAGCGTCAGCCGTGCCATTTGGGAATAACAGCGACATCGAGAAGGCCAACATGCACGGTGTCCGCGACTTGCCGCCGCGGACTGCTTGCTTCAAAGGCTAGATGGCCATCGTTCGCGGAGCTTTGAAACTTAATCCGCCGGGGCATCAGGCCCGGCGGGTTGCCGATATCTGCCGCGAGAGTGCAATCAGCGGCAGCAGGCCGACGGCGACGATTGCCAGCGAGGCGGTCGACGCCTCGGCCAGGCGTTCATCGGAAGCCAGCGTGTAGGCCTGAGTCGCCAGGGTATCGAAGTTGAAGGGGCGCATGACCAGCGTCGCCGGCAGTTCCTTCATGACGTCGACGAAGACCAGCAGGCCGGCGGTAAACAGGCTGCCTCGCAGCATCGGCGCATGCACCCGGCGCAGGGTTTCGCTCTGCCCCAGACCGAGGCTGCGCGCCGCGTCATCCATGCTGGGGGTGATCTTGGCCAGACTGGATTCGACGGTATGCAGCGCCACTGCCAGGAAACGGACGAGATAGGCATAGATCAGTGCCGCGATGCCACCAGTCAGCAACAAGCCGGGGTTGTGGCCGAACCATTGCTCCCACTGCCCGGCCAGCCAGTTGTCGAGGCGCGTCACCGGGATCAGCACGCCGACCGCGATCACCGCCCCCGGCACCGCGTAGCCCAGTCCGACCAGGCGGTTCAGCCCGTTGGCGAAGGCCGTTTTCGACAAACGTGCCCCATAGCCCATCAGCAGTGCCAGGAAAACGCCGATCATGGCCGTCACCCCGGCCAGAACGAAGCTGTTGCGGGAGAGCACCAGAAAGCGCTCTCCGAACTGCGCATCGCCTTCGGCCAGTGCCATCTTGAACAGCAAAATGGCCGGCAGGACGAAGCCGAGCAGCAGCGGCAGTGCGCAGGCGACGACAGCCAGCGCCGCCGGGATGCCGGTGAGGCGCGCCCCCGCCATCGGTCGGTTGCGACCAGTCGTGTTGTGATAGCGCGCCCTGCCGCGCGATATCCGCTCCGCCATCAGCAGAAAAAGGACAAAGCCAAGCAGCATCGCCGCCAGTTGGGCAGCGGCGATGCGATCGCCCAACGAGAACCAGGCGCGGTAAATACCGGTGGTAAAGGTATTGACCGCGAAATAGGCCACCGTGCCGTAGTCAGCCAGGGTTTCCATCAGCGCCAGCGCGATGCCGGCAACGATGGCCGGCCGGGCGAGCGGCAGGGAGACGGCGAAAAAACCGCGCCACGGCCCCATGCCCAGCGTCCGCGCCGCTTCGAGCATGCCGCTGGCGCGCTCGATGAAGGCCGTGCGGGCGAGCAGGTAGACGTAGGGATAAAGGACGCAGACGAACATCAGGATGGCACCGGGCAAAGTGCGGATATCCGGAAACCAGTAGTCACCATGCTGCCAGCCGAAGGTCTCGCGCAGCGCCGTCTGTACCGGCCCGACGAACTGCAGGAAATCGGTGTAGACATAGGCCATGACATAGGCCGGCATGGCGAGCGGTAGGACCATCGCCCAATCGAAGATGCGCCGACCAGGAAAATCATGCATCGAAGTCAGCCAGGCGGTTGCCACGCCGACCACCCCAACGCCACAGCCGACGCCCAGACAGAGCAAAAGCGAGTTCTGAATGTATTCCGGGAGGACGGTCTGGGCCAGGTGCGACCAGGTGGCACTCGTGCCGCCGGCAAAGAGGTTCAGGCCAACGCTGGCCACCGGCAACCCGGCGAGCAGTGCAACAACGAAACCGACAATCAACAGGGGGGAATATTGGGCTGCGCGCATGGGAGTGAATGCGAATTATAATCGACCGCTATGGCCCAAATTGAACTAAATGGCGTAATCCAACGCTACGGCAAGCACACCGTCGTCGACGGTGTTAATTTTCGGCTGGAAACCGGCCAGATCGCCTGCCTGCTCGGCCCCTCCGGCTGCGGCAAGACGACACTGCTGCGCTGTATCGCCGGCTTCGAAGACATCGCCGGCGGCGAGATTCGCCTGCACGGCGAAGTGGTCAGTCGGGCCGGCCAGCGCGTCGCCCCGGAAAAGCGGCGGATCGGCATGGTCTTTCAGGACTATGCGCTGTTTCCCCACCTCAGCATCGAGGAAAACGTCGCCTTCGGGCTCGGCCGCAAGCCGCAGGAAGATGTTCACCTGCGGGTCCGGCAATTGCTCGCCACGGTCGGCCTCGGCGGCCAGGGTGAAAAGTATCCGCACGAACTTTCCGGCGGCCAGCAGCAGCGGGTCGCCCTGGCCCGCGCCCTGGCGCCGCGACCGGAACTTATCCTGCTCGACGAGCCCTTCTCCAATCTCGATGTCGGCCTGCGCGAACGACTCTCGGTCGAGGTCCGCGAAATTCTCAAGCGCGAGGGTTCGACCGCCATCATGGTCACCCACGACCAGCACGAAGCCTTCGCCATGGCCGACGAAATCGGCCTGATGTACGAAGGCCGCATCCAGCAATGGGACGTCCCCTACAACCTTTACCATCGGCCGGCCAACCGCTTCGTCGCCGACTTCATCGGCCAGGGCGTGCTGGTCACCGGCACCGTCGGCGACAACAACAGCGTCAAAATGGAACTCGGCACCTTGGTTTCCGACACCCCGGTCGAGTGTAACGAGACCTGCGACCACTGCGACAACGGTTGCCGGGTCGACATCCTGCTCCGTCCGGACGACATCGTTCATGACGATGCCAGCCCGGTGCACGCTGAGGTGCTGCACAAGGCCTTCCGCGGCGCCGACATTCTCTACACCTTGCGCCTGGCCAGCGGCACCGAGGTGCTGTCGCTGGTTCCCTCGCATCACAACCATGCCCTGGGCGAGCGGATTGGCATCCGGCTCGATGCCGACCACGTCATTGCCTTCAAGAAGCACGACGAATGCGACGATCCGGCCTGCGAGATAAAGCTCGAGCAACAAGCCAAGCCGATCACCTGGCACCCCGATAACAGCGCCCGCTAATCACCCTGCGCGTTCGATGATCCCCTTTCTCGGCCCGCTCGACGTCTTTCCTCCAGTCGAGGCGAGCCGCGCCGACATGGGCGGTCTGCTCGCAGTCGGCGGCGACCTCTCTCCGGCCCGCCTGCTCGATGCCTACAGCCGTGGCATCTTTCCCTGGGGCACCGTCGAGGGCCAACCCTTGTGGTATAGCCCGGACCCGCGGATGGTGCTTTTCCCCGAGGAATTCCGCCTCAGCCGCTCGCTGCGTAGAACCCTGCGCACCGGTCGTTTCGAGGTCCGCTTCGACCACGACTTTGCCGGCGTCATCGCCTCCTGCGCTGCCACCACGCGCCCCGGACAGGACGGCACCTGGATCACGCCCGACATGATGGACGCCTACATCCGGCTGCATGAACTCGGCTGGGCACATTCGGTCGAAACCTATGTCGAAGGCGACTTGGCCGGCGGGTTGTACGGTTTGGCCATCGGTCGCATGTTCTACGGAGAATCGATGTTCTCGCGTTGCAGCAACGCCTCGAAAGTCGCCTTCGCTCACTTGATCCGCTATCTTTCGGCCAACCACTTCGCGATGATCGATTGCCAGATGCGTACCGACCACCTCGCCTCCCTCGGCGGCCGAGAAATTCCACGCCGGGCCTTTCTCGGCCGTTTGCTGGCATTGACGGCGGAGCCGACCTCGCGCACCACATGGTCGGTCGCCGCCCTGAATCCGGACTGGTAAGCCATGGCCCTGCCCGACGACGCCGAGCTGCCCTTCTCGCTGCTCCAGTTCTATGCCACCTCGCCCTATCCGTGCAGCTACCTGCCGGACCGCCAGGCGCGCTCGCAGGTCGCCACCCCGGCCCACCTGATCGGCCCCGAAATCTACAGTTCGCTGGTCCGCGCCGGCTTCCGGCGCAGCGGCATCTTCACCTACCGCCCGCACTGTGACAGCTGCCGGGCATGCACCCCGGTCCGCCTGCCGGTCGAAGCACTCAAACCCAATCGCAGCCAGCGCCGGGCCTGGAAAAAGCACGCCAATCTTCAGGCGCGCGAAATGCCGCTGATCTTCAACGACGCCCACTACGCGCTCTACAACCGCTACCAACGGACCCGCCATCCCGGCGGCGGCATGGACGAGGACAGCCACGAGCAGTACGCCCAATTCCTGCTGCAAAGCCGCGTGGACACCCGACTGATCGAGTTCTCGGAAGCCGGCATTGTGCGCATGGTCAGCCTGATCGACGTTCTCGACGACGGACTGTCATCGGTCTACACCTTCTACGACCCCGACATTCACGGCGCCAGTTTCGGGGCCTACAACATTCTCTGGCAGGCCCAGCAATGCCGGGCCATCGGCCTGCCCTATCTCTATCTCGGCTACTGGATCGGCGAAAGCCGGAAAATGGCCTACAAGAAAGACTTCCAGCCCATCGAAGGCCTCATCGATGGCGAATGGCAACGACTCACGGATCCCGCATGAAACTCAAGTACCTCCCGCTCCTGTTCTTACCTCTGACCGCCCTCGCCGACGGCGAGCGCCTGCCCTATGGCTGCGACAACGGCAGCCGCATCGACCTTTCGTTTTCGACCGGTAGCGACGGGCGGCCGCAAGCCACCCTGCACTTCGCCGATGGCGACCTGACCTTGCCGCAAGTCCCGGCCGCTTCGGGGGCGCTCTACCGGGCCGACGACATCCGCGTGCACACCAGGGACAACGAGGCCGTTTTCGAGGACGGCAAGGGCAACGTCCGGCGCTGCACCCAAGGTGCAGTTCCCTTGGCACAGCCGACCAACACCGCGCCCGCGGTCAGCAGCTTCCTCGACATCACCGGCAGCGTCAGCTATCGCCTGCGCATCGTCCTGCCGCCCGACGCCATCCTCGTCGTCCGCGTTCAGGACACCCGCCCTGGCGCACGGGCGCGCACCCTGGCCGAACAGCGTATCGAACTCGGCGGCCGCCAGGTGCCGATCGCCTTCTCGACCACCATCGACCGCGACCTGATCGGCAAGTCGGCACGGGTCACCGTCTCCGCCCGCGTCGAAAGCCGCGGCAAACTGCTCCTCGCCAGCGACAAAGCCTATCCGGCGCTACGCAACGGCGAACCCAACCCGGTCGACATCCAGCTCAAACAGGTTGCCCGTGCCAAGGCGGGCTAGGGCAGTCCTGCTCGGCGCCCTGGCCGGCGCCGCAACCATAGCCGAGGCCGATACTGTCGCCTGCCACCTGACCTACGGCGGGCAAACCCAGATCGTCGAAGCCCGGCCCAGCGCCTCGCCCTACAACGAGGCACCGGTCGCCATGGGCTCCTACTTCCTGTTCCGCATCGTCTACCGCCAGGAACCGGCCGACCTCGCCGGCATCAAGCTCTACGCCTACGCCGACCGCGACAGCGGCCCGGTCATCATCCATCAGGCCAGCCACCCGTCGACCGCCGCCAATCGCGCCAAGCACGGTTTCACCGGCCTGCAATACGTCTATGAACCGGTCCGTGACGGTGAACTGCAATACTGGTGCGAATTGCGCGTGGGAGCAGCGACATGAGCCGGAAATCCTGGGCATCGGCCGCCCTGCTGCTCCTGGCGCTCGAACTGCACGCCGAACCGGTCACTCTGATCTTCGCCGGCGACATCATGCTCGACGATGGCCCCGGCCGCCTGATCGCCCAGGGTGGCGACCCGCTGCAGCCCTTCGCCGACATTCTCAAGGCCGCCGACTACCGCATCGGCAACCTCGAATGCCCGGTAGCCGAAAGCGGCACCCCGCTCGATAACAAGATTTACAGCTTCCGCGCCAAACCGGGCGCGCTGCCGGTGCTGCACAGCCGCTTCGACGCCGTCGCGCTGGCCAACAACCACTCCGGCGACTACGGCCACGAGGCCTTTCTCGACACCATGCAGCATCTCGACAATGCCGGCATCGCTCACTTCGGCGGCGGCCGCAACCTGGTCGAAGCCCACCGGCCGCTGTGGATCGAGCGCAAGGGCCTGAAAATCGCCGTCCTCGCCTACAACGAATTCAAGCCGCGCTCCTTCGAGGCCGGCGCCAACTGGCCCGGCATCGCCTGGAGCGAAGACGACCAGGTGATCAGCGACATCCGCAGCGCCAAGGCTGCCGGCGCCGACCTCGTGATCCCCTTCATGCACTGGGGCTGGGAACGCGAAGCCGACCCCAGCGAGCGCCAGAAAACCCTGGCCCGCCGGATGATCGACGAAGGCGCCAGCCTGGTCGTCGGCGGCCACCCGCACGTCACCCAGGGCGCCGAAATATACCAGGGCAAGCCGATCGTCTACAGCCTGGGCAATTTCGTCTTCGACGGCTTCGAGGACACCCCGGCCGCCAAGCGCGGCTGGCTGCTGCGCCTGAAACTAGACAAGAGCGGCGTGATCTTCTGGGACACCCTGGCCGCCCAGATCGACGACGAAGGTACGCCCTACCCGGTATCCGGAGCATTCACGCCCTGCGGCCGAGGCGGCGACACGCAGGTTTCCGAATGTCTGAACCCCTAGGGAGAAACGCCGCATGGACACCCGCTACCTCGACGACCTGACCCCCGGCCAGCGTTTCACGACGCCCGGTCTGACCTTGACCGAAGCCGAGATCATCGATTTCGCCTGGCGCTACGACCCGCAGGCCTTTCATCTCGATGCCAATGCCGCGGCCGACTCGCCCTATGGCGGCCTGATCGCCAGCGGTTTTCAGAGCCTGGCAATCTGTTTCCGGCTGTTCATCCAGTCCGGCCTGCTTGCCGATTCGAGCATGGGCTCGCCGGGCATCGACGAACTGCGCTGGCTGGCGCCGGTGCGGCCGGGTGACACGCTGCATAGCGAGATCGAAGTGCTCGAGGCGCGACCCTCGAATTCGAAGCCGGACCGCGGCATCGCCCGCCTGAAGTATCACGCCGTCAATCAGCGCGGCGAGGTGGTGTTGAGTTTCATCGTCATCCACCTGCTCAAGCGGCGGCCGGCCTGAGCCTGTCGCTCACTCGGTTTCGCGCTGCACGAAGCCGACGAACTCACCTTCCCCGAGGGCCGTCCTGACCTGATCGACGCGGGCATGCATCGGCCCGCGCCCGGCCCAGGCGATCAACTCGGCGACGGCACCCTCCTCGCCGCAGAGCATGGCTTCCACCGTGCCGTCGCGGCGGTTGCGCACCCAGCCGGAAATGCCCAGCCGTAGGGCCTGGGTGGCCATCGCGTGGCGATAGCCGACGCCCTGGACGCGACCTTCGATGATCAGATGACGCTTGCTGTCCGCCATGACTTTCTCCCCCGGCAACCGAATGTGTCTTGATAGCGAAAAGGCTCCGTCCTGCCAAGAGCGGCCGGAATCACTGGTAGCGCAAGGCCTCGATCGGGTCGAGCTGCGCCGCCTTGCGCGCCGGATACCAGCCGAAGAAGATGCCGACCGCAGCCGCCACCGCGAAGGCAACCAGCGCGGCAGTGCCGGAAATGACGACGACCATGCCGGTGACGATGTTGATGCCGAGCGCGATGGCCAGCCCGAGCACCAGGCCAAGCAGGCAGCCGGCGAAGGAAATCATTACCGCCTCGAGCAGGAACTGGGTCAGGATATCTTGCTGGCGTGCGCCGATCGCCATCCGGATGCCGATTTCGCGCGTCCGCTCGGTGACCGAGACGAGCATGATATTCATGATGCCGATGCCGCCGACGAGCAGCGAAATCGAGGCGATGGCACCGAGCAGGATCGACATCGTGCGCGTCGTCTCGGCTTCGGATTCGGCGGCGGCTGACAGGTTGCGCATGAAGAAGTCGTCGGGCACCCCGTCGCGCAGACGGTGGCGCTGGCGCAACAGCGTGGTGACGCTGTCCATGGCGCGCGGCATCGCCTCGGCCGATTCGGCCTGGACCATGATCATCCGCACCGAGCCCAGGAAGGGCGTGCCGAATACCTTGCGCTGGGCGGTGCTGAGCGGAATGATCACGGTGTCGTCCTGGTCGCGCCCATCGAGGTTCTGCCCCTTGCTGCCGAGCACACCAATCACCGTAAATGGATTCTGCAGGATGCGCATCGTCTTGCCGACCGGGTCTTCGTCGCCGAACAGGTTCTGGGCGACGGTCTTGCCGATCAGGGCGACGCGGGTCGAGGAGCGCACATCGGAATCGCCGAAGGCAGCGCCATTGACGATATTCCAGGCGCGTGCCTCGAGATAGGACGGCGTCGTCCCCACGACCTGGGAACTCCAGTTCTGCGAGCCATAGACCAGTTGTCGTGTGCCCTGATGGGTCGGCGCCACATTGGCCACCCCATCGAGTTCGCTAATCGCCTCGGCATCGGCAACGTTGAGCGTCGGCCCGCCGGCCGACCCGCTGCGCACGCCGGCGGTCGTCGAGGAGCCGGCGAGCACGATGAAGAGGTTGGAGCCCATGGTGCTGATCGTCTGCTGCACGGCGTACTGCGCGCCCTGTCCGATGGCCAGCATGATGACCACGGCACCGACGCCGATCACCATGCCGAGCATGGTCAGCGCCGTGCGCAGGCGGTTGGCACCCATCGCCAGCCAGGCTTCGCTGAGCATGGCTTTCAGCATGGCGCGTGCTCCGTCAGGTGGTCGCCGACGATCTCGCCGTCGAGAAACTTGACCTGGCGCTTGGCGTGGGCCGCGATGTCCGGCTCGTGGGTGACCAGCACGATGGTGATCCCTTCGGCGTTGAGTTCGCCGAACAGGCGCATGATTTCTTCGCTGGTGTGGCTGTCGAGATTGCCGGTCGGCTCGTCAGCGAGAATCAGACGCGGCTTGTTGACCAGGGCACGGGCGATCGCGACGCGCTGCTGCTGGCCGCCGGAAATGCGGCTGGGCAACGACTCGGCATACTTGCCGAGGCCGACCTTGTCGAGCAACTCGCGGGCGGAGGCACGGCGACTTTCTTTGTCGGCGCCGGCATAGACCAGCGGCAGCGCGACATTGTCCTGCAGGCTCATCCGCGGCAGCAGGTTGAAGCCCTGGAAGACGAAGCCCAGCGTCCGGTTGCGCAGGATGGCCAGGGCATCCTTGTCGAGATGGGCGACGTTGTGGCCGGTCAGATAGTAATCGCCGATGGTCGGCGTATCGAGGCAGCCAAGCAGGTTCATGAAGGTCGATTTACCCGAACCGGAAGGCCCCATGATCGCGATGTACTCGCCCGGCCCGACGTCCAGATTGACGCCGCGCAGCGCCGGGAACAAGCCGGCGGCGGTTTCGTACGACTTGCCCAGGCCGACGACCCGGATGACGGACTCGGTCATCAGAACATCCGCATGCCGACGCTGGACGGCGGCTTGACGCCGTTCGAATTCTCGCCGGTAACGATGCGATCGCCGGCCTTCAGGTCGCCGCCGACGATCTCTGTATTGCGGTTGTCGGTAATACCGAGCTGGACGCTGACCGGCTTGATTTCGCCGTCCTGCAGCACATGGACCGTGCCGCTCTGGCCGTCGCGCTTCTTGCCCTTGCCAGCCCCCGCCCCGCGCGGCCCACGCGTGCCACCACCCTCCGGAGCAGCCGCCGGCGCCGGAGCCCCGGCCACCGCCTGGACCTTCTGCCCATTCTCCGGCTTCTTGTCGGCAGCGTCGGCCGGCTTGAAGCGCAGCGCGGCATTCGGCACCAGCAGCACATCATCGCGCTTCTGGACAGCGATATTGACGTAGGCCGTCATGCCCGGCAGCAAGACCAGTTCCGGGTTGGCAACATTGATCCGGACGTTGTAGGTGACGACGTTCTGCTGATTGGTCGGGTTCAGGCGAATCTGCTGCACGTCGCCGATGAAGCTGCGGTTGGGGAAGGCATCGACGGTGAAGCGCGCCTTCTGGCCCTCGCGGATCAGGCCGATATCGGCTTCGGCGAAGCTGGTGTCGATGCGCATCTCGGAAAGATCCTGGGCGATCTTGATCAGCACCGGCGTCTGGAAGCTGGCCGCTACCGTCTGACCGAGATCGACGACGCGGTCGACGACGACGCCATCGACCGGCGAACGGATCACCGTGAAATTGAGGTTGGCCCGGTCGCGCTCGTTCTGCGCCCGCGCCAGAGCCAATTGGGCCTGTGCCGACTTCAGGGCCTGGCGGGACTGGTCGTACTCCTGTTTCGAAACATATTCCTGGGCTAACAGCTGCCGGATACGCACCTCGTTGACCTGGGCCAGTTCCAGGGTGGCCTGGGCATTGGCGACACTCGCCGCGCTTTGCCGCTCGGTCGCCGAAACCAGTGCATCGTCGAGTTCGAGCAGGGGCTGCCCCTTTTTCACCGTATCGTTGAAATCGACATAGAGCTTCTTCACGGTACCGGAGACCTGCGTCCCGACGCTGACCAGCACGACCGGGTTCAAGGTGCCGTTGGCTGAAACGGTTTGCGTGACGTCGCCCTTTTCGACGCTCGCCAGCTTGTACCGGGTTTCCGGGTTCTGCGCGGCACGCTGCTTGGCGTACCAGACGCCGCCGCCGATCAGGCTGCCGGCAATGGCGACGCCGAGAATAATCTTGCTGATGCGTTTCATGGTCTTCCTTCCGCTGCCGGTTGCAGCAGCGTGTAATCGAGCGCGCCCATGGTCTGGGCCAAGGTGGCGCGGAAAACATTCCAGTCGAGTTCAGCCTGAATGCGCTGCAGGCGGGCACTGGCCAGGGCGCTTTGCGCCGTCAGCAGTTCAAGCACGGTGCCGACGCCAGCCCTGTAGCGACCGAGGGCGACGCGCTCCGACTGCTCGGCGCTGGCCACCAGATCGGCCGTCGTTTTCAGGCTCTGGGTGGCCGTGGTCAGGCTCTGGTAGGCACGCCAGACATCGAGCGCCACCTGCGACCGCAGCCGGTCGCGCTGCGCCGCCCGGACTTCGGCCTGCGCCGCCGCCGAGCGGACGCGGTAGGTGGTGTCGAAACCCGTGAACAGCGGCACGTTGAGGGTCAGCCCGACATTGCCACCGTTGCTGACGACGCCGCCGACATCCTGCCAGGTCGGATCGGTCGCCAGCGACAGGGTCGGGCGGCCCTGGGCCCGGGCCAGGTCGACACTGGCTTCGGCGGCCTTGACCTGGGCTTCGGCGGCCTGCAGATCGGGGCGGCGCGCCCGGGCATCGGCAATCAGCGCGTCGACATCGCGCTGGAAGGCGGCATCGGGCATCACCGCCGGAATCTCGGCCAGGGCCATCCGCTGCTGGGCGTCGAAACCCATCGCGTTGGCCAATGCGCCAAGCGCGTTCCGGGCGTCGCCCTCGGCCCGGATCCGGTTCAGCGTCGCCTGCGACAGCGCCGTCTGCGCCTGCAGCCGGTCGGCCGGGGTGCCGACGCCAACGTTGTAACGGGCATCGGCAGCGGCAAAGCTCTCGCGCGCCGCGCGTTCTGCCTCGCCGGTAGAGATCACCGCCGCCCGTGTCGCCTGGGCCGTGTAATAGGTTTGCAGTGCCGCCAGGAAGAGACTCTGGACCGTGGCATTCTGGGTCGAGGCCGCGGCATTCAGCAATTGCCGGGCATTCTCGATATTGGCCGAGCGCTGGCCGAAATCGAAAACCAGCCAAGACAAGGTCAGCGCCGCGCTACTCTGATTGGTGCCGCGCCCTTCGCTGACCGTGCGGCCGGTGCTCAGCCGGGCATCGAGACCGGGCAGCCAGGCCGCCTGGGCGACCCCGACCTGCGCCGCCTGAACGCGCGCCGCAGCCCACACTTCGCGGGTCTGCGGATTGTTGCAAAGGGCGAGGTCGACGGCATCGATGGCCGTCAGCGGCGTGGCTGGAATCTCGGTGGCACAGGGCGCTTCGCCGACGCGGGCGGCCAGTTGCGGCGACGGCCGGAGCGGTGCCATGCCCTCGGTATCAAAGGGTCGTTCAGCCCGCCGGCCAGGGCGGGAAGGCTCAGGCAGCACAACAAGGCAAATGATCGGCTAAATGGATTCGACATGGCCGCTAGTTTAGCCGGAGCGGCGCGCGACTGGCTGTTAGCAATTGTTACTGGTGCGCTGCATTCCGGGCGGCCCAATCCATCGCCAACAAGCGGGAAGGCAATTCCGCTCAGGCCGTCATTGCGAGACCCGCCTCAGCACAACCGCCAGTTCCGGATAAGTGCCCAGCCAGCCGGCTTCGATACGTTGCCGGATCCGGATGGAATCGGCGATCTCGCGAGCCGCAGCCGAGCGCTCCAGCAGGTTCGGGAAAGCTTTCTCGGCATCGACCAGCAAGAAGATTCGCATCAGCAGATCACCGCACTCCCGGTAGTACTTTGGATCGGGGCCGGGATGGTCACCGGAATCGCAGGCATCGAGATAGGCCGCCGACGCGGCGGCAGTTGCCTCGAGGGACTGCAGGGTGCTCTGATTAAAGCCGAACATGGCGGCCCTTCTTTCGATAGCCTGAGGAACGTAGATATTCCAAGGTTAACGGAACGTCGTTAGCCTGTCAGCGAACTATTTCACAAAAAGCTGAAATGACATCGAATTGCACCGGGAATCCCTCTGACTAGCCCGATGCAATGCCACGCCACCTCAGGCCAGTTGAAACCGGCGCGCGCTTTGCCGGGCTAGCGCAACCATCGCGGACAGACGCTCCGCCGGCACCGCCAGTTCCTCGCCGACAATTTCGCCGACCCGCCCGATACAGGCTTCGGCTGCCCAGGCATCGAGAAACAGGGCGCGGCTGCGCCGGGCCAGGATGTCGTCGATCGTCCGCGCCGCTTCGTGGCGCAGCGCGAAGCGGACCATGGCCTCGCTGAGCTCTAGATCGGGATGCAGCAGCCGGTCATGGCCGGGCAATTCGGCGAGCCGCGGCGTGTCGCTGCCGTAAGGCCCCGTGGCCTGGCCATTCCAGCCATGCAGTTTCAGGGCAGCCGTTGTGCACGGCACGGCTGGCAGGCCGCCGACCCGGGCGGCGCGGTCGACGACCTGTTCGGCCATCAGCCGGTACGTGGTCCATTTGCCGCCGGCCACGGTGACCAGACCGCCAGTGCTGACCAGCACGGCATGTTCGCGGGACAACGCGGCGGTGTTTCCGCCACCGTCATGCGCCGGGTGGAGCAGCGGGCGCAGGCCGGCGAAGGCACTGCGGATGTCGGCGCGCTGCGGTGCCCGGGCGAGCACGCCGGCCGCCGTCCGCAACAGGAAATCGACCTCCTCGGCAAACGGCTGCGGCGTATCCGGCAGGTCGCGGCGCGGGGTATCGGTGGTGCCGAGCAGCACCTTGCCCTGCCAGGGAATGGCGAACATCACCCGGCCGTCTTCGGTTTCCGGGATCAGCAGCGCCGTGCCGCCGGGCAGGAAATCGGCATCGAGTACGAGATGGATGCCCTGGCTGGGAGTCAGCACCGGCCCGGCATCCGGCGTCTCGAAGCGGCGCACGGCATCGGCATAGACGCCGGTGGCGTTGATCACCACTTTGGCCTGCAGTTCGAAAGTCTCGCCACTTTCGGCATCCGTGGCGACCACCCCGCAGACTTGGTCGCCGGCCTTGAGCAGGCCATTGACCGGCAGGTAGTTCAGGCAGGTCGCGCCGAGCTCGCTGGCGGTGCGCATCAGCGCGATGGCCAGCCGGGCGTCGTCGAACTGGCCGTCCCAGTAGCGCACGCCACCACGCACCCCTTGGGCCAGCAGTCCGGGCAAGGCGGCCAGGACCTCGGTCCGGTCGAGAAGGCGCGAGGGGCCAGATTGTGCGCCCCGGCCAGCAGGTCATAGAGCTTCAGCCCGCTGCGGTAGAACAGGCGCTCGACCGCCGAGCGGGCGGGAATGATGAAAGGCAGCGCCAGCACCAGATGGCCGGCATTGTCGAGCAGGCGGCGGCGTTCGATCAGGGCGTGGCGGACCAGTGCCAGGTCGCCCTGGCGCAGGTAGCGCACGCCGCCATGAATCAGCTTGGTGCTGCGCGACGAGGTGCCCGAGGCGTAGTCGCCGCGTTCGAGCAGCAGCGTGCGATAGCCACGCTCGGCGGCATCGACCGCGGCGCCCAGGCCGCTCGCCCCGCCGCCGATGATCAGGACATCCCAGACCTGGCCGCTACGCAGGGTGGCCAGTTGCTCGGCACGGCTCGGGGTGTCGGCCATCACTCCGCCTCCACCCAGTGCAGCGAGCGTTCCACGGCCCGCCGCCAGCCGGCCAGCGCCGTCGCCCGCCAGTCGGCCGAACGCGTGGGCTCGAAGCGGCGATCGACCTGCCAGAGGGCGCTCAGTTCAGCTTCATCCTGCCAGAAGCCGACCGCCAGACCGGCCAGGTAGGCGGCGCCAAGGGCAGTCGTCTCGGTGATGGTCGGGCGGACGACCGCCACTCCGAGCAGGTCGGCCTGGATCTGGAGCAGCAGGTCGTTGGCCGCCGCCCCGCCGTCGACACGCAGTTCGGCCAGCGGGTGGCCGGCGTCCTGCTCCATGGCGATCAGCACTTCGGCGCTCTGGAAGGCGATGGCCTCGAGCGCGGCGCGGGCGATCTGGGCGCGGCCGCTGCCCGGGTCAGGCCGAGCAGGGCGCCGCGGGCATGCGGATCCCAGTATGGTGCGCCGAGGCCGGTATGGGCCGGCACCAGATAGACGCCGCCGCTGTCCGGCACCGAGGCGGCCAGCGGCTCGATCTCGGCGGCGCTGGCGATCATGCCGAGGCCGTCGCGCAGCCACTGGACGACGGCGCCGCCCATGAAGACGCTGCCTTCAAGCAGGTAGGTTGTCTGGCCGTCATAGCGCCAGCCGACCGTACTCAACAGCCGGTGGTGCGAGGGCACCGCCTGCCGGCCGGCATTCATCAGCTGGAAACAGCCGGTGCCGTAGGTATTCTTGGCCATGCCGGGCGCCAGGCAAACCTGTCCGAAAGTCGCCGCCTGCTGGTCGCCGGCCAGGCCGGCCAACGGGATTTCGCTGCCCAGCCACTCGGCGTCGATGGCGGCCACCACCCCGCTGCTGTCGACGACGCGCGGCAAGAGGGCGGCCGGGATGTCGATCCGGGCGAGCAGTTCCTCATCCCAGGCACCGCGCCGGAGGTCGAACAACAAAGTTCGCGAAGCATTCGAGGGGTCGGTAACATGGGCCCGCCCGCCGGTCAGTTTCCACGCCAGCCAGCTATCGACAGTGCCGAAGGCGAGTTCGCCCTTTTCCGCCCGCTGGCGGGCGCCGGGAATATGGTCGAGCAGCCAGGCCAGCTTGGTGCCGGAGAAATATGGGTCGAGCCGAAGCCCGGTCCGCTGCTCAAACAGTTCGCTGTGGCCAGCGGCGGCAAGCGCCGCACATTGTCCGGCGGTCCGCCGGTCCTGCCAGACGATGGCCGGGGCCACTGCCTGCCCCGTGCGGCGATCCCAGAGCACCGTGGTTTCACGCTGGTTGGCGATGCCGATGGCGGCGACCTGCCCGGCCGTTACCCCGTTCTCACGCAGCACGGCACGCGCCACCGCGAGCTGGCTCTGCCAGATTTCCTCGGCATCCTGCTCGACCCAGCCGGGTTGCGGATAGGACTGGGCGAAGGGCTGCTGGCTGAGGCCGCAGAGCCGGCCCTGGCGATCGAACAAAATCGCCCGCGAACTGGTCGTGCCCTGGTCGAGGGCCAGGACATAGTGGCTGTTACGGTCGGCGGTGGCACTCATGGCATCCCCTGAATGGTCATTCCCAAGGCTGGCACTAGCGTCCACAGAAGGGCGCGGTGCCGTCCCGGCCACGGCGTTCCGGGCGCTGCATGGTCGTCCGGACCAGACCCGTGGTGCCGTCGAACAGTACATCGAAACGGGCCAGACGGCTGAAGTCGTCACAGAACAGCCACTCCCAGACCAGTTCGTCGCGCGCCTCGAAATAGACCGTCCATTCCGGCGCCGGTGGGCCGAGCAGGCGCAGCACCGCCGCCTGGTCGCTCTTCCCCGTCTCGATGCGGGCGAAATGGGGTACATCCAGGACGTTCTCGATCTTCTGCAAGCGACCGTCGGCTCCGATGAATACCATGTAGGTGTGCGGACCCAAGGGGCCGCGCGGATAGGCCAGCTGCTCACCGCCGTCGGCGGCTTGCCAGCGCATGGCCGGTTCGCCCATTTCAGCCAGCACTTCGGCGCGGCCGGAAACGCCCGTCTGGAGTCGGCTTCCGGCATAGCCGGTGCAGCCGCTCAGGGTCAGGCAGAGCGTGAAAAACAGCCCGGCAAGTTTGATCATCGAAGCATTCCCCATGATTGACTTCTTGCTGCAATCCCCTGCAGCCAATTGTGCGCCCCTCGGCGGAAGATGGCGAGCCGGCCCCTTGGGAGGCTAACTCCCGGGCGCTAGTACCACAAATTCAAAGACTGGCACTAGACTAGGCGGCCGTCATCCAGAAAGAACAGTTCCTTGTCTTCCAGCTTCCGGTCCGGCGCCCGCGAGGGCTTCTTCGCCTTCCTCCCCCTCTCGGTCGGCCTCGTCCCCTGGGCACTGGTCATGGGCATGGCGATGGCCAGCACCGGTTTCTCGCCGCTGCAGGCGATGGGCATGAACATCATCGTCTTCGCCGGCACCGCCCAGCTCGGCACCCTGCCGCTGATCGCCGCCGAGGCGCCGCTCTGGCTGATCGTCACTACCGCGCTCGCGCTGAACCTGCGCTTCGTCATCTTCAGCGCTGCCATCGCCCCCGGCTTTCGCGGCGTCGGCACCCCGGCCCGCTGGCTGGCCGGCCACCTGCTGACCGACGGCGTGTTCGCGACCTGTCTCGACAAGATGATGAAGGTCGAGGACCCGCACTGGCGGCTCGGCTACTACCTGGCGCCGGCCATCTGGTCGTGGCTGCTTTGGCAGGTATTCGCGCTGATCGGCATCTACGCCGCCGGCTTCATCCCCAAGCAATGGTCGCTCGAATTCATGGCGACCATCGCCCTGATCGTGCTGCTCGTTCCCATGGCCCGCATCCGCCCGATGCTGGTCGCGGCCCTGGTCGGCGGGCGAGCGCCACGCTGTTGCGCGACATCCCGCTGCGCCTCGGCGTCGTGGTCGGCATCTGCGCCGGCATTGCCGCCGGCTTCGCGGCCGAACACTGGGAGCACCGGAGGAAATAACCATGACCTACGACGCCTCGCTGTGGCTAATCTTCATCCTGATCGCGCTGGCCACGACGCTGCCGCGCGCCAGCTTCATCGTGCTCGGCAACCGCGTCGCCCTGCCCTCGGTGCTCCAGCGCGCCCTGCGCTATGCCCCGGCCGCCGCCCTGGCGGCAATCGTCGTGCCCGACGTGCTGGTCGTCGGCGGCGTGGTCGAGGTCTTCAACCCCAAGCTCGCCGCGGCGATCGCCGCCGTCGCCGCCGCGCTGGCCTGGCGCAACCCCTGGCTGCCCTTCATCGCCGGCATGGCAGTGCTGCTCGGCCTGCGCTACCTGCTCGGCGGCTAGTCGGCCAAGCTCAGAAAGTGGTCGAGGATATTGAAATGGTCTTCGAAGAACAGCCCTTCCATCGCCGGCAATTCGGCGACTGGCACCCATTTGGCCAGGGCGGCATCGTCGGCCCCGGCCACTTCCGGCAGCCGGCACTGGCCGAGCTCGAAGCGGTGGGCGTGGGTGATGGTGCGGCCGCGCAGGCTGCGGTCGGGGTGGTCGAAGACGGCGACTTCGGTCAGTGCCGCTTCCAGCGTCGAATCGAGCAGGGCCAGCCCGGTTTCCTCGCGCAGTTCGCGGATCGCGCCCTGCAAGACCCGCTCGCGCGGCTCGAGAAAGCCGCCGGGCAGCGCCCATAGCCCCTTGCCCGGCGCCTGCCCGCGTTCGACGAGCAGCACATGGTCGGCCGCCGTGACCACGGCATCGACCGTGACAAAGGGGCCGCTGCCCCAGATCCGCTTGTTGTCCTCGATGGCCAGGTGTTCGCCGCGCAGGCGGGCGAACGGCGGCAACTGCGCCCAGCCCTTGAGGTAATGCCCGATAGCCGGCGGCAGCAAGCCGCCGAGCAAGGCCTGGGTCGCCGCCGCGTCCTCGCCTTCGAAATAGATACGGCGGATGGCGGTGGCGTCGATTTCACCGTATGACGGCGCGGCGACGAATTCCCAGCCGGGAAAGCGCTTCAGGTAGTGGCTGGAGGCATCCTTCAGGTGTCCAACCAGAGCGATCCGCGCGCTCGGAGTGCAGTAGCTCGCGACCTCGGCGGCGACCGCCTCGCCCCAGCGCCGGTCGTCGTAATAGTCGCGGATCGGCACGAAGCGAACACGATGCCGGCTTTCCGAATCGAGGGTGGTCGCGATCATGATGGCGCGCTCCTCCCAAGTGAAGGGATTCTTGACATTGCGCGCCGCATGCGCCGAACCAAGCACCACGATGACCTGCGGCGCGCTGGCCAGGGCCTTGGCGAGCAGGGCGGCATGGCCGTTGTGGAAGGGCTGGAAACGGCCGATGAGGACCGCCACATCGTAAGTTCCGTTGCTGTTCATGGCTGCTCCCTCAGTCGTATTTGGCGGCGATCGGCATCTGCCGCCCGCTGCCGAAGGCCCGGCCGCGCAGGCGCAGGATGGCGGGCGCCTGGCGGCGCTTGTATTCGTTGCGGGCGATCATCCGCCGGACCTTGGCGACCAGGGCCTGTCCTTCCGGGCTGGCGGTCAGGCCGGCGTAGGCGGTTTCGACGGCGGCCCGCTCGTCGGCGCCGAGGCGCGGCCCCTCGATCAGCACCTTGAGGATGCAGTCGAGGACCGGGTAAGGCGGTAGACTGTCGCTATCGCGCTGGTCCGGCGCCAGTTCGGCCGATGGCTCCTTGTCGATGATGCTGTCCGGGATTAGCTCGCGACCGGCATCGGCGTTGAGGTGGCGGCTGAGATCGAAGACCTCGGTCTTGTAGAGGTCGCCGATCAGCCCCAGGCCGCCGTTGGTGTCGCCGTAGAGGGTGCAGTAGCCGACCGAGATTTCGCTCTTGTTGCCGGTGGTGAGCAGCAGGTGGCCGTAGCTGTTGGAAAATTCCATGAGCAGCGTGCCGCGCACCCGGGCCTGCAGGTTCTCCAGCGCCAGGCCGCAAAGGGGCTGGCCGAAGGTCTCGGCGAAACCGGCTTCGTACTCGCCGACGATGGCGCGGATCGGGTGTTCGTGGAGCTTGATGCCGAGGTTGCGGCAGAGCGCTACCGAATCGTCGACGCTGCCGCTGCTCGAAAAGCGCGAGGGCATGGTGATGGCGACGACGTTGTCGGAGCCGAGCGCTTCGACGGCCAGGGCCAGGGTCAGGGCGCTGTCGATGCCGCCCGAGGAGCCGACCACGACCTGCCGGAAGCCGCAACGCCGGGCGTAGTCGCGCAGGCCGAGGACGATCTGCCGGCGATAGAACTCCATGACCGGCAACCCGGCGCTCGGCACCGGCGGCAAGGCGGCACCGTCGGCGGCGAGGAAGCGGCCGTCGGCCAGTTGCAGCGTGGTGACCGCTTCGGCGAAGCGCGCCGCCTCAAAGACGACGCCCTCCGCCGGCGTCACCGCGAAGGACGCACCGTCGAAGACCAGCTGGTCATGGCCGCCGACCTGGTTGACGTAGACCAGCGGCAACTGGTGGCGCCGGCTGGCGGCGGCGAACAGCCGCTGGCGCTGCTCGCGCTTGCCGACATTGGACGGACTGGCATTGATCGAAACAATCAGGTCGGGGGCCGCATCGGCCAGGCGGGCGAAAGGATTGACGGCGTAGTCGTCGCCGGCGTCGTTCCAGCCATCCTCGCAGATCAGGAAGCCGACCTGGGTGCCGTCCACGCGCAGCACGCGGCCGACATCCGGCCCCGGCTCGAAGTAGCGGTGCTCATCGAAGACGTTGTAGGTCGGCAGCAGCTGCTTGGCGTAGCGCAGCACGACTTCGCCGTCGCGCAGGACGAGCAGGCTGTTCTCCAGCGCCTTGCCCGGCCCGCTGCGCCGGGTCGGGGCGCCGACCACCCAGCACAGGCCGGGCGTGGCCCGCGTCGCTGCGGCCAGTTCCGCGAGCGCCCGGTCGCAGCGGGCGAGGAAATCGGCTTCGTCGAGCAGGTCGCCGGGCAGGTAGCCGGTCAGCGACAGTTCGGGGAAAACCACCATCTGCGCCCGCTCGGCCGCGGCCTGGGCTGCCGCCTGGCGCATCAGTTCGAGATTGCCGGCCAGATCGCCGATCGTCGGGTTGATCTGGGCCAGCGTGATGCGAAAGGCCGTCATGACGCCACCTCCGAATGATTGAAGACCTGGCGCAGATAGGCGAGGAAGGTCTGATCGTCGCACAGCGTCTTGCCCGGCGAATCGGACAGTTTGGCCACCGGCTGGCCGTTGCAGGCGGTGATCTTCATGACGATGTTCAAGGCCTTGTGCGGCGTGTCGTTGGTCAGGTTGGTACCGATCCCGTAGGAGGTCGGGATGCGCCCGCGGAAACGCTTGTAGAGCGCGATCGCCCTCGGCAGGTCGAGGGCGTCGGAGAACACCAGGCGTTTGGTCATCGGGTCGATGTTGAGCTTCTGGTAGTGGGCGATGGCTTTTTCGGCCCACAGCACCGGGTCGCCGGAATCGTGGCGCAGGCCGTCGAAGAGCTTGGCGAAGTAGAGGTCGAAATCGGCCAGGAAGGCGTCCATGCCAACGACGTCGGTCAGGGCGATTCCGAGGTCGCCGCGATATTCCTGGACCCAGGCTTCGAGCGAGGCCTTCTGGAAATCGCGCAGCCGGAAGCCGAAGGCCTGGAAGGCCTGCAGGTATTCGTGGGCCATGGTGCCAATCGGAATCAGGCCGCACTGCTTGGCCAGATAGACGTTCGAGGTGCCCCGGAAGTGCTCGGGCAGCGCCTCGGCCAGCGTGCGCACCACTTCATCGTGCCAGACCCCGGAATAGCGGCGGCGCAGGCCGAAATCGATGAAGGTGAAGGTCTCGTCGCCGGCCACCAGGTTGGCACCCTCGCCCCGGACCAGGGCGATCTTGGCCGCCAGGCGCTCGCGCGCCGCGGCCAGCACCGCGACATCGTGCGGCAGGCGGCGGAAATACAGCTCGTTGACGATGTAGAGCACGAAGATTTCGAAAGCCATGACATGGACCAGCGGCCCGCGCGCCACGATGCTCAACTGCTCGCCGACCGCCCTGACCTCGAGGAAGCGACGCTGGAAGCGGAATACCGAGAGGAAATCAACGAAATCGCTCTTGATGAAACGCAGACCGCGCAGGTAAGCCAGTTCGTCCTCGGCGAAGCTCAGGCTGCACAGGCGGCCGAGTTCGGCCTCGACGTCGGCCTTCAGTTCGGCCAGCGGATAGGCCGGGGTGTTGCGGCAGACAAATGTGTACTCGGCCTGCGCGCCGGGGTGGCTGTGCAGCAGAGCCTGCCACATGGTGAATTTGTAGAGGTCGTTTTCCAGCAGGCTGCGAACGACGGGTGCCTGGATGCTCTGGTTCATGTTCTGTTTTCCCGATTCAGCGGTTGGCCAGCAATTCCGGCAGGATCTCAGTCGAGGTGGCGATCTGCACGCCGCGCCGGCGCATGTCATCGACAAAGTCGACATATTGCGCCTCGAAACCGGCCACCGGGCTCATGCAGTCGCTCAGCAGGACCAGCTTGCCGAGCTCGGCGGCGGCGAAGTTTTCGACAATGTGCTCGGTCGTCGCCTTGACGCAGTGGCTGCCCGCCTCGCCAGCGATCAGCACACGATCGGCCTGCCGCAGGCGGGCGACGAAGGCCGTGTTGAGCTGCGTCGCCGGATCGTCGGCCAGCGGCACTTCGGCCTTCAGCGCGCTGTAGTGCTCGGTCCAGGGGTTGCTGCCCTTGCACACCTTGTCGACCATCCCGACCCGCGCCGCTTCCCAGGCGTTGTAGGCGCGGCGCACGTCGTCATGGACGTTGTGGCCCCAGCTGCCGATTTCGCAGTGCACCGGCCACACCATGTGGGCGTACCGGCCGTTCGCCTCCAGCACCTCGAGATAGGCCAGCACGCGCGGCAAGGCCTCGGCCAAACGGGGCCGGAATTGCCCCTCGCGGACATTGGCGGCCGAGATCGGCGTGAACGGGGCAACAGGAGAACCATCGCCCTGGCACCAGAAGGTCGGGTGGGCGATATCGACATGCTGGTGCGAATCCAGGGTCACCGTGATGGCGCTGAGGCCGGCCCCGCCCTGTTCGATGAGCGCCGCGACACGCTGCATGTCGGCATGGGCGCCGACCACCGGCAGCGCCGGGACGGTGGCAGCGAGGGTACGGTAGTCCGCGGGCAGATCGCAAAAGTCGTTTTGCGGATCGATGATCACGAGGTGGATTTTCCGGTTTGCCATGATCGGCCTCCTGTTGTGGTGCACCTGCAATCGAGTGCACGACCTGACTATAGGTTAGTTAGTTTAATAATGCAACTTACTAAATTGCGAACCGTTAAAGCAGGCACCGGGCTCTCGTCACCAGCAGCCGTGACTTCGATTTATTGATATCCTAAGCACTCCGCATTCCCATCCGGCCTCCCTGCATGTCCGAGATCATTTGTACGGTCGATGTCGTCCTCCTCACGCTGCACGACCACCGCCTGCACGTCGCCCTGCTCAAGCGCGACCACGCGCCGTTTGCCGGCGTCCCCGCCCTGCCCGGTGGCTACATTCACGCCGACGAGGATGCCGACACGCGCGACGCCGCGATGCGCACGCTGCGCGAAAAAACCGGCATCGCCAGCCCCTACCTGGAACAGCTGGCGACCTTTGCGGGCCCCGGCCGCGACCCGCGCGGCTGGTCGATTTCGGTGGCCTACTACGCCCTGGTGCCGAGCACGCTGATCGACCAGACCAGCCACCCGGAAGTCGTGATGACCGCCATCGACCAACTGAAAGGCTTGCCTTTCGACCACCGGCAGATCGTCGACGCCGCCCTGCAGCGCGTGCGCGACAAGAGCAGCTATTCATCCCTGCCCGTTCATCTGTGCGGCAACACCTTCACCCTGCCGCAACTGCAGAATGTCTATGAAACCATCCTCGGCGAGCCGATCAACAAGGTCAGTTTTCGCCGCAAAATCGAGGAACTCGACATCCTGGAAGCCGTCGAGGGCCAGATGGAAACCGGCAAGGCCCACCGCCCGGCCCAGCTCTATCGACTGAAGAAACAATTCCGCCAGCACCTCGCGCTGACCGACCGCGGCCTGAATTCCACCGCCTAAGCCAAATTGGATTGCCCGGCCCGATTTTTGTTCGCCGAGCCACGCAAAGTCGCGATTCCAGACGGCAAGGCGTGCTGCAATGCGGTAAAATCGCGGGCTATGCTCTATCCACTCATCCGCAAATTCTTCTTCGCGCTCGACGCCGAAACTGCCCACGGCATCGGCATGAGCGGCGTCTCTTTCCTGAACGCCACCGGCTTTGCCGGCTGCCTGGCCAAACCGGTCGCCGCCTGCCCGGTCGAGGTCATGGGCCTCAAGTTCCCCAATCCGGTCGGCCTCGCCGCCGGCCTGGACAAGAACGGCGACTACATCGACGGCCTGGCTCGGCTTGGTTTCGGCTTCCTCGAAATCGGCACGATCACGCCCCGCCCGCAGGACGGCAATCCGCGCCCCCGCCTGTTCCGCATTCCGGAAGCGCAAGGCATCATCAACCGCATGGGCTTCAACAATGCCGGCGTCGATCGCCTGCTGGAGAACGTGCGGGCGGCGGAGTTCCCGAAGAAGGGCGGCATCCTCGGCATCAACATCGGCAAGAACGCGACGACGCCGATCGAGAAGGCGGCCGAGGACTACCTGATCTGCCTCGAGAAGGTGTACAACGACGCCAGCTACGTCACGGTCAACATCTCCTCGCCGAACACCAAGAACCTGCGCGAGTTGCAGAAGGACGATGCGTTGGACGATCTGCTCGCCCAGTTGAAGGCGAAGCAGGAACAGCTGGCTGAGAATTACGGCAAATACGTGCCGATGGCGCTGAAGATCGCTCCCGATCTCGACGACGCGCAGATCACCGCGATCGCCGACGCCCTGCGCCGCCACCGCATGGACGGCGTGATCGCCACCAACACCACGCTGTCGCGCGACGGCGTCGAGAATTTGCCGAACGGCAACGAAACGGGCGGCCTGTCCGGCGCCCCGGTCTTCCGCAAGTCGACCGACGTGCTGAAAAAGCTGTCCACCGCGCTGGCCGGCGAACTGCCGATCATTGGTGTCGGCGGCATCATGGGCGGCGAGGATGCGGCCGAGAAGATCCGCGCCGGGGCCAGCCTGGTCCAGTTCTACAGCGGCTTCATCTACCGTGGCCCCGATCTGGTCAGCGAAGTGGCGGGAACCCTGGCTAACATCATGCGGAAAACCGTATAAGCCCATAAGCGGCGCGCGGTTGTTCGGACCGCGGCAAACCTCGATAATACGGCCTTCAACCCAGCCCCCAACATGAGCCACTACCTATTCATCCTCGTCGGCGCGGTACTCGTCAACAACGTCGTGCTGGTGAAGATTCTGGGCCTTTGCCCCTTCATGGGCGTCTCCAAGAAGCTCGAAACGGCTTACGGTATGGGCGCCGCCACGACCTTCGTGCTGACCATGGCGACCGGGGCGAGCTACATCATCGACCACTACCTGTTGATGCCGTTCGGGCTCGAATACCTGCGCACGCTGTCCTTCATCGTCACCATCGCGGCCATCGTCCAGCTGACCGAAATGGTCATCGCCAAGACCTCGCCGGCCCTGCAGCAGACGCTGGGCATCTACCTGCCGCTGATCACCACCAACTGCGCCGTGCTCGGCGTGCCGCTGCTCAACATCGCCAACGGTTACAACTTTGTCGAATCGCTGCTTTTCGGCGCCGGTAGCGCGGTCGGCTTCTCGCTGGTGCTGATCCTCTTCGCCGGCATCCGCGAGCGGGTCGAGGGCGCCGACGTGCCGGTCTATTTCCGCGGCGTCGCCATCGCCATGGTCACCGCCGGCCTGATGGCGCTGGCCTTCATGGGTTTTGCCGGCCTGGACAAGTACCAGTAATGGATATTCTTCTCGCGATTGCCATCATGGCCCTCGGGGCCGTCGTGCTCGGTGCGGCGCTCGGCTTCGCCTCGATCAAGTTCAAGGTCGAGGGCGATCCGCTGGTCGAAAAGATCGAAGGCATCCTGCCCCAGACCCAGTGCGGCCAGTGCGGCTTCCCGGGCTGCAAGCCCTATGCCGAAGCCATCGCCAAGGGTGAGGTCGACATCAACCTGTGTCCGCCGGGCGGTATGGAAGGCGTCCAGAAACTGGCCGACCTGCTCGGCCGCGAGGTCAAGCCGCTGGAGGCCGAAGAAAAGCCGAAACAGGTTGCGATCATCGACGAGAACACCTGCATCGGCTGCACGCTGTGCATCCAGGCCTGCCCGGTCGATGCCATCGTCGGTGCCGCCAAGCAGATGCACACCATCGTCGCGCCGCTCTGTACCGGCTGCGAACTCTGCCTGCCCCCCTGCCCGGTCGAATGCATCCGCATGGAACCGATCGGCGAAAACATCGAGAACTGGAAGTGGAAATTCCCGGTGATCGAGATCAAGCCTGAAATTCGCAAGGCCGCACCGATCAAAGAAGCTGCCTGATGTTGATGAACCTCTTCAAATTCAAGGGCGGCGTCAAGCCGCCGACCAACAAGACCCAGTCGGTCGGCCTGCCGATCGCTCGGGCGCCGCTCCCCTCGCGTCTCGTCGTACCGCTGCACCAAAGCATCGGCGGCACGCCGCGCCCGGTCGTTCAAGCCGGCGATCATGTCCTCAAGGGCCAGTTGATCGGCGAGGCCGACGGCTGGATCTCGGCCGCCGTCCACGCCCCGACCTCCGGCACCGTGCTCGCCGTCGAGATGCAGGCCCAGCCGCACCCCTCCGGCCTCGACGCGCTGTGCGTGGTCATCGAACCGGATGGCAAGGAGGAATGGATCCCCCGGGCAACCGTCGACTACAAGTCCCTGACCCCCGAGGAAGTCCGCGGGCGCCTGCAACATGCCGGCGTCGTCGGCCTCGGCGGCGCGGTTTTCCCGACCCACGGCAAGCTGACCGCCTCGAAGACGGTGCCGATGGACGAACTGGTCATCAACGGCGCCGAGTGCGAACCCTTCATCACTTGCGACGACCTGCTGATGCGCGAACGCGCCGAGGAAGTCGTGCGTGGTATCGGCATCTTCCGCGACCTGCTGCAGCCGAAGAAGGTGCTGATCGGCATCGAGGACAACAAGCCGGAAGCCGCCGCCGCCATGCGCGCCGCCGTCACCGCGCTGGGTGAAGACTTCACGGTCGTCCAGGTGCCGACGCTCTACCCGGCCGGCGGCGCCAAGCAGTTGATCCGTGTGCTAACCGGCAAGGAAGTGCCGGCTGCCAAGCGCTCGACCGATCTCGGCGTCCAGTGTTTCAACGTAGCCACAGCCTATACCGCCTGGCGCGCCATTGCCCATGGCGAGCCGGTCGTCTCGCGGCTGGTCACGATCAGCGGCAATGTCCAGGAACCACGCAACTATGAAGTGCTGATCGGCACGCCGATGGGCGAGCTGCTCAAGCTAGCCCAGCCCCACCCGGACACCGATGGCATCGTGATGGGTGGCCCGATGATGGGCTTCCTCGTGCCCAATGCCGACGTCCCGGTGGTCAAGGCGACCAACTGCCTGATCGCCCACAGCGAGCGCCTCTTCCCGCCCAAGGCGGCGGAAATGCCGTGCATCCGCTGCGGCTCCTGCGCCGAGGCCTGTCCGCACGAACTGCAGCCTTTCGAGCTGTACTGGTTCTCGCGCGCCAAGAATTTCGGCAAGACGCAGGAATACGCCATCTTCGATTGCATCGAATGCGGCTGTTGTTCCTTCGTCTGCCCGTCGCGCATCCCGCTGGTCCAGTATTTCCGCTTCGCGAAGAGCGAAATCTGGGCGCGCGAACGCGACAAGAATGCGGCCGATGCCGCCAAAGCCCGTTTCGAATTCAAGCAACTGCGCGACGAACGCGAAAAAGCCGAGAAGGCTGAGAAGCTGGCCAAGGCGGCGGCCGCTCAGGCCGCCAAGAAGGCCGCCGAGGCTGCGGCAGCGGCAGCCGCCCCAGCCTCGGGCATTGCCGAAAGCGCCGCCCCCGCCCCCGCCCCCGTCGACGCCGACGCCGACGCCGACAAGGATGCCAAGCGCGCCACCATCGAGGCCGCCATGGCCCGTGCCAAGGCCCAGCGCGAAGCCGTCCAGCCCAAAAACACCGAAGCCGTGACCATCGAGCAGCAGCGCGCGATGGACGAAATCGAGTCGCGCCGTGTCGTGCTGGCACCCGCCGCCCAGGAACCTGCCGGCCCGACCGGCAAAAAGGCCGAATAATGTTTGCCCCCGCCCCCTACCTGTTGAAGGACATCAGCGTCAGCCAGGTCATGACGCAAGTCTGCATCGCGCTGATTCCCGGCATCGCCGCCTATGCCTGGCTGATCGGTCCGGCCATTCTGGCCCAGCTGGTGATTGCCACGCTCGCCGCCCTGCTCGCCGAAGCCGCGATGCTGCGCGTCCAGCGCAAGCCGCTGGCGATGTTCCTGGCCGACGGCTCGGCCATCGTCACCGCCTGGCTGATCGCTCTCACCTTCCCGCCGCTCGCTCCGTGGTGGCTGGTCGTCACCGGTACCGTCTTCGCCATCGTCGTCGCCAAGCATCTCTACGGCGGCCTCGGCCAGAACCCCTTCAACCCGGCGATGGTCGCCTTCGCGATCTGCATCGTCGCCTTCCCGGCGCTGATGTCGCAATGGCCGGTGGTCGGGCTGCAACAAGGCCTGATCGAGCAGATCAACATCATTTTCGGTTT